>JBIOYL010000137.1:0-4471 GCA_044870185.1 Actinomycetes bacterium | reverse complement strand
GCGGCCCCGGTGGAGGACCTGGTCGACTCCGTGGAGTCCGTCGAGGAGGAGTTCGGCGTCCACACCGAGCCGTTCGGCGCCGCCCGCGGGTCGCATCCGGCCGACATCGAGCCGATCGTGCGGGGCGTCGCCGAGATCGGCGGCGCCGCCGCCGGCCTTGGCGTCGCGACCGTGCAGCGGGCGGCCAGGCTCCGCCCGATCCCGGGCATGGGCTACGCGGCCAGCGCACTGTCGGTGCTGGAGCACGCGCCCAGGGTGCGCCGGCTGGTGGAGCACGTCATGGGGACCACCCCGGCGGAGGTCGCCCTGGCGGTGGGCAACGGCCTCGCGCAGGGTCTCGCCGGCTCCCCCATCGGCCCGATCGTGGACATCGGGCACCGGGCGACCCTGCTCGCCGAGGCGACCGCGCGACGGCGCCGTTGGCTCGACCGTGAGGCCGCGCTCTGGGCGGAGCCCTCCGGCCATCCGAAGGCACCGGCGCACATCGCCCACCGCCCCGTCCGCACGCCACGAGGTCCCATCGAGACCTACGCCGACGGGGCGCTGCTCGCCTCGCTCGGCGGATCGGCCTTGACTCTGGCGACCACCCGCAGCGTCCAGCGGACCACGGCGATGCTCCAGGCGGGGCTGCCCAAGGCGGCACGCTACGGCCGGGAAGGGTTCGCGGCGCACCTGGGCCGTGTCCTGGTCTCCCGCGGCATCCTCCCGCTCGACCCCGACTGCCTCCGGCTGCTGGACCGGGTGAACTGCGCCGTCTTCGACGCCGACCTGCTGCTGCGGGACGAGTTCGAGCTGACCGGCGTGGTGCCGGTGGCGTCGGCCGACTCCGAGGACCCCGAGCGGCTGGCACGGCGCCTGTTCGACCGTGGGCACCCCACAGCCCGCCGTCGCCACGGCGGCTGGACCCTGGCGCCCCTGGACGCCCTCGGCCTGGAGGCGCCGGCCGGGCACAAGCGCCTGGCAGGCCGGATGGCCAAGCGGGGCGTGCTGCTCGGCCTGGCCCACCGGGGCCGGCTGGTGGCGCTGGCCGGCGCCGAGCCGGCGCTGCGTGCGGGCGCCGAGGAGCTGGTGGCCACGGCCCGGCTCGCCGACCTACAGGTCGTCGTCGCCGCCGGCCAGGCCGGCCGGGCGGCCAGGCTGCGACCCGACCGGGTCGTGCCGAACGGGGCTCGTCTCCCGAGGGCCATCCAGTCCCTCCAGCGCCGCGGCAGCGTGGTCCTCCTGGTCGCAAGCGGCGGCGCTCCGGGCCTGGCCGCCGCCGACGTCGCGCTGGGCCTGCGCCGGGAATCGGAGCCGCCGCCGTGGGGCGCCGACCTGCTCGCCGAGGACGACGACCTCAGCCATGCCTATGTGCTGGTCCAGGCGTGCGCTGCGGCCCGTCAGGTCAGCCGCCAGAGCGTGGTCGTGTCCGCGACCGGCTCCGGGGCCGGCGCCGTGGCCGGGCTGCTGGGCCTGCCGTCACAGGCCGGCCAGCGCACGATGAACGTGGTGAACACGGCGGCGGCGGTGGCGTTGGCCAACGGGACCCGGGCGGCGATCTGGCTGGCACGGCGTCCGCTGCCCGTCTGGCAGGAGGCCGTGCCCTGGTACGAGCTCGACCCGTCGGAGGCGCTGGTGCGGCTGCGTACCGCTGCGGACGGGCTCTCCGAGCAGGAGGCGGCGCTCCGCAGGCCGCCGGAGACCCGGCCGACCCCTGGCGTGCTGCTGCTGGCACGGTCGGTGACCGCCGAGCTGCTCAACCCGCTCACCCCGATCCTGGCTGGGGGAGCCGGGCTCGCCGCCGCGGTCGGCTCGGTGACCGACGCCGGCCTGGTCGCCAGCATCATGCTCCTGAACGCGCTGATCGGAGGGGTCGAGCAGCACCGGGCCGAGCACGCCATCCAGCGCCTGGAGGCCACGTCCACGCAGGGCGTCCTGGTCCGGCGCGGCGGCGCGGAACGCGAGGTCGACGCCGCCAGCCTGGTCCCCGGCGACGTCGTCCGACTCCGAGCCGGAGAGAGCGTCCCGGCCGACTGCCGGATCCTGGAGGCCACCGCCCTCGAGGTGGACGAGTCGGCCCTGACCGGCGAGTCGCTGCCCGTGCCGAAGGCCGCCGCGGCGTCGTTCGCCCCGGCCATCGCGGACCGGACCTCCATGCTCTACGAGGGCGCCGCGGTCGCCGCGGGGGAGGCCACCGCCGTGGTCGTGGCCACCGGGTCGCAGACCGAGGCGCGGCGCAGCGACCGCCTCCCCCAGCTCGAGCCCCCCCGCAACGGGGTCGAGGCGCGGCTGCAGTCGCTCACCTCGCTGGCCGGACCCGTCGCCGTGGGCAGCGGCGGCGTGCTGGGCGCCCTGGCCGCACTGCGGGGGCTGCCGCTGCGGGAGGTGGTCGAGTCGGGCGTGGCGCTGGCCGCCGCCGCCGTGCCGGAAGGGCTCCCGCTGCTGGCCACCGTCGCCCAGCTCAGCGCGGCGCGGCGCCTGGCGGACCGGGGCGCGCTGGTCCGCTCCCGCCGGGCCGTCGAGGCGCTCGGACGCGTCAACGTCGCCTGCCTGGACAAGACCGGCACGCTGACCGAGGGACGCATCGCCCTGGTGGCCGTGTCGGACGGGACCACCGAGACCACCGTGGACGGCCACGACCTCACCCCCCCAGCCCGCCACCTCCTGGCCACCGGCCTGCGGGCCATCCCCGACACCTCCGCCGAGGACCTGGTGCACGGGGAGGACCGGGCCCTGGTCGAGAGCGCCGGTACGGCCGGCGTCGCTGCCGACCCCGGTGTCGCCGGCTGGCGGCGCCTGGCGGAGCTGCCGTTCGAGCCGGGCCGCGGCTTCCATGCCGTGCTCGGCGCCGTGCTCGGCGCCGGCGAGGGCACGGCGCTGCTCGCCGTCAAAGGCGCGCCGGAGGTGGTGCTTGCCCGCTCCGCAACCCGGTACGACGGCCGGCGGCCGGTCCGCCTGACCGCGACGCAGCGACGGCGGCTGACGGGCGAGGCGCACCGCCTGGCCAGGCGCGGGCTGCGGGTCCTCGCCGTCGCCGAGGGTGTCGTCCCGCCGGGAACGGCCCTCGACGAGGACCTGGTCGACGGGCTCACGTTCCTCGGCTTCCTCGCCTACAGCGACCCGGTCCGCCCCTCGGCGGCGGCGGCCGTCGGTGACCTGCAGCGCGCCGGCATCGACGTGATGATGATCACCGGCGACCATCGCAGCACGGCAGAGACCATCGCCTCCAAGCTCGGCCTCGTCAACGGCAAGGCGATCATGACCGGGCCGGAGCTCGACGCGCTCGGCGACGACGAGCTGGCGGCGGTCCTGCCCCGGGTGGCGGTGTTCGCGCGGGTCGCCCCCTTCCACAAGGTGCGCATCGTGCGGGCCCTGCAGCAGGCCGGCCGCGTGGTGGCCATGACCGGCGACGGCGCCAACGACGCCCAGGCCATCCGCCTGGCCGACGTCGGCATCGCGTTCGGCGAGCGCAGCACCCCGGCCAGCCGGGCAGCCGCCGACCTCGTCGTGGTGGACGACCGCGTCGAGACGCTGGTGGAGGTGCTCCTGGAGGGCCGCGCCCTGTGGGCGTCGACGCGGGAGGCAGCCGCCATCCTGGTCGGCGGCAACGTCGGGGAGATCGCGTTCACGGTCGCCGGCGCGGTTGCCGGCGGGGGCCAGCCACCCCTCAACGCCCGCCAGCTCCTGCTGGTGAACCTGCTCACCGACACCGCGCCGGCGATGGCCATCGCCGTCCGCCAGCCGCGGCGCCCCTCCCCCGAGCAGCTGTTGCGGGAGGGGCCGGAGGCGTCGCTCGGCGGGCCGCTCGTGCGCGACGTCGCCTGGCGCGGGGCCATGACCGCGAGCGGCGCGACGGGTGCGTGGCTCGCGGCCCGGGCCACGGGCACCCGCGCCCACGCCAGCACGGTGGCCATGACCGCGCTGGTGGGGGCGCAGCTCGGCCAGACGCTGCTGGTGGGCGGAAGGGATCCGGTGGTGCTCGCCGTCGGCCTCGGCTCGGCGGCGCTGTTGGCCGGCGTGGTGCAGACGCCAGGGCTGTCACACTTCTTCGGCTGCCGGCCCCTGGGGCCGGTCGGCTGGGGCATCAGCGCCGCCGCCGCCGGCGCGGCGACCGCCGGGGCCTTCGTCCTGCCCCGCATCCTCTCGCACACGCCACTGCCGATCGGCAGGCCCGGCCGGGGACCGGCGACCGCGCCGGAGCCCGAGCACGCGCCGATGCTCCCATCGGTCCGCAAGCTCGCCCACGCCATGGCGTGAGGGAGCGCTCGGGGCGTGCCGCCTCAGAACCTCAAGGGCGTGGCGCCCTCAGGGCCCTCCTCTGCGCGCATTCGACCGTGGTCGGGTCCGAGCCGGTCGGAGCATCGATCGTTGCCGCACCACCACCACGTCCCGCCCGCGCGGGGAAGCCGATGCACCCGACGCCGGAAGCCGGCGAAGCTCGCCACGAAGGGGCGGACCGGCCTCGCCTGCGCTCGGTGTGCAGGTGTGCCCG
>JBIOYL010000136.1:0-2384 GCA_044870185.1 Actinomycetes bacterium | reverse complement strand
CAGCAAGCTGATCGGCGACCAGGCCATCACCCACACCGCCGAGACCTCTGGGGACGGCCGCCAGTCCCACACCGAGTCGGTCGCCTACCGGCGGTTGCTGCCGGTGGAGGCACTGCGGCAGCTCAAGCCGCGCCGGGCGGTGCTGGTCTACGGGCACCTGCCGCCGGTGCGCCTGCGGCTGCGGCCCTGGTTCCGCTCCCCCGCCTGTCCCGGCTGGCCACCGCGACCGTCACCCCGGCCGCCCAGGCGCCCAGCGGTGTGCCGGCGCTGGCCGAGGTCGAGCCGCTCGGCCAGCCAGCCGCTCAGGGGGATGGGGAGGTGGCGGCCTAGATGGGCGTGATCTGCGACGGCCTGTACGACCACGAGGGCGTGGCCCTGCGGCGCCTGCCCGACGGCACCCTCACCTCGATCTGGTCCTCCGCCACCCGCGAGTTCACAGCCTTGGTGGCCGGCTGCGCGTGCGGCTGGCGCGGCACCCGCGACTACCCGTCCACCGAGGCGGGCGAGGAGCTGGCCGTCGAGCAGTGGCGGTGGGGGCACGCCGCGCCGCTGCTGGCCCGCCAGGCGAAGTGGCGCCGCGGCGAGCTGGCCCGGGTGCTGGCCTGGCTGGGCGCCCACGCCGACCAGCTCAAGCACCCCGCCACCCTGCAACAGGTCAGCCGCGGCCTGGACCGCGCCCGCGACCTGGTCGCCGACGTCCAGCACGACCTGCAGCGGCAGGCATCCGCGTGGGAGGCCGACGGTGCGCGGTGACCAGCCCAACCCCTACCGCAACGGCGCCAGACCGGCCCGGCCCGATGGCCACCCGAACAGCTTGCCGTCTGATCCGCCGTGTCCAGCGTCCGGGCGGGTGTCCAGGCTGGACCGGCTCACCCTGCAGCTGGGGGTGGCCGTGGCGGTGGTGATCGCGCTGTGCTCGTATGCGGTGTCGGCCACCTCGCTGTACGCGCTGGGCCGCCAGGCCGGCTACTCATGGTGGCAGGCGGCCGCGGTGCCCGTGGTGGCCGACGGGCCGGCCATCTACGGCATGGTCCGGATCGTCAGCCGCTCCCGCCGCGGCGCCCCCGGGGCCGGCTACGGCTGGCTGCTGGTTGGCTGCGGCACGCTGGCCTCGATCGGCGGCAACGTCGCCCACGCCAAGCCCCACCTGGTCGCCCAAGCCATCGCGGCGGCCATTCCACTGGCCGTGCTGGCCATGCTGGAAGGCCTCAAAGGCGACGCCGGTGAGGTCACCCGGCTGGCCACCCCACCCATCCCGGCCACGCCGGCCACCCCCACCGGCCGGCCGGCCACCAGCATCACCGTCTGCCGCGCCGACACCCCGGCCGCCCCAGCCACCGCCGCCGTTGGGAGCTGTCGGCCCGCACGTCTGTGGCCGACGCTACCGCCGTCGGGGAGCTGTCCGCCCGGACCCCCGCCCCGGTCGACGCCCTTGGCAGGGTAGGTGGACGGCTCCAGGCCAGCTACACCCAGGGCCGGCCGGACGGGCGGCCGTGGACGGCCCGCGCGCTGGCCGAGGCGGCCGGCTGTGGCCGCAGCAGCGCCGCCGCCTTCCTGCAACGCCAGCGTCGGCCAGCCACCGAGGGACCGGCATGAGCCGGCCCGGCGTGCGGCTGCGCGACGCCGCCCTCGCCTATGCGTCCCGCGGGATCCCGGTGCTGCCCCTGCACTACCCGGTCCCCCAGCTGGATCGCCGCACCGTCGCCGACCGGGAGGCGATCGGCCCGGCGTGGCCGACCGGCTGCTCGTGCGGCGACCGAGCCTGCGCCCAGGTCGGCAAACACCCGCTGGGCAGCCTGGTCCCCCACGGCCTCACCCAGGCCACCACCAACCGGGCCCGCATCCTGGCCTGGTGGACCCAGCGACCACAGGCCAACATCGGCCTGGCCACCGGCCACCGCTTCGACGTCTTGGACGTCGACGGCCCCACGGGCCAGGCCGCCATCCGGGCGTTCGCCGCCGAGCATGGCCTCGCCAGTTCGGGGCCGCTGGTCCGCACCGGTGGCGGTGGCTGGCACTACTACCTGGCCCCCACCGGCCTCGGCAACAACCGACCCGTCGGCCTGGAGCATGTGGACTGGCGGGGCCGCGGTGGCTATGTGGTCGCCCCGCCCAGCCGCCATGCCTCCGGCCACCCCTACCAGTTCGTGCCCGGCCGCGGCCTGGCGGTGCCGGTCCCTGCGGTGCCGGCGCCGCTGCGCCAGCGCCTGGAGTCTTGGCAGCATGACCGGCCAGCTGCCCCAGCCGCTCTCCTCCCGGCCAGCGACGGCATAGGCAACCGCTATGGGCGAGCGGCGCTGGCAGCAGAGCTGGCCCGGGTCGCCGCCGCCCCGAAAGGTCAGCGGAACCGGCAGCTGTGGGAGTCGGGCCGCAACCTGTTCAAC
>JBIOYL010000135.1:0-11307 GCA_044870185.1 Actinomycetes bacterium | reverse complement strand
CGAGACCCGCCGCGGCAGCGTCGGCCCACAGATTCACGTCGCCCGCACTCACCACCGAATCCGTACCGAACCCCACAGCGATGCCGGCGCGGCGCCCGCCCTGCGCGTCGAGCTCAGAGCGGCCGAGGAGGCGGCGGCCTGATGTGGTGGAACCTGTTCATCATCGTGGTCAAGGTCGTCGGCGTGTTCGCCTTCCTGATGGTGGCCGTGCTGCTGACCGTGTGGATCGAGCGTCGGATCGTGGCCTTCATGCAGACCCGCATCGGCCCCAACCGGGTCGGGCCGTTCGGGGTCATGCAGACCCTGGCCGACGGCATCAAGCTGTTCTTCAAGGAGGACATCCGGCCCACCAACGCCGACCGGATCCTGTACGGGATCGCGCCGGTGCTGATGATGGTGCCCGCCTTCCTGGCCGTCTCGGTGATCCCGTTCGGCCGCTTCTTCGGCAGCCAGCGCGCCCAGATCGCCGACCTCAACGTGGGCCTGCTGTTCGTGCTGGCCATGGCCAGCCTGCAGGTGTACGGGATCGTGCTGGCCGGCTGGGCGTCGGGCTCCAACTACCCGCTGCTCGGCGGGGTGCGCTCCAGCGCCCAGATGGTCAGCTACGAGCTCGCCCAGGGCCTGTCGCTGGTCGGCGTGTTCATGTACGCGGGCTCGCTGTCGGCGGCCAAGATCGTCGAGGCCCAGTCCGGCAGCCCGCTGTGGGGGTTCCTGCCCCGCTGGTACATCATCCCCCAGTTCCCCGCGTTCTGCGTGTTCCTGCTGGCCGGCCTCGCCGAGACCAACCGGGCCCCGTTCGACCTGCCCGAGGCCGAGTCGGAGCTGGTCGGCGGCTACCACACCGAGTACTCGGGCCTGAAGTTCGCGCTGTTCTACCTGGCCGAGTACCTGAACATCATCACCGTGTCGGCGGTGGCGACGACCCTGTTCCTCGGCGGCCCCGACGGCCCCATCTTCCACCACCCGACCTGGCTGGTGTGGCTGTGGCCGATCCTGTGGTTCGTCGTCAAGGTGTTCGCGTTCGTGTTCCTGTTCATCTGGCTGCGGGCCACCCTGCCGCGGCTGCGCTACGACCGGCTCATGGCGTTCGGCTGGAAGGTGCTGCTGCCGATCGCGGTCGTCTGGATCGCGGTGACCGCCGTCGTGCTGGTGGTGAACGTGAACCGGCGCAACCTGTTCATCGCCGCCGCCGTGCTCGCCGGGCTGCTGCTCATCTCGCTGCTGCTGCCGGCGTCCCGGCCCAAGACACCCGACCGCACCCGCACCGCCGAAGGGACGGCCCCGTAGATGTTCGAGATCCCGAAGGGCCTGGGCGTCACCTTCCGGAGCATGTTCCGGAAGCCGAACACCATCCAGTACCCCGAGCAGAAGCGCCCCACCTCTCCCCGCTTCCACGGCCGCCACGTGCTCAACCGGCACGACGACGGCCTGGAGCGCTGCGTCGGCTGCGAGCTGTGCGCCTACGCCTGCCCGGCCGACGCCATCTACGTGCAGGGCGCCGACAACACCCCCGAGGCGCGCTACTCCCCCGGGGAGCGCTACGCCGCCATCTACCAGATCAACTACAACCGCTGCATCTTCTGCGGGCTGTGCATCGAGGCGTGCCCGACCCGGGCGCTGACGATGAGCAACGAGTACGAGCTGTCGGCCGACACCCGCGACGAGCTGGTGTACGACAAGCCGCAGCTGCTGGCGCCCGTGCCGGCCGGCGCCACGCCGCCGCCGCACACCGACCCGGCCGGCGCCACGCCGCGCATCGCCCGCTACGGCCCCCAGGCGTCGGTCTCCCAGGAGTCGGTCGAGCCGGTGTGGGCGCTGCTTGCGGGCGGGCAGCCCAGGCAGGCCGACCGCGACCTCCCGGCCGAGGAGACGGTCCCCCGATGAGCGAGGCGATCCGCCGATGAGCGCGCTGCTGGCCGCCACCACCCCGTCCCAGCGGACCGAGCTGGTCCTGTTCGTCATCCTGTCGGTCGTCGCCGTTGCGACCGCGCTCGGCATGGTGTTCAACCGCAACGCCGTCTACGCGGCGCTGCTGCTGGTGGTCAACTTCTTCTGCCTGGCCGTGTTCTACCTGCTGCTGCAGGGCGTGTTTCTGGCCGCCGTGCAGGTGATCGTCTACGCGGGCGCCATCATGGTGCTGTTTTTGTTCGTGCTCATGCTGCTCGGCGTCGGCCGCGAGGAGATCCTGCGCGAGACCATCACCGGCCAGCGGCCGGCCGCCGCCGTCCTCGGTGTGCTGCTGCTGGCCGGGATCGTCGGCGCCATCACCGCCGGCGTGCTGTCCACCAAGGACGTCGGCCTGGTCGCGGCCAACCGTGGCGACAACGTCCGCGCGGTCGGCCTGCTGCTGTTCACCCGCTACACGTTCGCGTTCGAGGCGGTCGGGCTGCTGCTGCTGGTCGCCGGGGTGGGCGCGTTGATCCTGGGGAAGCGCTGGCGATGACCGTCCACGCAAGCTGGTACCTGCTGCTGTCGGCGGTGCTGTTCACCATCGGCGTCGCCGGGGTGCTGATCCGGCGCAACGCCATCGTCGTGTTCATGTGCATCGAGCTCATGCTCAACGCCGTCAACCTGTCGTTCCTCGCCTTCGGGCGCATGAACGGCTCGCTGGACGGCCAGGTCCTGGCCTTCTTCGTGATGGTGGTCGCCGCCGCCGAGGTCGTCATCGGGCTCGGCATCCTCGTCGCCATCTTCCGCAAGCGCTCGTCGACCAGCGTCGACGACGTCAACCTGCTCAAGGGGTGAGCTGACCCTGCCCGCGACCGGCCCCGTCCGCCTGATCTGGCTGCTGCCCGTCCTGCCGCTGGCGGGCTTCGCCGTCAACACGCTGTTCGCCCGCCGCCTGCGCCTGGCCGCCGGGTGGCTGGCCACCCTGCTGGTGGCGGCCGCCTTCGCGCTCGCCGTCGCCGCGCTCGCCTCGCTGCTGTCCCACCCCGCCGACGCGCGCACCGAGATCCTGCGCGGCTACCAGTGGATCGCCTCCGGCAGCCTGCGGGTGCCGTTCGACCTGCGCTTCGACCCGCTGTCGGCCACCCTGGCCCTGGTCGTCACCGGCGTCGGCTCCCTCATCCACCTGTACTCGATCGGCTACATGGCCCACGACGTCCGGCCGGCCACCTACTTCGCCTGGCTGAACCTGTTCATCGCCGCCATGCTGACGCTCGTGCTCGCCCAGAACTTCGTGGTCATGTTCCTCGGCTGGGAGGGCGTCGGGCTCTGCTCGTACCTGCTGATCGGCTTCTGGTTCAACCAGAAGGACGTGCCGCCGGCGGCCAAGAAGGCCTTCATCGCCAACCGCATCGGCGACGTCGGCTTCCTCGTCGCCATGTTCCTGATCTTCGCCACCTTCCGCAGCCTGGACTTTGGCGTGGTCTTCGCCCAGGCGGGCAGGATGAGCGCCGCCACCGCCACCGCCATCGCGCTGCTGCTGTTTCTGGCCTGCACCGGCAAGAGCGCCCAGATCCCGCTGTACGTGTGGCTGCCCGACGCCATGGCCGGCCCCACCCCCGTGTCGGCCCTGATCCACGCGGCCACCATGGTCACCGCCGGCGTGTTCCTGGTCGCCCGCACCCACGTGCTGTTCGAGGCGTCGCCGACCGCGGCGGCGATCGTGGTCGTGATCGGCGCCTGCACCGCGCTGCTGGCCGCCGTGATCGCCATCGGCCAGGACGACATCAAGCGCATCCTCGCCTACTCGACTGTGTCCCAGCTCGGCTACATGTTCATCGCCGTCGGGCTCGGGCCGATCGGCTATGCGGCCGGCATCTTCCACCTGGTCACCCACGCCTTCTTCAAGGCGCAGCTGTTCCTCGGGGCCGGCTCGGTGATGCACGCCAACGACGACGACACCGACATCAAACGCTTCGGCGGCCTGCGCACGGTCATGCCGATCACCTTCTGGACCACGCTGGTCGCCTGGGCGGCCATCCTCGGCATCCCGCCGCTGGCGGGGTTCTTCTCCAAGGACCAGATCCTCGGCGCCGCCTTCGACAAGGGCAGCGGCGTCGGCTACTTCGGCTGGACACTCGGCATCATCACCGCCGGGCTGACCGGCTTCTACATGTCCCGCATGTTCTTTCTGACCTTCTTCGGCCGCCCCCGCTGGCCGACCGGCCGCCACCCGCACGAGTCGCCGCCGGTCATGACCGTCCCGCTGGTCATCCTCGGCATCCTGGCCGCCGTGGGCGGGCTCGCGCTCGCCGCCGCGCTGACCGGCGGGCCCCTGCATGACTTCCTCGCCCCCACCCTCGGCACGGCCGAGGAGACCGGCGGCCTGGCGCGCGCCGTCCTGCTCAGCGTGATCGCGGTCGGCGCCGCCGCCGTCGGCGCCACCATGGCCTGGTGGATCTACCTGTCGGGCAGGGTCGAATGGATCGGCCTGCGGGTCCGCTTCGAGGCGCTGTGGCGCCTGCTGGCCAACAAGTTCTACGTGGACGAGGTGTACGAGTTCTTCACCGTCACCCTCGGGCGGCTGGTCGCCTCCTGGCTGTGGGTCACCGTCGACCAGCGGACCATCGACGGCACCGTCAACGGCATGGCCGAGGTCGTCGGCGCCTCCGCCAACCGCGGACGGCGGGTGCAGTCCGGGCTGGTCCGCACCTACGCGCTCGGCGTCCTCGGCGGCGCCGTGATCCTGCTCGCCTTCCTGCTGTTCCGGACCGTCTAGGAGCCGATGCCGTGCTGCTGACCGTCACCGTGTTCGCCCCGCTGGCCGGGGCGCTCCTGCTGGCCGCCATCCCCCAGCTCGCCGACCGGGCCGCCCGCGTCGTCGGGCTGGCCGCCAGCCTGGTCACGCTGGCGCTGGCCGTCGCGCTCGCCGCCCGCTTCCGCACCGGCCAGCCGGGCTTCCAGCTCGGCGCGCAGGTCGACTGGATCCGGGCCGTGGGCATCCAGTACCACGTCGGCGTCGACGGGGTGAGCCTGCCGCTGGTGCTGCTCACCGCCGTGCTGACCCCGCTCGCCATCGCCGGGTCGTGGACCATGACCGACCGGCCGCGGATCTACATCGCGCTGCTGTTGTTCCTGGAGACGGCCATGCTCGGCGTGTTCGTCGCCCTCGACCTGATCCTGTTCTACGTCTTCTGGGAGGGCGTGCTCATCCCCGCCTACTTCCTGGTCGGCTCGTGGGGCGGCCCGCGGCGCGTCTACGCCGCGGTCAAGTTCTTCATCTACACGCTGCTCGGCGGGCTGCTCATGCTCGTCGGCATCGTGTCGCTGTACTTCCTGTACCGGAGCGCGACCGGCCGGGCGATCGGCACGTTCAACTACCAGACGCTGCTCGACCTGGCCAAGCCGCCGACCACCCAGCGCTGGCTGTTCGCCGCCTTCTTCGCCGCCTTCGCGGTCAAGACCCCGGTGGTGCCGTTCCACACCTGGCTGCCCGACACCTACGTCGAGGCGCCCACCACCACGACCGTGCTGATCGCCGGCGTGATGTCCAAGATGGGGGTGTACGGGTTCCTGCGCTTCGCCGTGCCGATGTTCCCCGCCGCCGCCCACCGCTACCAGGCCGTGCTGCTGACGCTGGCCGTCATCGGCATCCTGTACTGCGCCACCATCGCCTGCGTGCAGCGCGACTTCAAGCGGCTGGTCGCCTACTCGTCGGTGTCCCACCTCGGCTTCATCGTGCTCGGCATCTTCGCCTTCACCGTGCAGGGCGCCCAGGGCAGCGTGTTCTACATGGTCGCCCACGGCCTCACCATCGGCGGACTGTTCTTCGTCGCCGGCATGCTCGAGCAGCGCCGCGGCACCCGCCGCATCGACGACTTCGGCGGCCTGCAGCAGTCGGTGCCTCGCATGGCCGGGGTGATGCTGGTCATCACGCTGGCCGCGGTCGCCCTGCCGGGGCTGGTCGGCTTCGTGGGCGAGTTCCTCACCCTGCTGGGCGCCTTCCTCACCCACCGGGCCTACGCCGTGCTGGGCTCCATCGGCGTCATCTTGGGCGCCGTCTACCTGCTCTGGGCCTACCAGCGCATGTGGCACGGCTCCCTGACCCGCGAGGAGAACCGGGCCATCCCCGACCTGTCCGTGCGCGAGTGGGCCATCCTGGTCCCGCTGCTGGCCGGCATGATCGGCCTCGGCATGTTCCCAGGCCTGCTGCTCGACCGGGTCGGGCCCGCCGTCACCACCGTCGTCCAGCGCACCGCCGGCGTGACCGGGTCGGCGCTGCCGCCGGCATCATCACCGTAACCGGGGACCGCTCCTCGGGAGGAGGAAGCAGTGCACGTCCTGGCTCAAGCCACCGAGACGGTTAACCTGCCGGCGATCGAGTGGCGGGCGATCGCGCCCGAGCTGGCGCTCGTCGTGGCCGGGGTGGTCCTGCTGTTCGTCGTGGCCTGGTACCCGGACGCCCGCCGCCCCCTGCTGGCCGGCCTCACGCTGGTGGGCCTGGCCGTGGCGGCCGGGCTCACCGCCTGGAACTGGCACCGGGCCGGCACGGCGTTCGGAGGGGCCGTCTCCTTCGACGGCATCACCCGCTACGCGCGGCTCATCCTGCTCTGCGTCGGCGCGCTCACCGCCCTGGTGGCCGCCTCCGACCGCGACCCCCTGCTGCAGCCCGAGATCTTCCCGCTCATGCTGTTCGCGCTCACCGGGATGATCCTGCTGGCGGCCGCCTCCGACCTGCTGGTCGTGTTCATCACGCTCGAGATCCTGTCGCTCAGCCTGTACATCATGGCCGGGTCCAACCGCCGCTCGGGCGGCCAGGAGGCGGCCATGAAGTACTTCCTGCTGGGCGCGTTCTCGTCGGCCTTCCTGCTGTACGGCATCGCGCTCATCTACGGCGCCACCTCGACCACGTCGCTGGCCGGCATCGCCCGGGCCACCGGCGACCCGACCCTGCCCCAGGCCCTGCTGTTCGCCGGGGTCGCCCTGCTCGCGGTCGGCTTCTGCTTCAAGGTCGCCGCCGTGCCGTTCCACATGTGGACCCCCGACGTCTACCAGGGCGCGCCCACCCCGGTGACCGCCTTCATGGCGGCGGGCACCAAGGCGGCCGGCTTCGCCGTGTTCCTGCGCGTGTTCGCCGGCGCCCTCGGCGGCCTGGTGCTGTCCTGGCGGCCGGCGATCGCCACCGTCGCCGTCGCCACCATGCTGGTCGGCGCGGTCCTGGCGATCGTGCAGACCGACCTCAAGCGCATGCTCGCCTACTCGTCGATCGCCCACGCCGGCTACCTGTTCATCGGCGTGATCGCGGCGGCCACCGTGCCCGGCGGCCTGTCCGCCTCGATGTTCTACCTGCTCGCCTACGCCTTCACGGTCATGGGCTCGTTCATGGTGGTCGAGTACGCCTCCCGGGTGGGCGGCCGGGTGCGCGCCGCCGCCGAGGCCGGCCAGCGCGAGCCGGTCCTCGCGCCGGCCGCGGCGAGCATGGGCCCCGGCGCGGCGGCGGGTGCAGGCCCCGGCGCGGCGGGCCCCGGCGCGGCGGGCATCGGCCCCGGTGCGCGGGCGGCCGGCAGCCCGCCGGATGGCACGGCCACGCCGGCCCGGGACGCGCCCGCCGGCCCGGCCGACGACGACTACCGCGAGCGCTCGTCGCTGCAGGACTACCGGGGCCTTGGCCGCACCCACCCCTGGGTGGCCGCGCTGCTGGCGCTGTTCATGTTCTCGCTCGCCGGCATCCCGCTCACCTCCGGGTTCTGGGGCAAGTACTTCCTGTTCCAGGCCGGCGTGGACGCCCGCATCACCTGGCTCGTCGTGGTCGGCGTGATCGCATCGGTCATCTCGGCCTTCTTCTACCTGCGGGTCGTGGTGGTCACCTTCCTGCAGAACCCGGTCGAGGCCACCCCGGCAACACCGGCCTCACCCGCCCTCGGCCTTGCGCTCGCCGCCGCCGCGGCCATGACCATCGTGTTGTCGTTCGTCCCCGGCCCGTTCCTGGACGCGGCCGCGGCGGCGACCCGGATCCTGGGATGACGGTGCGTGCCCCCGGTGAGGTCGCCTCGCTGGCCGAGGTCGAGGCCAGGACGCGCCGCGGCCTGGAGCAGGTGGAGCGCGCCCTGGCCGCGGCGGTCGCCAGCGCCGACCCGTTCATCCGCGAGGCCGCCGGCTACCTGGTCGCCGCCGGCGGCAAGCGCTTCCGGCCCACGCTGGTGCTGCTGGCCGGGCACTTCGGCGACCCCGCCACGCCCGCGCTGGTCGACGCCGGCGTCGCCATCGAGCTCACCCACCTGTCGACCTTGTACCACGACGACGTCATGGACGAGGCGCAGGTCCGGCGCGGCGCCACCTCGGCCAACGTGCGCTACGACAACAAGATCGCGATCCTCACCGGCGACTACCTGTTCGCCCGCGCCTCCGAGGTGACCGCCGGGCTCGGCACCGAGGCCACCCTGGTGCTGTCCAGGGCCATCGCCCGGCTGGTCGAGGGCCAGATCCGCGAGGTGCGCGGGCCCGGTGCCGGCGACGACCCGGTCGAGCACTACATGCGCGTCCTGACCGACAAGACCGGCGCCCTGATCGCGGCCGCCTGCCGGCTCGGCGCCCGGCTGGCCGGCGCCCCGGCGACCGTCGTCGAGGCGCTCACCCGCTACGGCGAGCGGGTCGGCGTCGCCTTCCAGCTCGGCGACGACCTGCTCGACATCACCAAGGAGACGGCCACCTCGGGCAAGTCACCCGGCACCGACCTGCGCGAGGGCGTCCACACCTTGCCGATGCTGTTCCTGCTGCGCCGCGGCGGCCGCGAGGCGGACCTGGTCGGGCGGGTGCTCGGCGGCGACCGGACCGACGCCGACGTCGCCCGGGCACTGGCCGTGCTGCGCGCCTCGCCGGCGCTCGGCGAGGCCAGGCGGGCCGCGCAGCGTGAGGTCGACGCGGCCAAGGCGGCGCTCGCCCCCCTCCCGCACGGCCCGGCCAAGCTGGCCCTCGACGCGGTCGCCGACCGGGTCCTGGACCGGGACGTATGACCGGCGCGGCTGGGCGTCCGCTCAGCGCGGCTGGGCGCGCTCGGCGACGGCGCTCTCGCCGTCCTTGCCGGTGCGGTGCTCCTCCTGCTGGAGGAGCACGTCGAGGGACTGGGCGTAGGCTTCGTCGAACACCTGGCGGCTCTCCACGAAGTAGTCGAAGAAGCCGCGCTGCGTGGTGATCTCCACCTCCACCAGATCGACGTGGTGGTAGACCTTGTCCGGATGCGTCCCGCCCGCCCGTGCGGCTGGTCGGCGCGACGGTCCCGAGGCGGCGGTCGCGTCGACGTCGCCCCGCACCTGGTCGGCGTCGCGGAGCCGGCCCTCGGCGCACAGACCGTTCAGCGTGTCGATGAGCCGGTATTGCTCCCGGTACGACCCTTCCCACCACAGCTCGGTCTGCAGGTCCTGGATCTCGAGCTGGTTCTGTGGCAGCCGGCCGATCCAGCGGTGGCTCACCGGCTTGACCGCGTAGATCCGCTGCGCGAAGGTCAGCTCGTCCAGGATGGTGGAGCGGGCGTAGGCGCCGTCCATGAGCCGGTCCGACTCCAGCCCGCCCTGCGGGAACCCGTAGAACACCAGCCACAGGGCCGCCCGGACCGCGTCCGGGGTGACCGGCTCGTACACCGTGCGGTGGTGCGGCTTGCCGTACTCGGCCCGCTTGTCGTGGTGCCGCCTGACGCAGTCGAGTCCCGCCTGGTTGAGGTACAGGTGCTCGATGCCGGTCTTCGGGTCGAAGCTGTTGAAGGCGACCCCGACGCCGTGGGCGGCATCGTTGAAGATGCGGCTCACGTCCTCGAAGTAGCGCCGGGGCAGCGCCGGGACGAACGCCCTGGCCGGGTACCACAGGTCCAGCAGCTCCTCCAGGGTCGTCGGGACGGCGCCGAAGTTCGGGCTGGCCGGGTCGTAGAAGCCCAGCAGGCGCGCACGGAGGTGCTCGCCGAAGGCCGTGACCCACGGGCCGAACACGTGCGGGATGCCGGTGAACAGGGCCACGAACGGGGCGCGCCACCGCTCGGTCCAGGCGTTGCGGGGCAGCAGGCGGAGCACCTGCTCGACCGCCTCGATCCTGCGCTCCATGTCGGCCCGGACGTCGTCCCCTTGGAGGTACACGGCGGTCGAGGCGATCGCGCCAGAGGTGCAGGAGATGCACTCCAGCTCCCGGAGGATGCCGCGGCGGGCGCGTTCGTCACCCGCCTGCCCCGGGGCCGCGTTCGTCGCCCGTCCGCCGGGGCGGCGCACCTGACCGTCGGGCGCCGGGTCCCGCAGGTCGACGTCGTGCCGCGCCTGGTCCCGCTGCCGCTGCAGCTCCTGCGCGGCCGCGAGGAACCCGGCGCCGTGGGCGTTGTTGCCGCCCAGCCCGGCGATGGCGAACGCCGTCGGCTCGATGGCCATGCACCCTCCTTCCGCTGGAAGATCTGCCGTTCGTGGCCGGTGCGCGCCCGAACATGGTGGTTTCTGCTGACTTGGCGGCCGGCCTGTCGATTTCGGGGAGGCTCGTTCGTCGTAGAGGTGTCGGAGCCACGCCAAGGCCAAGGAGGCCATGATGGCAAAGTACATGCTGCTGATCTACGGCGATGAGGCTGCCTTCGCCAACCCGACGCCCGAGCAGTGGGACTGGATGATGAAGGTCCACGGGGAGTTCGCGCAGGGCGTGGCCGCCCAGGGTGGCACGATCCTGGCGGGCGACGCGCTGCAGCCCACCGCGACGGCCACCTCGGTGCGCAACGACCCGGCGGGCGGGCAAGCCGTGACCGACGGGCCGTTCGCGGAGGCCAAGGAGGCGTTGGGCGGCTTCTACCTCATCGAGGCCGCCGACCTCGACCAGGCCCTGGCGTTCGCCAGGCAGTGCCCCGCCCCGAGCGGCGGGGTCGAGCTGCGGCCGATCCTGGACACTTCTGGCGGTGCGCCGGGGGCGTAACCGAGGCCCGTCGCGCCGGCCGACGCGTGCCGTCGCCGTGGGCACCCTTGTGCGCGCCGCGACGGCGCGCATCGGCTGCAACCTCGACGTCGCCGAGGCCGACCGGCAGCGCTCGATCACCCGCGTACGCGGTGCTTCGCGGGCGGAGCTCGCCGCGCCGCGCCGCTAGCGGCGGCGGCTGACGCGCCGAGCGGTGCGCCGGCCGGTGCGCCGGGCGACCCTGCGGGATCCGAACATCGTCTACCTCCAGGTGGTCGTGCTGCTCAGGTCGTGGTGCTGCTGCTCAGGTCGTGGTGCTGCCAGCGGTTGGTGGGGCGGGTGCCGCGGCGGCCGTCTCCAGCTCGTGCAGCTGCCTGGCCTCCTCGGCCGACACCAGCCCGATCTCCACCAGATCCAGCGGGCTGATGAACCCGTCAGAGATCCGGAACCCCCCCGCCCGCACGATCGCGTCGCGCAGCGGCACCGCCCAGTGATGCTCCAGCAACACCA
>JBIOYL010000134.1:0-3310 GCA_044870185.1 Actinomycetes bacterium | reverse complement strand
GGCCGGCGAGCCCGGCCCGGCGCGGCCGGCCGGCGGGCCCGCGGCGACGCGGTTGCGCGCCACGCTGGTCGCCACCCTGGATGGCCGGGTGGTCGGCGCGATCACCTGGCACCGGGCGGGGACGGCGGCGCTGCTCGGGGTCGCCGTGGACGAGGCCATGCGTGGCCGCCTGGTCGGCACCCGGCTCGTGCTGGCCGCGTGCGTGCGGCTGCGGGCGGACGGCGTGCGGCGGGTCGGCGTCCTGGCCGAGGCCGAGGCGGGGGCCGGCTTGTTCACCCGGCTCGGGTTCCGCCGGGCGGCCAGGTCCGAGCTGCCCGCCCTGGCCGCGGGGCGCAGCGCGAGCGGGGCCGGGGCGACCCTGCTGGTCCGGGACCTGCTCCCGCCCGCGGCGGCGCCTACCGGTAGGAGCCGCCGTACGTCCACGGCGGCTCCGGGGGTGGCCGGCGGGACTTGACCAGGCCGCCGAGCAGGACGATCAGCACCATCCCGGCCAGGAACCCGACCACGTGGGCGCCGTAGGCGACGCCGGCGGTGTCGGTCACGCCGGCGCCGCTGAAGTAGAGCCACTGCAGCAGGAACCATGTGCCCAGCACGATCAGCGCGGGCAGCCGGATGGGCAGGAAGAACAGGAACGGCATCAGGCTGGTGACCCGGGCTCGGGGGTACAGGACGGCGTAGGCGCCGAGCACCCCGGCGATCGCGCCGGACGCGCCGACCAGCGTCTCGGTGCTGCCCGCGTTGAAGAACGCGAAGCCGTAGGTGGCCACGTAGCCGCAGGCCAGGTAGAAGAACAGATAGCGGATGGTCCCAAGCCGGTCCTCGACGTTGTTGCCGAACACGAACAGGAACAGCATGTTGCCGAGCAGGTGCAGCCAGCTCCCGTGCAGGAACATGGCGTACAGGACGCTCAGGACGATGTTCTTGTGGTAGTCCGGCCGGACGAGCTCGCAACGGCGGCTGCTGGCCGGCGGGCCGGCCGTCACCGGCAGCTGGCGTCCGGTGGTCAGCTCCCTCGGGATGGCGGCGTACTTGCGGAAGTAGGCGGTCTGGCGGCAGAAGCCGGCGATGGTGGCCGGCTCGCCGCTCAGCGAGCCGGCCACCGGCTCGGTCAGGAACACCAGGATATTGAGGGCGATGATGAGGTAGGTGACGTAGGCGACCCGGCGGGTCGGGTTGTCGTCGTAGATCGGGATGAGGCTGAGCATCACCCCGCCAGCCTAAAGCGTGTCGAGCAACTCTGTCATGGGCAAGGGCGCTAGAGCAGCGTGCGCAGGCGCAGCATGTCGATGATGCTCGCGGCCACATGGATCCGGCCGGACATGAAGGCGGCCAGAAACGACTGCCGTCCTTGGACGAGGTCGATGAGGTCGTCGGAGTCGACCCGCAGGGTGATGTCGGTCGGCTGGTCGGGTGGGGTCTCCGATGGGGGGGAGACGTGGCCGCCGTCGACGACCGAGAACCAGCTCGTGTCGAGGTCGGGCACCTCGCAGCGCAGCACCTTGCGGGTGGGGATGGCCGAGCGGACATCCGACTCGTTGCCGTCCAAGCGCGCCATGAGCACCTTGAGCTGCGCTTCGACCTCTGCCTTGCTGGCCACGTCGCCTCCTGGCCTGCCTGTCGCGCGCCGCGCGGGCGTGGACGCGCGGACCGGATGGTCGCGGTTGTACCACAGGCGCTCCCGCAAAGCCCGCGACGCGGCCCACCGGCGTGCCCGAAGCCCGCCGGCGTGCACCGCAGGCGGTCGGGGAAGCCCGCCCGCAAGCCCCGGCCCAGCGTTGACCACCCGGCATGTTCGCTGGAGAATCCGCCCGCGACGGGCGGGCGCGGCAGCCCGAGGGGAGGGTGAGAGCGTGAGAAGCGGGAGAGACCAGTACCTGCAGGCGCTGGCGAGCCTGACGGAGATGACCCGCGCCCAGGCCGAGCGCGTCGTCAAGGCCATGGCCCGCCAGGGCGAGATCCAGACCGGGCAGGTGAGTCGGCTGACCGAGGAGCTGGTGCGCCGGACGCAGAAGAACCGCGAGACCATGACCCGGCTCGTCCAGCGGGAGGTCAAGCGGCAGTTCGGGCTGTTCGGGATCGCCACCCGCGACGAGGTGGCCCGCCTGCAGCAGCGCGTTCGGGCGCTCGAGCAGACGGTCGAGCGTGAGAGCCGCAGGGCCGCGTCGGCCACCCGCTCGGGCCGGTCGACCGGGACGGCGGCCCGGTCCGGCGGGTCGAGCACCCGCTCGGCGGCGTCGAGCGGGCGTCCCCCGTCCGGCCGGCGGACTGCGGGGACGGCCAGGTCCGGCGGCGCGACCCGGCGCGGCCGGCGACCGCCGACCTCGCCCGTGACCGGGGAGACCCCCGCCGAGGGCGCGCCGGCCGCCGGGGAGACCCCCGCCGAGGGCGCGCCGAGCACCGGATCCTGAGCCGCGACGGCGGCGCTGGCCGCCTCGCCGCATCGTACCCGCCGGGGCGCCGGGCGCCGGACTACGTGGGCCGCCGGCCATCCGGGCGTGCGAGCCGCCGGGCGGGCCGCCCGGGGGATCGGCGCCGGCACCTGTACTGCCGGCACCTGTACTGCCGGCGCCGGCACCTATACTGGGCTGGTCCCGTTCACGGGTTCCCGAATCATGGGTTCCCAACTCCGCCTGCTCGCGGGCTTGCTGGAGGCCGCCGTGACCCCGATGTCCTCGAACTCGCTGACCGGCGAGGTCCAGGCTGCGCTCGACCGGCTGGACGGCTTGGAGCTGGACGAGCACCCCGAGGTGTTCGAGCGGCTGGACGCCGCGATCCTCGCCGAGCTGCGCAGCCTCGACCGGCTGTAGGCGCCTGCTCATGCCCACCCGTGTGCGGTTGGACCGCGAGCTCGTGCGTCGCGGGCTCGCACCAAGCCGACAGGCGGCCGGCGAGGCTGTCCGGGCCGGCCGCGTGCTGGTCCGGGGGGCGGTCGCCGGCAAGCCGTCCACGCTGGTCGCGCCGTCCGACCCGGTGGCTATGACCGGTGCGGCCCGGCCGTGGGCCAGCCGGGGCGGGGAGAAGCTCGCGCCGGCGCTCGACCGGCTTGGGGTGGCCGTGGCGGGCCGCCGGGCGCTCGACGCGGGCGCGGCCAACGGCGGCTTCACCGACGTGCTGTTGGACCGGGGTGCGCGCCAGGTCCTGGCCGTCGACGTCGGCTATGGCCAGCTCCCCCCGCGCCTGCGTGACGACCCGCGCGTGGAGGTCCGGGACCGCACCAACGTCCGCGACCTCACGCCGACGCGCGTCGGCGGGCCGGTCGACCTGGTGGTGGCCGACCTGTCGTTCATCTCGCTGGCGCTCGTGCTGCCCG
>JBIOYL010000133.1:0-31790 GCA_044870185.1 Actinomycetes bacterium | reverse complement strand
TCCCTTCAGCACCCCGGCCGGGCGCAGCCTGGCCACGATCCGGGACAGGCCGGCGCCCTGGCAGGTCTCGACCACCTCGGTGGGGTCCTTGTAGGCGTACGGGGCCTCCTCGCTGAGCAGCTTCCAGTTGGACGCGGCCAGCACCACGCCCTGCTTCTCGAGCTGGCGGCGCAGGTCGCGGCTGCTCATCACCTTCTTGGCCCTGGTCCGGCTCATCGCCCGCCCCGCCCCGTGGCAGGTGGAGGCGAACGAGCGCTCCTCGGAGCGCTCGTGGCCGACCAGGACGTACGACCAGCTGCCCATGCTGCCCGGGTTGATGACCGGCTGGCCGATCTCCCGGTAGCGGGCGGGCAGGCCGGGATGCCCGGGCCCGAACGCCCTGGTGGCGCCCTTGCGGTGCACGCACAGCGTGCGCCGCCGCCCGTCCACGTCGTGCTCCTCCAGCTTGGCCAGGTTGTGCGACACGTCGTAGACCAGCCGCATGCCAAGCTCGCGGGCGGGCCGGCCGAACACCTCGGCGAACGCCGCGCGCACCCCGTCGGTCAGCACGTGCCGGTTGGCCACGGCGAAGTTGCCGGCCGCGGCCATCGCGCCCAGATAGGACCGGGCCGGGGAGGCCTCGACCGGCAGGCAGGCGAGCTGCCGGTCGGGCACCGAGATGCCGCTGCCGGGCATCAGGCGGTCGAACACGCGCACGTGGTCGGTGCACACCTGATGGCCGATCCCGCGGGAGCCGGAGTGCAGCATGGCGCAGACCTGGCCGGCGAACAGCCCCATGGCGGCGGCCGCCCGCTCGTCGGCGACCTGGTCGACGACCTGGACCTCGAGGAAGTGGTTGCCGCCGCCGAGGCTGCCGAGCTGTGGCGCGCCGCGCTCGCGGGCCCGGTCCGACACGTGCTCGGGGGCGGCGCCGGCCAGCGTGCCGCCGTCCTCGCACGCCTCGGCGTCGCCCTGCTCCCCGACCCCGCGCGCCAGCGGGTAGCGGACGCCCTCGCGCAGGACCCGGTCGACCCCGCCGCGGTCCAGCGGCAGCAGCCCCTTGCCGCCGGTGCCGCGGGGGATGCGCCGGGCCAGCGCGCTGACGAGCTCGGCGATGCGCGGCCGGACGTCCGGCTCCCAGCGCAGATCGGTGCGCACCAGCCGGACCCCGCAGCCGATGTCGAAACCGACGCCGCCGGGGGACACCACCCCGCCGTCGGCCACGTCGGTCGCGGCCACCCCGCCGATCGGGAAGCCGTAGCCCCAGTGGATGTCGGGCATGGCGAAGGAGGCGCGCACGATGCCGGGCAGGGTGGCCACGTTGGCGACCTGCTCCACCGCCCGGTCCTGGAGCGCCCGGCCGAACAGCTCCTCGGAGGCGAACACCACGCCCGGGACGCGCATGCCGTCCACGAAGCCGATCGGCACCTCCCAGACGAACGGCTCGCGCTGTCGTGGCTGCATCGCCGGTCACCTCCAGCTGTCAGGCTGCGCCTCGGACCCGGACCGTCAAACGTCGAAGTAGACCTCGGCGACCCAGCCGCCGTCGGTCTGCTCCACCCTGAGCCGATGGTAGGTGACAGCCTTGACCATCGTGCCCTCGAGCGGGGGGTCGGCGGGCCGCAGGCTCACCGACCCGCTCGCCCGCCCGTCCGCCACCCGCTCGACCTTGACCGCGCCGATCGCCGTGCCCCCCATCTCCTGCACGTACAGGACTTCGCCGAGCCAGTCGACCAGCAGCGCGCCGAGGTCGCCGGCCTCGACCATGATCGGCGCCCGCTGCCCCGGCCCCGGCCGCCAGGCGCCGAGCACGTCGGCCAGGCCGAGCGTGGCCTGCTCGAAGACCTCTTCGAGGCGCGCGCCGACGGCGCGCACGCCAATGTCGGCCGTGTGCTCGAGCAGCTCGTAGCCGGCCATGGCGGCCAGCGTACGGCACCAGGCCGGACGGCGGGCCGGCCTACCGGTCCGCCGGGCCGGCGTCGGCCTCACCCGGCGCGGAGCCCCGCTCGCGCTCGACGGCCAGGTCACCGAGGGTGACGATGCCGACCGCCCGGCCGGCCTCCACCACCGGGAGCCGGCGGACGTCGCGCTCCCGCATCAGCCGCACGGCCTCCTCCACCGTGGCATCGGGCCCGAGCGCGCTGAGGTCCCGGCTGCAGATCTCGCCCACCGCCGTGCGGGACGGGTCGCGCTCCTCGGCCACCGCCCGGATCACGATGTCGCGGTCGGTCACGATGCCGACGACACCGCCGCTGTCGACCACGATCACCGAGCCGACATCGAGACTGCGCATGATACGGGCCGCCTCCAGCACGGGGGCGCCCGCGTCGACGGTCGTCGGATTGCCGGTCATGACGTCGGCGACGGTCTGCGCCATGTCAGGCTCCCTTCCTGGTGGGCATGGCCTGGGTGGCCGGGGTTGCCAGCCGGAGGGGAACGAAACCAGCCGGGCACCGATCGGCCGACGGCGCTGCGTGGGCCGTGGTCCGGTAGGATCGGCGCGCCGAGCGGCAAGGGGGTGAGGACGGTCGCCGTGTACCCGGCTGCGGGCCGCTCGCCCGAGGACCTGGTCCGGGTGATCGCCGACCACGGCGTCGACGACGAGCGCGTGCTCCAGGCGTTCCGCCGCGTGCGCCGCGACGGCTTCGTCCCGGAGCGCTGGGCCGGCTTCGCCTACCTGGACGAGCCCATCCCGATCGCCGACGAGCAGGTCACCACCCAGCCGTCGCTCGTCGCCCAGATGGTGGCCGCCCTGCGGCTCACCGGGAGCGAGCATGTCCTGGAGGTCGGCACCGGCCTCGGCTTCCAGACCGCGATCCTGGCGCTGCTGGCCCGCGGGGTCACCTCCGTCGAGCGCTTCCCCGACCTGGCCGAGCAGGCGCGGGCACGCCTGGCCGCGGCCGGGATCGGCAACGCGGTGGTCGTGGTCGGTGACGGGACGGCCGGGCTGGCCGAGCGGGCGCCCTTCGACGCGATCGTCGTGTCGGCGGCCGCGCCGGCCGTGCCCCCGCCGCTGGTGGCCCAGCTGGCCGAGGGCGGCCGGCTCGTCCAGCCGCTCGGCCGGGGCGGCGACGAGGTCGTCGTCGCCTTCCGCAAACGTGCAGGTGTCCTGGTGACCGAGGCCCGCCTGGTCCGCGCGCACTTCGTCCGCCTGGTCGGCGCCCACGGGCTGCCCGAGCGGCCTGCCTAGGCCCGCCGAGCGCCGGCGCCGGCCGGCCGGCCGAGCGCCGGCGCCGACGCGCCCGGCGCCGGCGGCGGGCCGTTCAGCGCCAGCGCACCACCAGCCGGCCGTCCGCCTCGGCGGCCGCCGTGCCCAGCGCCGCGCACGCCTGGCGGAAGCGCCGGCCGATCCAGGCCGCCTCCTGGCCGTCGGCCAGGCGCGTCCGGCAGAAGTCGAGCTTGAGCGGGACCGCCTCCAGCCCGGCCGGGCCGTCGCGGTCGAACTCGACCACGAACAGCAGCCCGAGGTCGTTGCGCAGGAGCGGGTCGACGGCGTAGTCGTCCAGGAAGTCGCCCAGGTCGTACAGGACGCGGCCGGCCACGCCGTGGAAGACATGCGCCGAGTGGCCGGCGACCAGCGCCGCGCCCCCCTCCACCAGGGCCGCGGCCGCCCGCCGGACATACGGGAGCGGCTCGGCGACCATGTTCGGCCCCCAGTGCGGGGTGACGAGCACGCCGTCGGCGTCCAGCTCGCCGACGGCGTGGACCAGCCATCCCGGGACGCCGCCGCGCAGGTCGGCGAAGGCGACCCCTGCCCGCCCCGGCCCGGCCGCGAAGTCCGGCGGGTGGTCGGTCACCCCGAGCACGCCGAGCCGGAAGCCGCCCGCCTCCAGGACCTCGGGGCGGCGGGCCCGGTCCAGGTCCGGCCCGGCGCCGACCACGCGGATGCCGGCGGCGGCGAGCAGGTCGATCGTGTCCAGCAGCGCCTCGACCCCGAAGTCGAGGGCGTGGTTGTTGGCCAGCGTCACGCAGGCGACGCCGAGCTCGGCGAGCGCCTCGACGGCCGCCGGCGGCGCCCGGAAGAAGAACGGCTTGCCCGGCGCCGGCCATCGGCTCCCCCGCGCGGAGATGCAGCATTCGAGGTTGAGCACGAACAGGTCGGCGCTGCGGGCGGCCTCGATGACGCCGGGGGCGAACAGGGAGCGGGGGGACACCTCGGCGAGGCGCTCGGCCACGCTGCGCCCCAGCATGGTGTCCCCGGCCAGCGCCAGCCTCACGGTGCTCCCCTCCTGCGTGCCGGCGACCCGGTGGCGTGGGCCCTGGAGCCTGCGGGTGTGACGACGATACCGCCGGCGGCCGCCGGCGGCCACGGCCGGCCGGGGCGGCTTGCAGCGCCGCGGGCAACGGCGTAGACACTCGTGGCGATGCAGCTCACCGCCTTCGCCGCCTCCGACCCGGGCCTGGTCCGGGCCGGCAACGAGGACAGCTTGTATGCCGGCAGCACGTTGTTCGCGGTGGCCGACGGGCTGGGCGGGCATGCGGCCGGGGAGGTCGCCTCGGCCACGGCGATCGAGGCGCTGGCCGGCCTGGACGGGCAGAGCTTCCCGGACCCCGCAGCCGCCCGGCAGGCCCTCGAGGCGGCGGTGGTGGCCGCCAACCAGGCGGTGGCCGGCAAGGCGGCGGCCGATCCCCGCCTGTGGGGCATGGGGACCACCCTGACCGCGGCGCTGGTCGAAGACGCCCGTCTGCACCTCGCCCACGTCGGCGACAGCCGCGCCTACCTGCTGCGGCGGGGCGAGCCGCTGCGCCAGCTCACCGACGACCACACGGTCGTGGCCGAGCTCGTGCGGGAGGGGCGGCTCAGCGCCGAGGAGGCCGCGGTGCACCCGGGACGCAGCATCCTCACCCAGGCGATCGGGCTCGAACGCGACCTGGTCGTCGACGCGCCGGCACCGCTCGCGCTCGTCCCCGACGACCAGGTGCTGCTGTGCTCCGACGGGCTCACCGATGTGCTCGCCGACGGCCGCATCGCCGAGCTGCTCGGCCGCCACGACCAGGGTGGCCAGACGTGCCGCGCCCTGGTCGACGCCGCCAACGCGGCCGGCGGGCCCGACAACGTCACCGTCGTTCTGGTCCGGGTCGCCGGGTGAGCTCCGGCCGAGCACGGCGGCTGTACCTCCAGAGGGGATTGACGAAAAAGGACTAGTTCTGGCAGAGTCCGGTTGCCGACAGCGACGCGGCCCTGCGAGTGCTGCCGGCGGACGACTGGTCGGGCGTGTGTCGATGTCGGACCGTGCGCTGCGGCCCTGGCCCGGGGCGGTGGCGCGTCCGCTGGAGCCGGCCCTCCCGCTGGCTCCGGCGGGCTCGGAACCCGTGCCTCCCGGCGGGTTCCGAAATGGTCGTCCGGGGACGAAGGCCCCGAGGAGAGACCGCCGGCCGCCAGGCCGGAGATCTACTCGGGGCCGTTCGTTCGCGCAGCGCCCGCCCGGACGATGTCCAAGCTGGCCGCCGAGCGCCCGCGCGTGACGGCGACCAGCTCGGCCAGGATCGACAGCGCGATCTCGGGCGGCGCCTTGGCCCCGATGTCGAGCCCGGTGGGGCTGTGCAGCCGCGTCAGGTCGACCCCGGCCCGGCGCAGCTCGGCCACGAACCCCGGCGTGTGACGCCGGCTGCCCATCACACCGACGTAGCCCGCTCGGGCGTCGAGCGCCTGGCGCAGCGCCGGCACCAGGCCCGGGTCGTCGTGGTCGACGAGCACCACGCCGTCGTCGGGGCCGAGCTCGGCGACGGCGGCCGCGAACTCGGGCGAGCCCGGCGGGGCCGCCTGGACGCCGCGCCCGATGACCGCGCCCAGCGCCGCCAGGGCGTCGGCCACCGGGCCCCGGCCGCCGACCAGCAGCCGCGCCCGCCGCCAGAACGCCTCCAGGAACACCTCGACGACGCCTTCGCCGGGCTCGCCTTCGAAGCTGGTGTAGCGGCGCATGCCCGAGCGCTCCCCCGCCTCCACCAGCGCCCGGCCGTCGGCGCCCGCCCTGCGGTCCAGGCCGTTGCACCCGATCGTCCCGGCGACGAGCGTCCCCTCGGCGTCGAACAGCGCCCGGTTGCCTGGCGCCGACGGCGGGTTGCCCTCGACCCGGACGGTGGTGGCGAGCACGACCGCCCGCCCGGCGCGCTCCGCGTCGGCCAGCGCCGCGAAGACGTCGCCGAGCCCCTCCGGCCTCATGCGCTGCCTCCCAGGTCGGCGACGGGCTCGGTGGGCAGGCCCGCCGCCTTCCAGGCGGCCAGGCCGCCTCGCAGCACGCCGACCCGGGGGAAGCCGAGCCGGCGCAGCCGGGTGCCGAAGCCCAGGCTGCCCGCCTCGCCGGGGCAGTCGCAGTAGGCGACCACCAGCCGGGTGCGGTCCAGGGTCGCGAGCGCGGCCGCGTCTGGATCGGCCGGATACCGGCGGTCACCGATCGCGTGCTCGGCCGAGCGCTCGTACAGCGCGTCGCTGCGGATGTCCAGCAGCACGCCCGTGCCGGCCTCCAGGGCGGCCTGCACTTCGACCGGGTCGAGCTCGAGGATCGCGGGATCGTAGTGGTGGGTCACCTGGCGCCTCCCGGGCTGCGCTGGCTGCCTTGCGGCGATGCTACCGCCCTCCTGCCGCAGCCTACCGGGTCGGGCCGAGCTCGGCGTGCCCGCGATCGTGCCCGCGGCCGGGCGCCGGGGTGACCGGAGGGCCGGTGTACAGGGCGCGCAGGCGGAACGGCGCCGCGTGCTCGTACTGCTCGAGTGCGTGGGCGAGCCAGCCGGCGATGCGGGCGGTCGCGAAGATCGCCTCGCCGGCGCCGCGGACCATCCCGGTGACGTGGCCGAGCGCGGCCAGGGCGAAGTCCACGTTGGGCCGGCCCAGGTCGCGGCGGCCCACGGCGTCCAGGACCGCCTCGACCACGGCCAGCCGCGCGGCGCCTGCGGCCGCCGCTTGCAGCCGCTGCAGCAGGGCCCGGGCGCGTGGGTCGCCGTCCGGGTACAGCGGATGGCCGAGCCCCGGGATCTGCTCCCCTCGCCGCAGCCGGTCGCCGATGACGCGGGCCGCCCGGTCGGGGCGGCCGACCTCGTCGAGCAGCGCCTCGGCCCCAAGCGAGGCGCCGCCGTGCAGCGCGCCGCTGACCGCCCCGAGCCCGGCCAGGACGACCGCATACGGGTCGGCCCGGACCGACGCGGCGACCCGGGCGGCCAGGGTGGACGCGGCCAGCTCGTGGTCGGCCAGCAGCACCAGTGCGGCGTCGAGGATCCCCAGCATGGCCGGGCTCGGGGCGGCCGGGCAGAGCGCCGGCCACAGCCGGCCCGCGACCGCTGTCCGCCCGGCCGGGCGGGCACCCGGATCGACCGGCGGGAGGGCGTCGACCAGCCCGGCCAGCAGGCTCCGGCCGGTGGCCACGACCGCAGCCGGGTCGAGCTGGAAGCGCAGCTCGTCGGTGGCGGCCAGGGCGGCGACGAGCACGCGCAGCCGCTCCAGCGGCGGTGTGCCGGCCGGGAGGGCGGCCTGGGCGGCCGCGCCGACGGCCACCGCGCCGTCCTCGGCCGCCCAGGTGGCGTGGTCCGCGAAGCTGCCCGTCCACAGCCACACGGCCACCTGCTCGAACGTGCGCGTGCGGGCGAGCGCGACCGCGTCCAGGCCGCGGTAGTAGAACGAGCCGTCCTGGATGGCGGTGAGCCCGGAGTCGATCACGAGCGGCGCGGACGCGCGCGGCGCACGCCGGCGTCCGCGCAGCGCGAGCCGCCCGACCTCGACGGGATCGAACAGGCTCGCCCGCCCGCCGGCCGCGCGGTAGCTGGTCAGCAGCCCACGGCTGACGTAGGCGTACAGGGTCTCGCGCTTGACCCCCAGGCGCCTGGCCGCCTCGGCCGCCGTCAGCCGGCCCGTGCGCTCGCGCGCCGCCGGACGGTCCGGCACGTGTTCGCTCGCCGGTCGGGCCATAGCCAGTACTCCAATAGGTTGATAGTTGATCAATATTGAAGAACTTGAGCCAGGCTGTCAACCTATCAATGAGCGTCGGCTGCGCCGCCGTGTCCGGCGCAGCCACCTCGACCAGCAGCCCCCGAAGGGAGCCACACCGTGTCCGTCCACTTGCTCGATGTCACCAACCGCGACGGCGTCCAGGCGGCGCGGGTCAACCTGTCGAAGTTCGGCAAGACGATGGTCAACTTCTACCTGGGCAAGCTCGGCGTCGGGCAGTCGGAGATCGGCTTCCCGTTCCTGTTCCACGAGGTGCCCTACGTCGAGGCCAACCTGGCGCTGGCCGAGGCGGGCGCGTTCGGCGACCTGCGCCTGTCCGGCTGGAGCCGGGCGGTGGTCGCCGACATCGAGCGCTCGGCGGCGCTCGGGCTGCGGCACATGAACCTGTCGATCTCCACCTCCGACCAGATGATCGAGCACAAGTTCCAGGGCCGGCTGGACCGCGCCGCCGTCATCGGGGAGATGGTCGCGGCGACCCGGGCCGCCAAGGCGGCCGGCGTGGCCACGGTCGGCGTCAACGCCGAGGACGCCTCGCGCACCGACGCGGGCTACCTCGTCGAGTTCGCCCTGGCCGCCAAGCAGGCCGGCGCCGACCGGCTGCGCTACTGCGACACCATCGGCGGGGAGACGCCCGCGCACATCCGCGAGCGCTTCGCCCGCCTGGCCGCCGCCGTCGACCTGCCGCTGGAGACCCACTGCCACAACGACCTTGGCATGGCGGTGGCCAACTCGGTCGCCGGGGCACTCGGCGCCGCAGACGCCGGCCAGGACGCCTGGGTCAACACCTGCGTCAACGGCATCGGCGAGCGGGCCGGCAACGCCGACCTGATCAGCTGCATCCTGGCCTTCCGGCACGGGCTCGGCGTGGCCGACCGGGTCGAGCTCAGCGACCCGGTCGACCTCACCTGGGCGCGCCGCTTCGCCCTGTGGGCCAGCTACGCGCTCGGCCAGCCGCTACCGCTCGGCCAGCCGGGCGTGGGCGGCAACGCCTTCGCCCACGAGTCGGGCATCCACGCCGACGGCGCGCTCAAGGACCGGCACAACTACGAGCTGTACGACGATGCGACGCTCGGGCCCTTCCCCCACGACCACGCCCAGGCCGAGGGCCGGGTCGTGCTGACCGGCGAGTACGGCGGCAAGGCCGGCTTCCGCCATGTCATGGACGCCCTGGACATCAAGGTGGCCGCCGGCGACGAGGACCTCGTGCTGGCGCTCGTCCAGCTCACCAACGCGGCCACCGGCCGTCCCCTGACCGACGACGAGCTGCGCCTGCTGGCCGCCTACCCGCGCGAGCTGGCCCTGCTCTACCCGGGCCTGGTCGACAGGTAGCCGCCCGGCAGGGCCAGACGGCGTCACCGCGACCCGAAGCGCTCGCGGGCCTGCTCGTAGGTCAGGATCTCGGCCTGGCCGGCCTCGTCCTCGACCTTGGCTCGGCGAAGCGACGCACGAGCTTCGTCGTCGGAGAGGGGCAGCTCTGTCGCTGCCGAGCCGCCGTCGTGGGTTTGCGCTTTCCGTCCGGCAGGCGATTCGGCTAGGCTCCCATCATGGCGCAGCAGGTGCTCTCGATGGTCCTCGCCGGCGGGGAGGGCAAGCGGCTCCAGCCGCTCACCCACGACCGCGCCAAGCCGGCCGTGCCCTTCGGCGGCACCTACCGCCTGATCGACTTCGCCCTGTCCAACCTGGTCAACGGCGGCTTCCTGCGGATCGTGGTGCTCACCCAGTACAAGAGCCACAGCCTGGACCGGCACATCACCACCACCTGGCGGATGTCGCCGCTGCTCGGCAACTACGTCACCCCCGTGCCCGCCCAGATGCGGCGGGGGCCACGCTGGTTCGCCGGCTCGGCCGACGCGATCTTCCAGAACCTCAACCTGATCAAGGACGAGCGGCCCGACCACGTGATCGTGTTCGGCGCCGACCACATCTACCGCATGGACCCGCGCCAGATGGTCGCCCAGCACCTCGACTCCGGCGCCGGGGTGACCGTGGCCGGGATCCGGGTGCCGATCGAGGAGGCCTACCAGTTCGGCGTCATCGAGACCGCCCGCGACGGCCAGAAGATCGACGCCTTCCGCGAGAAGCCCGCCGACGCCAAGGCCCTGCCCGACGCCCCCGACCAGGTGTTCGCCTCGATGGGCAACTACGTGTTCGCCACCAAGACGCTGGTCGAGGCGGTCTCCACCGACGCGGCCGACGAGGACTCCAACCACGACGTCGGCGGCAACCTCATCCCCATGCTGGTCGCCTCGGGCGACGCCCACGTCTACGACTTCTCGGCCAACAACGTGCCCGGCAGCACCGAGCGCGACCGCGGCTACTGGCGTGACGTGGGCACGCTGGACGCCTACTACGAGGCCAACATGGACCTGGTCTCGGTCAACCCGGTCTTCAACCTGTACAACCGCCGGTGGCCGATCCTGACCTGGCACGAGCCGCTGCCGCCGGCCAAGTTCATCTTCGACTCCGACGACCGGCGCGGCCAGGCGCTCGACTCGATGGTGTGCGCCGGCGCGGTCGTGTCGGGCGGCACCGTGCGCCGCTCGATCCTCTCCCCCGGCGTGCGCGTCGAGCAGGGGGCGCTGGTCGAAGACTCGGTGCTCATGCACGACGTGCAGGTCGGCGCGGGTGCGGTGGTCCAGCGGGCGATCCTCGACAAGAACGTCGTCGTCCCCGAGGGCGCCCGCATCGGCGTCGACCTCGACCTGGACCGCGGGCGCTTCGTGGTGTCTGCGGGCGACGTGGTCGTGGTCGGCAAAGGCCGGAAGGTCGACGGCTGACGCCGGCCAGCGGCCGCGGCGTCGGTCAGCGCCCGGCCTCGGCAAGTGCCCGGCCGATCGACGCGGCGAACGGCGGGCGGAGCACCCCGGCGTCGGTGATGAACGCGGTGACGTAGGCGGCCGGGGTGACGTCGAAGGCCGGGTTCCAGGCCTCGGCGCCCGCCGGCGCGAGCACGGCGCCGGCCAGCTGCAGCACCTCGGCGGCCGCCCGCTCCTCGATGGCGATCGCCTGCCCGTCCGGGGTGTCCGGGTCGAACGACGACAGCGGCCCGACCACGTAGAACGGCACCCCGCTGGCCCGGGCGAGCACGGCCAGGTTGTAGGTGCCGACCTTGTTGGCCGTGTCGCCGTTGCGGGCGACCCGGTCGCAGCCGACCAGCACCACGTCGACCCGGCCGCCGGCCAGCGCGGCGCCGGTCGCCGCGTCGGGCAGGACGGTCACCGGGATCCCGGCGTCGACCAGCTCCCAGGCGGTCAGCCGGGCGCCCTGGAGCAGCGGGCGGGTCTCGGACGCGTACACCTCGACCGGGTCGCCGGCCGCGGCCATCGTGTAGACGACCCCGAGGGCGGAGCCGAGCCCGGCCGTGGCCAGCCGCCCCGTGTTGCAATGCGTCAGGACCCGGAGGGGTCCGGGGAACCCCAAGGGGGTGCCCCGGTCTCTGGGGAGGGGTCCGGGGAACCCCCCGGAGGGGTTCGGGGAACCCCGAAGGGGTGCCCCGATCAACGAGGGGGTGCCCCGGCCACCAGGGCGGGGTCCGGGGAGGGAGGCCAGCTCCTCGCGGCCGAAGGCGCCCATGCGCCGGCACGACTCGCGGTCCTCGTCGAGCACGCGCTGCGCCTCCTGCAGGGCGAGCCGCCGCATCTCGGCCGGCGTCCGGCCTGCCGCCGCGGCGCCCGCGACCCGGCGGGCGCCCCAGCCGAGGTTCACCGCGGTGGGGCGGGCCCCCACGACGGCGGCCACGACCTTGGCCAGCTCGCGTCGGGCACTGCCGGCGTCGGGCAGGTCACGCTCGGCCAGCCCGACCACCACCCCGAACGCGCCGCACACCCCCAGCGCCGGTGCGCCCCGCACGGCGAGCCGGCGGATGGCGTCGAGCAGCTCGTCGAAGGTGTCGAGCCGGCGCACCTGGAAGCGGCCGGGCAGCAGCGTCTGGTCGACGATCTCCAGGTGCCCGGCGCGCCACTGCACGGCGCTGCGCAGCCGGTCGGCGTCCACGGTCCACCTCCCCGCCAGCCAGTCTGCCCGGGCGTCGACCCGGCTGCCAGGCCGGCGTCCAGTCCCGGCCGCCGCGGTCGAGCGTCGCTCTCTATTGACTTGATTGTCGCTTCTCGGTCATCGTGCAACCGTTGCAATGGCGCAACCGTTCCTCGAGGAGGGGCGAAGTGGGTGACGTGCTCGACCTCGTGCACGACCTCGACGCCATCGTCTGGGAAGCGGAGACGGGCACCTGGAGGTTCACCTTCGTCTCCCGCCGCGCCGAGGACATCCTCGGCTACCCGCTCGACCGCTGGTTCGGCGAGCAGGACTTCTGGGTCGACCGCATCCACCCCGCCGACCGGGAGCGGGCGCTGGCGCGCGCACGGGCGGCCATCCGCCGTCGACGGTCCTACCAGTCGGAGTACCGGGTGGTGGCCGCCGACGGCCGCGTGCGCTGGTTCCGCGACATCGTGCGGGTGGTCACCACGCCCGGTCGGCGCCCCCGGCTGCGCGGCGTGCTGGTCGACATCACCGAGCGCAAGGCGCTCGAGGCGCGCCTCGAGCGGGCCTGCGAGCAGGAGCGCGCGCTGAGCGAGCGGCTCCAGACGCTGAGCGAGCTGCGCAGCACGATGCTGCACGCGGTGTCGCACGAGCTGCGCGCACCGCTCGCCGCGGTGCTCGGCTCGGCCACGACCCTGGAGCGCCGGGGCGTGAACCTGGCCGACGGCGACCAGCGCGAGCTGCTGCATGCCGTGGTGACCAACGGGCGCAAGCTGCAGCGGCTGCTCGCCGACCTGCTCGACCTTGGCCGCATCGACCGCGGCATCCTCGAGCCCGAGCGGGTGCCGACCGACGTCGGCGGGCTCGTGACCAGGCTGGTCGGCGAGTTCGACTTCGACGGCCGGCCCCTCCACCTCGACGCGCCGCCCGTGACCGCGGCGGTCGATGCGGCCAAGGTCGAGCGCATCGTCTGGAACCTGCTCGGCAACGCCGTGACCCACACCGGCCCGGGAACCCCGATCTGGGTCGGCGTGCGGCAGCTTCCGGACGGCGTGCTGCTGGTGGTCGAGGACGCCGGGCCGGGCGTGCCACCCGAGCTGGCCTCGGCGATCTTCGAGCCGTTCCGGCGGGGGCGCCCGGCACGCCAGCCACAGCCAGGGGCCGGGATCGGCCTGTCGCTGGTGACCCGGTTCGCGACGCTCCACGGCGGCCGCGCCTGGGTCGAGGAGCGGGACGGCGGGGGCGCCTCCTTCCGGGTGCTCCTCCCCCACCCTGGCGCCGTGCCCACCCCGGCCGGGCCGCGGCGGTCGCGGGCGCTGCGGAGCAGACGCTGACGCCCGCGGCCCGAGCGCGTGCCGGCTGTGCCGGGCTTCAACGCCCGACGGCGCCGACGACCGCCCGGCCGAGCAGGGCGACCATGTCCAGGTCGTCGTGGGCCATGAGCCGCAGCATCATGCCGGTGACCCCGGCCGCCTCGAAGGCGGCCAGCCGCGCCAGCACCTGGTCGACCGTGCCGACCACCCCGTGGTGCTCGACCCTGGCCCGGTAGGCGTCGACGTCGCCCGCGCCGACGCTGGCGGCCGCCCGGCGGGTCCGCTCGGCGACCTCGGCCCGGTCGGTCCCCACGATGCAGGTGGTCATCACCGACAGGCGCACGCCGGCCGGGTGCCGGCCGGCCTGCGCCCAGGCCGCCCGCAGGCGCTCGGCGCGGACGCGGCAGTCCTGGACCGTGGCCCGGATCGTGTTGTACTCGTCGGCCCAACGGGCGGCGAGCTCGACCGAGCGCCGGCCGCCCTCGCCGCCGAGGATCAGCGTCGGGTGGGGTCGCTGCACGGGCCGGGGCCAGGCCGCGACGTCGTCCAGCCGGTAGTGCGCCCCGTGGAAGCTGAAGCGCTCGCCCGACCACAGCCGGTGCACGATCTCGAGCTGCTCGGCCAGCAGCTCGACGCGCATGGCAGGCTCGGGCAGTCCGAACCCGAAGGCGGCGTGCTCGCGCTCGTTCCAGCCCGCCCCGAGGCCGACCTCGATGCGGCCGCCGGCGACGTGGTCGGCGGTGACGGCCAGCTTGGCCAGCACGGCCGGATGGCGGAAGGTCACCGGCGACACCAGCGTGCCCAGGCGCAGGCGCCCGGTCACCGCGGCCAAGGCGTTGATCGTGCCCCAGGCGTCGAGCGCGCCCCGCTGCTCCCGCCCGACCACCGACAGGTAGTGGTCGGAGCGGAACAGCCCCTCGACGCCGGCCGCCTCGCAGGCCCGGGCCAGCGCCACCCACTGCGGCCAGGTGACGCCCTCCTGGCCCTCGATCATCAGACAGACCCGCACCGCCGGTCTCCTTGGCCGCAGCAGGTCCGGGCCGCGTTGCCGGGTGGGGTCGCCTACCGGTCCACGCCGCCGATGCCGCCGTGCTTGGTGAGCTGCACCAGCAGCTCGTGGCAGCGGATCGCGCGCGCCGCGTCCTCCTTCTTGATCTGCTCGATGAACTGCACCACGTCGTCGTGCCCTCGGGCGTCCTGGATGTACTGGTCGTAGACCTGGGCTGCTTTCAGCGCGTGGTACTGGATGCTCACCAGGTCGTAGACGATATCGTCGGCCGGAGTGTGCTGGCTTGCCATCGACGCTCCTTTCGCCGGGCGGCTCGCCGGAGGCTCGCCCGGGGGCTCGCCGGGCGGCTCGATGCTGGCTGGGTTGCCCGGCAGCGCGCACGCCAACCCTGGCGCCGCCCAAGCCAGACCAGCGCTGGTCGCGGGCCGGCGGGCGCACGCAGCCTGCGGCGGGTTCACGCACCCTGCAGCCGGGCGAGCCGATCCCGGGCACGCCGGGCCGAGACGAGGTTGCCCTTGCGCTCGTACAGCTCGATGGCCCGGCTGACCGTGGGCGCCGCCGCCTCGGCCCGGCCGGCCAGGCGGAGCACCTCGGCGAGGTCGACCAGCGCGTCCGCCTGCATGTTGATCATGTCGGTCGGCTCGGCCAGCGCGACGCTCTCTGCGGCCAGCCGCTCGGCCTCGTCGAAGCGGCCCCGCCGGGCGAGCACCTTGGCCGTCGGCCCGCGCCGCTCGACCTGGGCGAACAGGTCGTCCTTGGCGGCCAGCTCGCCGCTGATCTGGCTGAAGCGCAGCACCTCGTCGTCGCGTCCCTGCGCGCACAGGGCCTGGGCGAGGTTGGCCGCGAGCTCCGCCCGCAGGCCCTCGTCGCCGGTCCGCTCGCAGATGCCGTAGGCCCAGCGGAAACGCTCCTCGGCCGCCTTGGGGTCGCCGGCCAGCATCTCGGCCACCCCGACGATCTGGCCGCAGATCGCCGACAGGCGGATCGGTCCCAGCTTGCCGGCGATGGCCAGGCTGCTCGCCGCCAGCGCACGGGCCGCCTCGAACTCGCCCAGCATGGCGTGCAGGCCGGCCAACGCCTCCAGCGCCGCCAGCTCGACCCGGTAGTTGCCGTCGGCGCCCCGCCGGATCTGCTCGCAGCGGCGGATGCCGTCGGGCACCGGCGTTGGGCTCCAGAACGCCGCCTGCGCGAGCGAGTACAGGCACAAGGCCTCGAGCCGCTCGTCCCCGGCCCGGCGGGCGTGCTCGATGGCCCGGTTGAGCTCCTGCTCGGCCGGCGCGATCCGGCACTGCAGATAGTCGTCGAGGGCGACCAGCCGCCACACCTTGGCCAGGCCCTGGTCGTCGCCGAGGCGCTCGAGCACCTCGAGGACCCGCTCGGCCTCCTCGCGGATGGTGTTGGGCCCCCGGTCGGTGACCGTCTCCAGGCGCAGCTCCAGCTTGCCGATCGTCGCATAGGCGCGCAGGCCGGGGTCGTCGCTGGCGGCGGCGGCCGCGACGACCTCGTCGAAGGCGCGCTCGGCCTCGCCGTAGCGGGCCAGCGGGATGAGCCCCTCACCCAGCTCGGCCAGCAGGTGCAGGCGGGTCGGGTCGCGGGCCGGCAGGAGGGCGACGGCCCGCTGCAGCAGGTTGACCGACGCCCGCACGTCGCCGCGGCCATGCGCCCGGCGCCCGGCGGCGGCGAGCCGCTCGGCCGCCGCCGCCGCCAGCCGCCGACCCTGCTCGTCGGCCGGCCCCAGCTCGGCGCGGTACCGATAGGCGCGCTCCAGGTGGTAGCCGAGGATCTCCTCGTACTCCCGGATGCGCTCACCGGCCCAGCCGGCGAGCCAACTCGCGAAGCGCTCATGCAGCTCGGCCCTGGTCTGCTTGGGCAGCGACTCGTAGGCGGCGTCACGGACGAGCAGGTGGCGGAACTGGAAGCCGCTCCTGTCGGTCAGGCGCCCCGCGACGGGCCGCAGCAGCTCCTTGCGGACCAGCGAGGCGAGGCGGGCGGGCACGTCGGTCCGGACCGCCGGCGGCGACAGCTCGACCACCGCGCCGAGGTCGAACGTCTGCCCCGCGACCGCCGCCCGCTCCAGCACGGCCCGCTCCTCGCCGTCCAGCCGGTCCAGGCGGGCGGCGAGCAGCGCATGGATGCTCGGCGGGGCGCTGACCCGCTCCAGGTCGCCGGCGACCACCCAGCGGCCGTCCTGGCGTCGCAGCCGGCCGTCCTCGATCAGCATGGCGAGCATCTCCTCGAGGAACAGCGGGTTGCCCTCGGCGGTCTCGGCGATGCGCGCCTTGACCTCGGCGGGCAGCGCCGCCCGGCCGGTCAGGCCGTCCAGCAGGGCGGCCGACTCGGCCGCGTCGAGCGGCTCGAGCAGGATCGTGGTGGCGTTGAGCTTGCCCCCCGCCCAGGTCGCGCGCTGCTCGAACAGCTCGGGGCGGGCGACGGCGACCAGCAGGATCGGCGCCTCGCGGGACAGGTCGACGACCTGCTCGATCAGGTCCAGCAGGGCCGCCTCGGCCCAGTGCAGGTCGTCGAACACGACCAGCAGCGGACGGCGGCCGGCCAGGGTCTCGTAGAAGCGCCGCACCGCCCAGGCGGTCTCCTCGGCCGGGACCGCGGCCGCCTCCAGCCCGATGAGCCGGCCGATCCGCTCGGCGACCTGCGGGCCGTCCCCGTCGTCGCCGAGCAGCGCGTCCAGCTTCGTGCGGGCCTCGGACGGCGAGTCCACGTCCTTGATCCCGGCCGCCTGGCGGACCGCCTCGGCGACCGGCCACAGCGTGATGCCCTGGCCATAGGACAGGCAGCGCGCGTACAGCACGGTCGCGGCCTCGCCGAGCGCGTCGACCGCCTCGGCGACCAGGCGGGACTTGCCGACCCCGGCCGCGCCGAGCACGGTGAACAGGTGACAGGTGGACTCGCGCACCGTGCGCTGGTACGCCCACTCGAACAGCTGGAGCTCGGAAGTGCGGCCGACCAGCGGGCTGTCCTGGCGCCGGGCATGGCCGGGGGCGTCCGGTGACACGTCGAGCAGCCGGTAGGCGGGCGCGCCGGCCCCGCCCTGGAGCTCCTCGGCGGCCACGGGGGCGACGAGGACCGCGTCGCGGACCAGCCGCCAGGTGTCCTGGGCGAGCAGCACCTCCCCCGGCCTGGCCGTCTGCTCCAGGCGCGTGGCCAGGTTGACGGCGTCGCCGATCACCAGCGTGTCACCGAGCCGCGGATCGCCGACCATCACCTCGCCGGTGCTCACCCCGATACGGATCTGCAGGCCGACGCCCCAGTCGCGCTCCAGCTCGGCGTTCAGCTCGCCGAGGGTGTCCTGCATGGCGGCGGCCGCCCGGACCGCCCGCAGGGCGTCGTCCTCGTGCACGACCGGGATGCCGAACACCGCCATCACGGCGTCGCCGATGAACTTCTGCACCGCGCCGCCGTGCCGTTCGAGCACCGCGCGCATCGCGTCGAAGTAGCGGGCCATCACCCGGCTGAGCGATTCGGGATCGAGGCGCTCGCCCAGCCCGGTCGAGCCGGTGACGTCGCAGAACACGACGGTGACCGTCTTGCGGGTCCCGCGCGGCGACCCGGACGCCAGCGCCAGCGACACGCCACAGTGCAGGCAGAACCGGGCCCGCTCCGGATTGTCCGTCCCGCACTTCCAGCAGCTGATCATCGTGGCCCGCCCCGTTCAAGCGGTGTCGGCGGCCATCTGGTCGATGACCTCGGCGATCCGCGCCGCATGGGCGCCGTACAGCATGGTGTAGTGGTTGGCGCCGGAGAGCAGGAGGTCGGTGCGCAGGTCCAGGACGCGGCCGAGCTCGCGCCGCCGCTCGTCGCCGACCAGCGGCGGCGCCCCCGGGAAGAAGCCCTCGGCCGCGCGGACCAGGGCGACCGGGCAGCCGATGCGCGCCAGCTCGCCGGCCGTCCGGCCGCGGGTGGCGCCCCAGGCGGCGTCCTCGAGCGCCGCGGCGAGCGCGGCCTTGGGCCGCCAGCCGCCCTCGGCCTCGGCCAGGTCGTAGCGGTAGCAGTCGGCCAGGTCGGGGGGAAGCTGCGCCATGGTGAGCCCCTGGCCCGGGAACCAGAAGTCCAGGTAGGCGTCCTGGGTGGGAAAGGTCATCTCCAGGCGCCGGAACGCCCGGGCGAGGCCGGCCTGCAGGTCGGCGTCGCCCCAGCCGCCGTCCTCCGCCGGGCCGCCGTCCGGCGCTGCCGGGCCGCCGGCCGGCCGCGCGGAGCCGCCGCTGTCGCCGGGCCGGGCCGAGCCGCCGCTGTCGCCGGCTGGCCGGTCGTCCGGTCTGGCCCAGCCGCCGTCGAGCAGCACCAGCCCACGCACCCGCTCGGGGGCGGTCAGCGCCACCTCCTCGGCGACGAAGGCCCCCATGGAGTGGCCGACGAGCAGCGCACGGCCGATCCCGAGCTGGTCCAGGAGGCGCACGACGTCCGCCGCGTGGGTCGGGAAGCCGTACCCGGAGGCCGGCTTGCCCGAGTCCCCGCGGCCCCGCAGGTCGAGCGCGGCCATGCCATCGGGACGGCGCAGGTGCCGGGCGATCATGCCGAACCAGCGGTGGTGCGAGGTGATGCCGTGCATCGCGACCACCGGGTCCGGCCCGGCGCCGGTGCGGCCGGCCGCCAGCTCGGGATCCCCGGGGACGGTGAACGCCGCCCAACGGATCGGCTCCGTCTCGCTCCGCAGCGCCATCCCCCGACCTCGCTCTGCCCGCGGCTGCCTCGTGCACGCAGGGTACTGCCCTGCTCCCGGTTGAGCGAGCAGCATCGATGGCCGACCCGCCCGCCGGGCCGGCCGGGTGGAGGGCTGGCCGCCGGCGTCCCGGCGACAATGGGGCGGGAGGTGACGATGGCCCAGCCAGCCAGCCGCAGCCGCTACGAGCGTCTGAGCGTCCAGGACGCCGGCTACCTGTACACCGAGCGTCCCGGGCTGCCGATGCACGTCGGTCTGCTGGCGGTCGTGGAGGGCGGCCCGTTGCAGGACCTGCACGGCCGCCTCCGCCTGGACGCCATCCGCCAGCAGCTCGAGCGCCGCCTGCCGCTCGTCCCCCGGCTGCGCCAGGTCGTGCGGCAGCCTCCGCTCGGGCAGGGGCTGCCGCTGTGGGTCGACGACTCCGCCTTCGACCTCGCCAACCACGTGCGCGTCATCGGCCTGCCGCCCCCAGGCGACGAGCGGCAGTTGCTGCGCCTGTGCGACGACCTGCACCTGCGGCTGCTGGAGCGCACGCACCCGTTGTGGGAGCTGTGGTTGGTGCCCGGGCTGGCGGGCGGCCGGGTCGGGCTGATCCTCAAGCTGCACCATGCGCTGGCCGACGGGCTGGCCGCCGTGCGCATCGCCGGCACCCTGCTCGACGCCACGCCGGACGCCCGGGCGCCCGAGCCGCCCCCGTGGGCGCCGCGACCGGCGCCGTCAGGGTGGGCGCTGCTGGCCGACAACCTGCGGGTGCGGAGCGCGGCGCCGGGAGCGGCGCTCGCCGGGCTCGGCCATCCGCGGGCGCTCGCCGGCCAAGCGCGGTCCTTCGCGCGGGCGCTGCGCATGGCGTTCGGCCGCCGTCACCGCCGCCCGCCGCACGCCTGGCTGCACCGGCCGGTCGGTGACCGCCGGCGCCTCGCGCTGGCACGGGTGCGGCTCGCCGCCGTCAAGGACGCCGCCCACGCCCACCAGGCGAAGGTGAACGACGTGGTGCTGGCCGCGGTCGCCGGGGGCCTGCGCGAGCTGCTCCGCGGCCGGGGCAGGCCGGTGGACGGGCTGAGCGTGCGCGCCTCGGTGCCCGCGGCGCTGCGGGCGTCGGCCGACGCGGGCGCGCTCGGCAACCGGGTGGGGCTGATGATCGCCCCGCTGCCGCTGGACGAGCCCGACCCGGCCGAGCGGCTGCGGCGCATCGCCGACGCCACCGCGAAGCTCAAGCGCCAGCCGGACGCGCTGGCCGACCTCCGTCCGGTCAGGTCGCTGACCCTGCTGCGGGCGATGAACCGCTACATCCGCCACCAGCGCATCGTCGACGTGATGGTCACCGACGTGCCCGGCCCGCAGGTCCCCCTGTACGTGCTCGGCGCTCGCCTGCTCGAGGCGTTCCCGGTGGTGGTCCTGGCCGGGAACGTCACGCTGAGCGTCGCGGTCCTGTCCTACGACGGGCAGCTCAACATCGCCGTCCAGAGCGACCCGGACGGCTGCCCGGACATGGAGGTGTTCGCGGACGGCCTGCGCCGGTCGCTGGACGAGCTGGTCGCCGCCGGGTCTGCGCTCGTGCACGAGTCTTAGCCCACCTGCCGGCCTGCCCTGGCGGCCAGGTGGGCTTGGAGGTCGCCCGACATCGAGCGGAGGTTCTCCTCCAGTACGGCGAGCCCGGTCAGGCCGGGCTGGCCGGCCAGTCCGGCGCAGGCGTCGGCCAGCGTGTCGAGCCGCTCGACGAGGATCGTCCAGGCGGCTCGCCGGTGCGGCAGCACGTAGAAGGCCGGCCGGACGATCCGGAAGGCGGGGGCGGCGAGCTGGCCGGGGGAGGCCGGGCCGGCCGGCAGGGTCGTGAGCGTGCTCCCGAGCGGGCGCATGACCCGGTTCATGAGGTGTTTGGCCGTCTTGGCCAGCGTGGTCAGCTCGGCGGGGGTCTCCTCGTCGTGCACGAAGTAGCGGGTGAGCGTCTGAAGGATGACCTCGTAGACGGCGTCGAGCAGGTCGGCCACGCGGAACGTCAGCGGGTCGCCGATCAGCCCGTAGCGGTGGCCGTCGGGTGGGCGCTGGGCCCAGGCCGGGACCACCCGGCGCGCCGGCTCGAAGCCCGGGTCCGCGCGCCTGGCCGCCAGGTACTCGTCGAGCAGGCTCGCGAACTTGCCGAAGTGGGCGGTTCGCCAGTCGCCCCGGGCGCCCTCGCCCTGCTCGATGATCAGCTCGATGGCGGCCTTGGCCGAGGCCAGGTCGGTCACCGCGGTCAGCTCCGGCCACTCGAACACCGCCGTGGTCGCCTGCGCCGCGGGCGGCCCGATGAACACGGCGTCCCTGCCGTGGCGGGCGACCAGCCGCTCGAAGCCCTGCTCGATGCCGCGGTACAGGTGCCCGACGGTCTTGAAGTCCTCGGGGACACCGGTCAGCGAGTCGCCTTCGGTGAGGGGCTGCGACTCCGCGACGGCCGCGAAGCCTTCGGCGTCGTCGAGGTCCATGCCTCCGGGCGCTCCAGGTACATGAAATGGCGCAGTGCCCGCTCGCCGAACGGCACCAGGTCGATCTGCACGCCGGGCGGGTACCAGCGCGACAGGATCGGGAAGTTGGGCCGCTCGAAGTGCGGGGCCGCGCCCAGCGCGGTCAGCAGATTGGTGGCCAGCGCGAGGTGGAGCATCTCCTGCTTGGTGACGTCGACGACGGTCGACTCCCAGGCCCGCACCCGCTCGAGCTGCGCGGCGGTCAGCCCCTCGTCCGGCTCGCGTTTCAGCGAGAACTGCGCGAACAGGTATTCGCACATGAGCCCGTGCTCCAGCTCGCACGCCTCGCCGAGCAGGTAGATGAGCTCCTCACGGGTCTCCACCCGCAGCGGGGCCTCGTACGCCATGCTGGCCTCCTCGTTGCTCCGGGCGCTCGCCCCGACCGGCCGACCGGGATGCGGGGCTCGGGGACTCCTGGGTGCACCGTGCCGGCCACCGCAGGCGGCGGCGGGGCGACCGCCCGCATTGAACTGCGGCGATTACACGCTTACACTGGCATTGGGTGAGTGGAACGACTGGGCCGGCTGGACCGGCCGGGACGAGGAAGGTCGCCATGAGCACCAGCGCGCTGCAGGAGGCCGGCGGCTACCGGGTCGGCGACGCCGAGCGGGCCCGCACCCTCGACCTGCTCAAGGAGGCCCACGCCGCAGGCTACCTCACGCTGGACGAGGTGGACGAGCGGCTCACCGCCGCGCTCACGGCGCGCACCCGTAACGAGCTCGACCGGCTGGTGGCCGACCTGCCGCCGGACTGGCGGGCCCGGCAGGAGGCTGGCCCGGTGCGCCGTCGCGCCGTCGCGCCGGTCGTTTGGTACCTGCCGCTTGCGCTCCTGGTCGTCGCGATGATCGTGCTCGGCGTCGCCACGCGCGGCTTCTTCTTCCCATGGCCGCTGCTGTGGCTCTGGTTCGTCTTCGGGCGCCCTCACCGGCACGCCACCCGGCTCCCACGCCGCTTCTAGCGGTACCTTCCTGGCTCCTGCGGCGCTCGGGCCGGATGGACGACGCGTAGCTCGACCGCGAGGAGCGGCCGGCACGCATCCGCGAGCAGCAGCGCCCGTGGCTCATGCCTGGCTGGTGGAGGTCTTGGCCGCAGGCTCGGGTGGCCGTCCGAGGAACTCGATCAGCGCGAGCACGACCAGCAGCAGCATGGCGAGCCCGATGATCACCTTGCCGGTGGGCTGGCTCCAGAACACCAGCGCCAGCCCGGCCACGGCCACCGCAGCGATGCGCAGGATGCGCTTGTGCGCGTACACCCAGCTGCCGACCGGGCCGGTACGGAACCCGGCCGACTCGGCCCCGCCGCGCAGCCAGCCGATCCCGTGGGCCAGCCCTTGGCGGCTGCGCACCGCCGTGACCGACGGGCCGGTCAGCAACGCCCCGCCGGCCACCACCAGCCCAAGCACCAGCACGCTGCGCAGCCCGGCGCGCAGGAACCGCACCATGGTGTCGTACAAGGCCGCGGCGGCGTCGTGGGGCAGCACATTGGCGGGCACGGCGTCCAGGTAGACCGACCGGAACAGCAACAGCCCAAGCGCCAGCACCACCATGGCCCCGGCCACCCCCAGCCCGGCGCCGACCAGCGCGCGGCGGTGGCCCTTGGCCACGTACACGCCCGCCGCGATGATCACCAGGACGAGCACCGGCAGCCAGATCCCCAAGGTGTTGAGCAGGTGGAGCCCGCTGCGCACCTTGGGCAGCTGGTCGGACTCGAACAGCACGAAGGAGGCGTTGACCGGGGGGATCCTGGCGGCCAGGCTGAAGCCGGAGGCGACCAGCTGCCCCTTGACCTGCGCGATCAGCGGCGCCAGGTTGAGGCTGACCGTGTTGTTCTTGACGGTGATCGCCCCGCCGCCCTGGCCGGTCAGGGCCTTGACCAGCGCGGCGTGGGCGGCCCGGTTGGCCTTGACCCAGGCGTTGGCGAACGCCTGGCTTTGCACGATCTTGCCGACCTCGCTGCGGGTGAAGCTTTGCACCCCGCTGGCGATCGGCCCGGCCAGGCCGCGCAGCTGGTCGGCCCGCTGCGGGGGCAGCCCCCTGGTGGCCAGCGCGTCCACCGCCTGGTTGGTCAGCCCGGTGATGTCGATGTAGGTGAAGATCTTGGCGGTGATGTCATCGGCGAGCGCGTTCTGGATGTCGGGGTTGCTGGCCAGCGGTGCCACCGTGCGGACGTACCGGTCGGTGTTGGTGACCTGGTTGTTGGCCCACACCGCCACCACCGCCAGCGGCGCCAGCACGCAGGCGACCACGATCAGCAGGACGGCTGTGATCGTGCGCCAGCGCTGCCTGGCGCCCCGTGCCGCAGGGCGTGCCTGGGCGGCCGCGTCCTGGCGCTGCCGGGAGCGAAGGGCGGCGTTCTCGGCGCGCAGCCGCTCCAGCTCCTTGCGGTCCTCGTTGGAGGCAGGTTCCTCGCGCATCGGCGCACCGTCCCTTCCATCTGTTGTGTCCCGTGCGGCGACGGAAGCCGTTGGATCGTCAATTGCGTTGGAGCCGAAACGCGGCCGCTCCAGCTCCGGCCGGTGGCCCCGTCGGCGTCCACCAGGTTCGGGTCGATCATCGGCTCGGCCGGGGTGAGTGGGCATCATCCCCATTGGGTGATTCCGGCCCTGTGCGGGCAGCGTCAGCTTCGGCTGTCCCACTCGGCCCTGCCGCCATGCATCCGTCGTCCGGGCCTGCCGCCAGATCGGGCTGTCGGTGAAGTGGTCTGCGCCGGGGCCCAGCAGCGTGCGGTTGGCGCTGATCGCGCCGCCGGTGGTGTCGGAGTCGGCCAGCAACCTGATCGTGCTGGGCCGCCGGCGGCGACCCACCCTTCGGTCCGGGCCACCAGCGCGGCGACGGCATCGCCAGACAGGTCGAGGCCCCAGACGGCACCCAGCAAGGCCGCCGTCTCCTCGGTGGTGAAGCGCAATTCGGCTGCGCGCAGCTCGGCCAGCTGCCCCCCGGCCCGAAGCCGCGCCAGCGGCAGGGGAACGACTAGCGGAATGACATGTCGCCGCCCGCCTCGAGCCAGGCTGCGCAGCGTTCGGCCACCATGATCGTGGCCAGGTTGGTGTTGGCCGCCGGGATCGTCGGCATGATCGAGGCATCCACCACCCATAGCCCATCGACGCCGTGCACCCGGCCGTGGGCGTCGACCACCGCCGAGGGGTCGTCGGCGCGCCCCATCCGACACGTCCCCACCGGGTGGAAGTAGGTGTTGACCTCCGCCCGCACCGCCGCCTCCAACCCTGGCCCCTTGTCGGCCACGGCCGCACCCGGGTAGCGCTCCTCGTCCAGCAGCCCGACGAGGGGCGCGGTGCGCGCCAGCCGCCGGGCGACGCGGACCCCGGTGAGCAGGCCGGCGAGGTCGTCGGGGTGGTCGAGCAGGCCGAGCTCGATGCTCGGGGCGGCGGCCGGATCCGCCGACCGCAGCCGCAGCCGTCCCCGCGCGCGGGGCGTAAGCCACGCCACCCACAGCCAGGCGACCGCCGGGTCGCCCGCCGCCTCGCCCGGCCGATGCCCGCACACCACGTGCAGGTCCGGGCTGGCGGCCGTGGGCGTACTGGCCGCGGTGAGCATCACCTGGAACCACGGCGTCCCCGCTCGGGCGGCCACGCCGGTGGCGAACACCACGCCCACGCCGGGATGGTCGGCCAGGTTGGCGCCCACCCCTGGCCGGTCGGCCACCACCGGGATACCCACGGTAGCCAGCTCGGTGGCCGGCCCGATGCCCGAGCGCAGCAGGATGGCCGGGCTGCCGAAGCTGCCAGCGGCCAGGATCACCCGCCCGGCCAGCAGCGTCTCGGCCGGCTCGGCCAGGCGCACCCCGACCACCCGCCCGCCCTGGATGACCACCCGGTCCACCAGCGCGCTGCTGCGGACGGTCAGGTTGGGCCGCATGCGGGCCTGGGCCAGGTAGGTGAGCGCGGTGCTCTGGCGGACCCCGCCGACGACGTTGGCCGGGGCCGGCCCCGCCCCGATCGCCCCAGGGCCGTTGTGGTCTGCCACCGGCCGGTAGCCGGCGGCGGCGCAGGCGTCCAGGAAGGCCCGTGCCACGGGACCCAATTCCTCAGGGCCGGCCCGGCGGATGGGCAGTGGCCCATCGCGGCCATGCCACTGGTCGTCGCCGTCCAGGTCGCGCTCCAAGGCGCGGAAGAACGGCAGGACCTCGGCGAACGACCAGCCGGGATTGCCCAGCGCGGCCCACTGGTCGTAGTCACCGGGGCTGCCGCGCAGCGCGAAGCCCGCGTTGGTCGCCGAGCAGCCCCCGACCAGGCGACCCCGGTACAGGTCCAGGGGCCGGCCGAGCGCGCCCGGCTGGCTGCGGTAGCCCCAGTCGTGGGTGAATGCCGGCGCCAGGCCACTGGCGATCTCCGGCGGCAGCGTGGCCGGGTCGGGATAGTCGGGGCCGGCCTCGACCAGCGTCACCTGGCAGCTCGGGTCCTGGCTGAGCCGGGCGGCGAGCACGCACCCGGCCGACCCCGCCCCCACGATCACCACATCACGCGTTGCCACCATGGCTCCTTGCCGAAGCGTCAGCCCCCGCCAGGGTCGCACACACCGAGAACGGTCAGGCCGGCGCAGTCCTCGCCTGGTGCGGCGACAGGAACGCTCCGAGCAGCCAGCGCCACACGAAACCGAGGCAGGATTCTGACACGAGACTCCGCTTACCGCTGGGTCGGACGCGGAAATGCCTTCGACACTGTTCCCTTCGCGCCGGTGCGATACTCACCGGACCGACATCGTTCGTTCGAACGGGCATCCGGTGTCTTTGGTAGCCGGAAGCAAGGCGACCGAGAACTCGATGGGACGGCGATCTCCTGGAGCTTCACCGGGCGGCGTGACACTCCGCTCCCCCGAGCGCACTTTGAGAACTGACCCATCCTTACCATGGATCGCAGGCCAAGCGCCGTGCTCAGCCGTATCTTCGCAGGTCGCCCGGCCCTGCAAGCGGCGCGGTTATGGGCTCAGGGGAGGAATTCCGGCTTCCGGAGGGCTTGCAGCACCCGGTCGAGGATGACGCTGGCCCGCTGGAGGTCTGCCTGGCCAAGCTCGGCGCCCAGCGCATCGGCCCACGCTCGCTGCGCCGTCTGGATGGTACGCAGCGTGGAGTGGCCCTGTGGGGTGAGCCGTAGGAGCTTGGCGCGGCGGTGGCGAGGATTGGCCTCGTACACGGCCAATCCGTCCTGCACCAACAGGTCCGCCAGGCGCTGCACGCCCTGCCGGGCGAGCAGCAGGGCGCGCGCGATCTGCGCCACTGTCGCGGGCTGGTCCTGGATCGTTTCCAGGACCAGCCAGCGTGCGAGCGTCTGGCCGGCGGGCTTGGCCAGCGCCTCCCCGACGGTGGTGAAACGCCGGGTGAGCCCTATGACCTGGCCGAGGAGGGTGGTGAAGGCATCCCCGGCGGGCGTGCGCGACTCGGACTCCGAGGGATTATTGACAACATGTTGTCGACCTGATACCGTCTTCATGACAACATCTTGTCAAATTGCTCCGGCCCTCGCCACCCGCGCACAAGCAAGGAGCGCCGCGATGCCCGACCCCGACCGCTCTGACACCGAGATCCGGCCGTTCCGTATCGACATCCCCCAGGCCGACCTGGACGACCTGCGCGAGCGGCTGGCCCGCACCCGCTGGCCCGACGAGCTGCCCGGCGTCGGCTGGAGCCGTGGGGTGCCGCTCGACTACCTCAAGGAGCTGGCCACCTACTGGGCCGACGGCTACGACTGGCGCGCCCACGAGGCCAGGCTCAACGCCTACCCACAGTTCACCACCACCATCGACAGCGCGAACGTGCACTTCCTGCACGTGCGCTCCTCCGAGCCCGACGCCCTGCCCCTGGTCATCACCCACGGCTGGCCCGGCTCGATCGTGGAGTTCCTGGCCATCATCGGCCCGCTGGCCGACCCCGCCGCCCACGGCGGCGACCCGGCGGATGCCTTCCACCTGGTCATCCCCTCCATCCCCGGCTACGGCCTCTCCGGCCCGACCCGCCAGGCCGGCTGGACCACCACCCGCATCGCCCATGCCTGGGCGGAGCTGATGCGGCGCCTCGGCTACCGGCGCTACGGCGCCCAGGGCGGCGACTGGGGCGCGTTCGTCTCCCCCGAGCTGGGCCGCGTCGACCCCGACCACGTCCTCGGCGTGCACGTCAACGCGGCCAGCGTGGGCTTCATCCCCCTCGGGCCGGTGGACCCCGACGAGCTGGCCACCTTCACCGAGGCCGAGCAGCTGCGCCTGGAGCGCCTCGCCACCAGCACGGCCGGGCCCGGCAACGGCTACTTCCAGCTCCAGGCCACCCGACCGCAGACGCTGGCCTACGCGCTCACCGACTCACCGGTCGGCCAGCTGGCCTGGATCGTGGAGAAGTTCAAGGAGTGGACCCACGCCGCGGAGCTGCCCGAGGACGCGGTGGACCGCGACCAGCTGCTCACCAACGTGATGCTGTACTGGCTGACGGGCACGGCCGGGTCCTCGGCCCGCCTGTACTACGACAACAGCCACGCCGGCGACTCGTGGGGCCAGCAGCCCGGCACCACCCCGACCGGGGTGGCGGTGTTCGCCGAGGACTATGCCATCCGCCGCTACGCCGAGCGCGGCAACACCATCGTGCACTGGACCGAGTTCGACCGCGGCGGCCACTTCGCCGCCATGGAAGTCCCTGACCTGCTCGTCGGCGACGTGCGCGAGTTCTTCCGCCGCTTCCGGTGACCTATGGGCTGCGGCGTCGGCTCGCGTGGTCGGCGCCGCAGCCAGCCCAACCCATGACGCCCGGGGCGGACAGCCGGGCGAGCACGACCGTCGGCATGCCAGCGCACCTGGGCGGTACTCGCCGACGACCCAGGTCGCCACGGTCGCGCAGCCCGATCGCGCTACCCACTCGCACCGGTACGTCCATGGTCCGCTGCTTTTCAGCCCGCGACCCGATGAGGCAGCTGCTGGCCGGCCGGCGAGGGTCAGCTGCAAGGCGCTTGACAAGCGACGGAGGCCGGGTGACCATCCAGCTGGATGGCAAGGGGATGGTGAAGGTGGGTGAAGGTGGGTGAAGGTGAGAAAACCGAGAAGATCACGATCAACCTCGGGCTGGTCGACCTCGGCCAGGTCGACCTGCTGGTTCAGGAAGGCTTCTACGCCAACCGCACCGACTTCATCCGCACCGCGATCCGCGCCCAGCTCGCCCGCCACGCCGAGGCCGTCACTCACACGGTCGCCCGCAAGACCCTGGTGCTTGGCGTACAGCACTACACGCGCGCCGACCTGGAAGCAGTCCGCGCGGCTGGCCGGCGGCTGCAGATCCGCGTGCTCGGCCTGGCCAGCATCGCCGAGGACGTCTCCCCAGAGCTGGCCCTGGCCACGATCGAATCGGTCGAGGTACTGGGCGCCTTGCGGGCAAGCGCCGCCGTCAAAGCAGCGTTGGCGGGCCGCACCGTCTGAGCCGGACGCCCACGACACCCGATACGCAACAGGAACCAGCGGCACTGCGCCGTGGGCGTCTGACGCACTGGAGAAGGGAAGCCGGGATGCTTGACCAGCTGCAGGCCGCGATGGCTGAAGCGACCCGCCTCACCCGCGCGGGGCAGCTCGCCGAGGCAACCGCGCTCATCCAGCGAACCCTGGGCAACCAGACAACCTCCGCGAGCCCCGCCCCAGGCCCGGGTCCGGCCGCCGACCCGGCCCGGGCACAGCTCCGCGTGGTCGATGCCCCGTCAGCGCCGACGGTGCCGCCGGGGTCGGGCACGGGCCCAAGACCGGGAGCAGCCACGGTGGCGGAGCCGCGTGGTCGCATCGCCAAGCCGGTGCGCTCCCCCCACCGGCTGCGCCCTACGGGCCCGGCCCGCCCAACCCCACCAGACCCGGCCGCGGTCGTCGCCGCTGCGGGAGGACGCTGGGTGGCTGCGGCCTACACCAACGCGGCCGGGACCCGCGACTACAAGCTCTACATCCCCAGCGGCTATGCCGGCCAGGCCGTCCCCCTGCTGGTCATGCTGCACGGTGGGACGCAGACCGCCGTCGACTTTGCCGCGGGCACGGGCATGAACGGGCTCGCCGAACGGCACACCTTCCTTGTCGCCTACCCCGAACAGGCCGCCTCCGCCAACCACCTGCGGTGCTGGAACTGGTTCCAGGCCACCGACCAGCAGCGCGACGCCGGCGAGCCGTCCCTGATCGCGGGCATCACCCGGCAGGTCATGCACGCCTACCACGTCGACGCCCGCCGGGTCTACGTGGCCGGCTTCTCGGCCGGCGGGGCCATGGCCGCGGTCATGGCCGCCACCTACCCCGACCTGTATGCCGCGGCCGGGGTGCACTCCGGCCTCGCCCACCGCGCCGCCCACGACCTGCCCTCTGCGTTTGCCGCCATGCAGCAGGGGTCACCGGCGCGTCCTGGCCGGCCGGCCGGGCGCATCCCGCTGATCGTGTTCCACGGCGATCGCGACCCGATCGTCGACCCGGTCAACGCCGACGACCTGCTTGCCCACTGGACCAAGACCGCCCCCGTCGAGCAGGCCGGCGTCCCTCGGCCCGCGCAGGCAGCCACGGTGACGTCGGGGCAGGTGGCTGGCGGACATACCTACACGCGTCGTGTCTACGCTGCCGCCAGCGGTGGGGCGGTGGTGGAGCAGTGGACGATCCATCAGGCGGGCCACGCCTGGTCCGGGGGGAGTCCGCAGGGCTCCTACACCGATCCGCAGGGACCCGATGCCGCCGCCGAGCTGGTGCGCTTCTTCAACGAGCACCCCAAGAAGGTATGAACAGGTACCGACCAGAGCCGCCGCAGCTCGTGCAGGTCCACTCGCGGAGCGGCTCGATGACCACCAGGTCCGGCGCTTTGCTGTGCCGCCGGGTCAGCCGTTGCCGCGCCGCATCGGGCAGGTCGGGTCGGGTCCAGTGGGTGCGCCAGGCGCGCTCCGCGGCGGCGTCGCCAGCGGCGGTGAACCGCAGGAGCCGCCGGTCGCGGGTGGCAGCCACGTAGGCGGCCTCGCTGGCCTCCAACCCCTCGAGCGCCGCCCAGCGGCCGAGGAGCGCGAGCGCCGTGGCCGGCCGGTCAGGGTGCACCCCAAGCTCAGGCTGGTTCGACCCGTCGAACCGTCGTCACACGGTCGATCGCCTTGTCGAACGAGGCGACCGCCCCAACCCCCGACCGCTCCGCCTGCGCGACCAGATATGCCTCGGCGAAGTCCAGCCGGGCCGTTTCATAGACCTCCAGCGCCCGCAGCAGCATCGCCGGATCCAGCACCACGATCGCCGGGAACGCGATGATCGCGCGCGCCAGCTCGGCGACCTCGGCCCGCGGCACCTCGTAGAACGACTCCAGCACGTAGACAACCTCGGCGACGACCAGGTCCGCCAGCAGCAGCTCATCCGCGGCGGCCAGGAACCTGCTCGCCCGTGCCGCCTGCTCGGGCGGGTCGCCGGCCAGATGGCGGACCAGGACGTTGGTGTCGACAAACGCGCTCACCGCCCGGACTGCGCCCGGGCGGTACGGACCCGGCGGCGCACCTCCTCCCAGGCGGTCCCGCGCTTGCTGGCGGGCACGCTGACCACGCCAGCCAGCTCGAGCAGATCGGCGGTGCGCGCCAGCACGGCACGATGCCCTTCCACGCGGAAGACGATCTGGTCACCCTCCTCCAAGCCGAGGGCTTCACGCACCGCTTTGGGCAGGGTGATCTGCCCCTTCGACGTCAGCCGCGCCGCAACGTCCACCCATTCCTCCTTACCTGATCGTTCAAGTAAGGATAGCAGCGCCGGGGTTCGCATGCTGTCAAACGCCCTGTTGGAACGCGCAGCTCCAAGACCTGGTGGTCCCAACCAGCCAGCATACGAACCTTCCACCGCTGGTTGAGGGTCCGGCGGTTCGGCTGGCCAGGCGTCACGCCAAGGTCAGGCGCGAGGGATATCGAAGGCGCCAGATGTGTTGACGACGGCCAAACTTCAGAACGCTGGCCGCGGCATTACTCGTGTCCCGAGATTGCGGCCGTCATCAGGTTTAGTGGAGGTCTATTAGCGGCAGCAGCTCCCCATCGTCCCGCATGACCCCAACCGTACAGGACTCAATGTCCGCAGGTAGAGGGGAATATCTTCGCCGTGACCGCCCACCAGGCTAGGCTCCGGCGGGATGGGGACTGTCGGGCCAGCGCGTGGTGAGGGTTCGATCCCTGCCAGGGGACCCAGCCGGTGCCGGTGGGGGCCACCAGCAGCAGGAAGGAGCGGTCGAAGGCGCCGGTGCGGTCCAGCTCGGCCAGGGCCAGCTCGGCGCGGCCGGGGGGTACAGGGGCTCGCTGTTGAACCCGACGTAGGATCTGGCTCATATCTCGTGATGGAAACGGCTCCTGGGCGGTTGGGTGGAGCGACCGAGATAGGTAAGAATGCCGGGCATGTGTTGATCAGCGACTTAGCACCCTTCTGCCGCAGCTTGCCGATGT
>JBIOYL010000132.1:0-2190 GCA_044870185.1 Actinomycetes bacterium | reverse complement strand
GCTCGCCGGCGCCCGCGAGGCCCGCTGCATGCTCCCCAACGACCTGGCGGCGGCCGGGGAGGCCCGCCGTTTCCTGCGCCAGGTCGGCGCGCGCTGGGGGGCGCGCCGCACGGTCGAGCGGGCCCTGTTGCCGCTGTCGGAGCTGGTCACCAACGCGGTGCTCAACAGCGACCAGGACGTTCGCCTGGTGGTCAGGCTGGACGCGGGCGTCACGCACATCGAGGTGCACGACCAGGCCCGCTCCCTGCCGGCCAGGCGCTCCCATGCCGTGGAGTCGGGCACCGGGCGTGGTCTCCAGCTGGTCGAGGCGCTGGCCGACCGCTGGGGCGTGGACGCCGCGGGCGACCGGAAGTGGGTGTGGCTGGAGCTGGCCGTCGACCCCGCGGACACGCTGCTGCCGAACCCGTCTGGCTAGCCAGAACCGGCTCGTGGCAGCTTGCGTCCTTGGGGGAGCGGTGATTGAATCGCCACCTGGCAGCGCCCGACGTTGTTGGTGGCTGGCTTTTCGTTTGCGCCAACACTTCGACGTAGGGGTCTGGACGCGCGGTCGTGGCAGGCACCCCCGGTCGGGGTACCGGAAGCGGCCGGGACGGACCCCACCTGTTTCTCGATGAGAGCAGGTGCAAACGTCGACCAGCCACGGCAGCCGTGGAGCGCTGCCCGCTCGTCTCCGGCCCCACCCCGCCTCGGCCTCGCCCGCCCCGGCTCCGCCGGCCGCTCCGCCCGCCGCCGTCCGGCGCGCCGCGTCCACGCATGGGCGCTCGCTGGCGCTACTACGATGATGGCTGATGGACCTGTTCTCGGCGAAGGCGGCCGAGCTCGAGCGGACCGACGCGCCGCTGGCCGCCCGCATGCGCCCCCGCACCCTCGACGAGTTCGTGGGGCAGCGCCACGTGCTCGGGGCGGGCAGCGCCCTGCGTGCGCTGATCGAGGCCGACGAGCTGCGCTCGGTGCTGCTGTGGGGCCCGGCCGGGGTGGGCAAGACCTCGCTTGCCCACATCATCGCCCGGCAGACCAGCGCGCGCTTCGAGGAGCTGTCGGCTACCAGCGCGGGCGTCAAGGACGTGCGCGAGCTGCTGGCCGCGGCCCGCGAGCGGCTCGGCGTCACCGGCCGGCGCACGATCCTGTTCATCGACGAGATCCACCGCTTCAACCGCGGCCAGCAGGACGCCCTGCTGCCGGGGGTGGAGAACCGCACCGTGGTGCTCGTCGGGGCCACGACCGAGAACCCCTTCTTCACCCTCACCACACCGCTCATGAGCCGCTCGCTGCTGTTCCGCCTGGAGCCGCTCGGCCCGGACGACCTGCGCGAGATCGTCCAGCGGGCGCTGGCCGACCGCGAGCGCGGCCTCGGGAGGACCGGGCTCGCGCTCGACGGCGACGCGCTCGCCCACCTGGTCGACCGGGCCGACGGGGACGCCCGCCACGCGCTGAACGCGCTCGAGGCGGCCGCCCTGGTCGTCGCCGCCCGCACGGACCGGCGCATCACGCTCGCCGACATCGCCGACGCCCTGCAGCGCCCGCGGGTCAGCTACGACCGGGCCGGCGACCAGCACTACGACGTGGCCAGCGCCTTCATCAAGTCGATCCGCGGCTCCGACCCGGACGCCGCCCTGCACTACCTGGCCCGCATGCTGGCCGCCGGCGAGGACCCGCGCTTCATCGCCCGCCGCCTGGTCATCTCGGCCAGCGAGGACGTCGGCCTGGCCGACCCGCAGGCCCTGCCGGTGGCGGTGGCCGCCTTCCAGGCGCTGGAGTTCGTCGGCCTGCCCGAGGCGCGCCTGAACCTGGCCGAGGCGGTCGTCTACCTGGCGCTGGCGCCCAAGTCCAACAGCGCCTACCTGGCCCTGGACGCGGCCGCCCGGGAGCTCGAGCAGGGCCCCGGCACGGTGCCGAGCCACCTGCAGTCCGGCTCCCACCCGGGGGAGCGCCGCCTGGGCATCGGGGCCGGCTACGTCTACCCGCACGACCACCCCGACCACTGGGTGGCCCAGCGCTACCTACCCGAGGGGCTGGCCGGCGGCTACTACACGCCGTCGGACCAGGGCGCCGAGCCCGAGCTGGCGGGCGGCTGGGTGCGCCGCCAGGGTAGACTCCCCGACGCCCCGATCCCCGTGGCCGCACCGGACCGGGCGTCCGAACCGGACCGGGCGGGCGAACCGGACCGGGCGCCCGCGGGCGCGCCCGCGG
>JBIOYL010000131.1:0-8136 GCA_044870185.1 Actinomycetes bacterium | reverse complement strand
CCCGGCTCGGCGACGGCCGCGCCGAGTGGCTGGCGCGCGGCTGAGCGGTTTGCGCAATACTGGTCTCCGGACGTGCGGCCACGGGGGGTGGCACCGAGGAGGGTCCCCGGTGAGAGCTGGCGAGCGTCGCATCGACGACCGGGAGGCACCCGCGGTGCGGCTCGGTTGACCTGGTCGGATGGCGGGGGAAGAGCCTTTGGCCCCCCCGGGCTCGACCCCCGCCTCCGCCCACGGCGGGCGGCGGTGCTTGGGCCCCCCGGGCACCGCCGCCCGTCCCTTCGTGCGCGAGAGGGGAGCCGCTCATGCGCGTGGTGGCCGGCCGGCTGGGCGGCCGGCGGCTGCGGACCGTCCCCGGCACCAGGACCCGCCCGACCGCCGACCGTGTCCGCGAGGCGCTGTTCGCGGTGCTCGGCGAGCGCGTCGTGGGCGCCCGGGTGCTGGACCTGTACGCGGGCACCGGCGCGCTGGCCATCGAGGCCCTGTCCCGCGGCGCCGAGCGCGCCGTGCTGGTCGAGCAGTCTCCCGTGGCGGTGGCCGTGATCCGGGCCAACCTGGCCGCGCTCGGGCTCGACCGGGTCGCCACCGTGCGCCGGACCAGGGCAGCGACCTACCTGCGCACCCGGCGTGACGGCCCGTTCGACCTGGTCCTGCTCGATCCGCCCTACCGGATCGAGGTCGGCTTGCTGGTCGGGCTGCTCGGCGGCCTGGCCAGGACCGCGCTCGCGCCGGGCGCCGTCACCGTGGTGGAGGCGGCCGCCCGCGCCGAGGCGCCGCCCTGGCCGCCGGGCTTCGAGCCGGACGAGCCCCGCCGCTACGGTGACACCGCCCTGCACCTGGCCACCTTCCGCCCTGTCTGACCGGCCACCCGGCGAGCCGGTACGCTTCGACCCCCGAACCCGCACTCCAGGAGGCCCGCCCCATGCGGACCGCATGCTGTCCCGGCAGCTACGACCCGGTGACCAACGGCCACCTCGACATCATCGCCCGTGCCGCGGCCTGCTTCGACCGTGTGCTCGTGGCTGTGCTGGTCCACCCGTCCAAGCAGCCGATGTTCACGGTCGAGGAGCGCATCGCGATGCTCAAGGAGGCCACCGCCCAGATCCCGACGGTCGAGGTCGACTCGTTCTCGGGCCTGCTGGTCGACTTCGCCCGCGACCGGGAGGTGACGGCGATCGTCAAGGGGCTGCGGGCGGTCAGCGACTTCGACTACGAGCTGCAGATGGCCCAGATGAACTACCGCCTGGCCGGGGTCGAGACGCTGTTCGCGACCACCAACCCGACCTATTCCTATCTCAGCTCGAGCCTGGTCAAGGAGGTGGCCGGCCACGGCGGCGACGTGAGCGGCCTCGTGCCCGACTTCGTGGTCGCCCGGCTGCGCGAGCGCGCCGGCCGCGGCTGACCCGACCACGGCGCGCCGGCCGTCGCCGACCCGACCAGGGTGCGCTTTCGGCCCGCGGCGCCGCGGTGCTACCCTTCGGTGCTACCCTGTGGTCCAGGCGGTCCGCGGGATGACGAGCGGGGCCGCCTGTTCGCGGTGGGGGCCTCGGCGCGGCGACCGATGCCTTCGCCGCCTGCGAAGCACGGCGCGACCGCCCCGGGGGTGGAGCGCGACCTGCTCGACCCGAGAAGTAGGCGAGGATGACCAAGGAGCTGAGCACACCCGCGCTTGCCGTGAACGTCCGCGAGCTGATCGGCAGGCCGGGGGCGCACAAGCGCATCGTCGTGCGCGAACCGCTGCCCGGCCTGGCCACGCCGGTCGCCCGGGTGGCCGGCGAGCACCCCATCGTGGTGGACGCCCTGGTCGAAAGCGTGGTCGAGGGGCTGCTGGTCACCGGCGGCCTGGCGTTCACGGCGACCTTGTCCTGCGTGCGCTGCCTGCGCGAGTTCGCCCAGGACCTCGACGTCGGCGTGCAGGAGCTGTTCGCGCTCGACCCGCGCGACGCCGGCGAGGAGGGCTACGCCGTGCTGCCCGGCGACCGCCTGCCGCTGGACACGATGGTGCGCGACGCCGTCGTGCTGGCGTTGCCGTCCGCGCCGCTGCACAGCCCCGACTGCAAGGGCCTGTGCCCGACCTGCGGCGCCGACCTGAACGAGGTCACCGCCCCCCACGAGCACGACGAGACGGTCGACCTCCGCTGGGCGGCGCTGGCCGACCTGGCGCCCAAGCTGCGCGCGACGGCCGACCGGGCCCCCCGGCCCGCCGCGCCGCCGGCCGACCGGGCCGCCCGGCTGGCCCATCCCGAGGAGGAAGACGATGCCCGTCCCTAAGCGGAAGACGCCGCGGTCGCGCACGCGTGCGCGCCGCGCCCACTGGAAGAGCGCCGCGCCCACCTACGCCGTGTGCCCGCAGTGCCGCCAGACCAAGCTCCCCCACACCGTCTGCCCCAACTGCGGCTGGTACGGCGGACGGCAGGCCGTCGAGGTCGAGTAGGGCTTGAGCCAGCGGCTGCCCATCGAGAAGGCCCTTGGGGTCCGCTTCGGCAACGAGGAGCTGTACGTCTGGGCCTTCACCCACCGGTCCTACGCCTACGAGAACGGCAACCTGCCCACCAACGAACGGCTCGAGTTCCTCGGTGACGCGGTCCTCGGCCTGGTCGTCACCGACATCATCTACCGCGCCTTCCCCCACCTCCCCGAGGGCCAGCTGGCCAAGCTGCGCGCCGCCACGGTGAACATGAACGTGCTCGCCGACGTGGCCAGGCGACTCGGGGTCGGCGACGCGGTGCGGCTCGGCCGCGGCGAGGAGCTGTCGGGCGGGCGCGACAAGTCGTCCATCCTGGCCGACACCCTGGAGGCCATCCTCGGCGCCGTCTACCTGGACAAGGGCCTGCCCCGGGCGGCGGCGCTGGTGCGCCGGCTGTTCGAGCCGCGGGTGATGGAGGCGGCCGGCCGGGGCGCCGCCCTGGACTACAAGACGTCGCTGCAGGAGCTGGCCGCCTCCAGCCTGGGCGGCATGCCCTCCTACGCGATCCAGGAGGAGGGGCCCGACCACGCCAAGCGCTTCACCGCCACCGTGTCGGTGGCCGGCACGGCCTACGGCACCGGACAGGGCCGCTCGAAGAAGGAGGCCGAGCAGAACGCGGCCCGCGAGGCGTTCGAGTCGCTGGCCGCCGAACGCATGGTGACCGGCTCGGAGGACGGCCTGGCCGTCGACGTCGTGGCCGAAGGCAAGCGCACCTAGGCGATGCCCGAGCTGCCCGAGCTGGACGTGCTCGCCCACAACCTGGCCAGCCAGCTCGCCGGGGCGCAGGTCCGCGGCGTGCACCTTGCGTCGGTCGCGGCCCTCAAGACCTTCGACCCTCCGCTCGACAGCCTGGTCGGTCGGGCCGTGGTCGATGCCGGGCGGCGGGCCAAGTACGTCTGGCTCGGATTCGGCGACCGCCGCCTGGTCATGCACCTGTCGCTGGGCGGGCGGGTGGTGCTCGGCGCCAGACCGGCCGGCCGCAAGATCGGCGTGCTGGCGCTCGAGTTCGCCGACGGCAGGGTGCTGTCGGTCACCGAGGCCGGCACGCAGCGCCGGGCCGCCGTCTGGCTGGTCAAGGACCTGGCCGACGTGCCCAAGCTGGCGGGTCTCGGACCCGAGCCGCTCGATCCCGGCTTCACCGTCGAGCGCCTGGCCGCGATCCTGGGCGAGGGGGGCCACACCTTGAAGGGCATGCTCACCGACCAGGCGGCGCTGTCCGGCGTCGGCAACGCGTGGAGCGACGAGGTGCTGCACCGGGCCAAGCTGTCGCCGTTCGCCCGTCCGGAGCGGCTCGGCCCTGACGGGGTCGCGCGGCTGCACGGCGCGCTCGTCGGCGTGCTCACCGAGGCACGCGGCGCGCTTGCCGAGCAGGTGGCCGGCGAGGTCGCCATCCCCAAGGCGGCCGACCGGTCCTTCGCGGTCCATGGCCGAGCCGGTGCGCCGTGCTTCGTGTGCGGCGACACGATCCGGTCGGTCTGGCTGGGGGAGCGGGAGACGTCGTACTGCCCGACCTGTCAGACCGGCGGGCGCATCCTGGCCGACCGGCGACGGTCGAGGTTCCTGCGCTGACCGGCCCGCGGCCCGGTCCGGCCGGGTCAGCCTTCGGCCACCTCGTTCGGGCCGGCGCCCGGGGCCGGCGGGGCGCCCGGCTCGTGCCCGGGGCGCGACAGGCGCTCGCGCAGCAGGGCCCGGGCGGCGTCGCGGCGTCCCTGGACGACGAGCCGGATGACCTCGTCGTCCAGGGCGGTGCGCCAGCGCTCGGCCCAGCCGTCGAAGCTGGACCACAGCGTGCGGGTCTCGGCGCGGACGTCGCCGACGAGCGCGGTGGCCTCGCCGTACTCGGGGCCGTAGCGCTCGGCCAGCTCCCGGCGGATGCGCCTGGCCATGGCCGGCGCCCGGCCGCCGGTGCCGACCGCGATGACCAGGTCACCCCGGCGCAGGAGGGCGGGGGTGGCGAACCGGCAGTGGTCGATGTCGTCCACCGAGTTCACCAGCACGCCGCAGCGCCGGCCCTCGGCGAAGATGCGGCCGTTCAGCTCGTGGTCACCGCTGGCCGAGATGCACAGGAAGGCACCGGCGAGGTCGCCCTCGGCGTAGTCGCGGTGCAGGACGGTGATCCGACCGGGATGCCTGGCGGCGAGCTCGTCCAGGCCGGGCGGGGGGTCTGGGGTGATGAGCTTGACGAGCGCGCCCTGCTCGACCAGGGGCACGACCTTGCGCAGCGTCTCCGGCCCGCCGCCGATGACGACGCAGGGCTGGTCGGCGATCTCGAGGAAGACGGGGTAGGTGAACGGCACGGGCCGGCCTCCGGTCGGCGAGACGTCCAAGGTACGGGTCGAACGGGCCGGTGCGCTACGAGCGGATCGGTACCCGGCTCCAGCCGCGGAGCTGCCGGCAGACGGCCAGCCCGTCGAGGGTCGGCCGCAGCCCACGCGCGGCCTGCTGCGCTGCGCGGGCGCGCCACGCCCGCGCGGCGCGAGCAGGGCGACCGGGACGCGGGGTCCGCTTGCCTGCGGTAGCCGGGATGGCGGTATCGTGCGGCGCATGGGTGACGAGCGACTGCGGGCCGTGGTCCGAGGGGAGGTCCAGGGCGTCGGCTTCCGCTGGGCGGTCCAGCGGCGGGCGCGCGAGCTCGGGCTGGTGGGCTATGCGGCCAACGCCTACGACGGGTCGGTCGTGGTCGAGGCGGAGGGGCCGGGCGCGGCGCTGGACGAGCTGGAGGCGTTCCTGCGCCGCGGACCGCGCTACGCCGAGGTGCATTCCGTGGCGGCCGAGCGGAACGCTGCGACGGGCGCGTTCCGTGGTTTCGAGACCAGGTGATGGCCGTTGCCGTGGGCGGAAAGCTACTCTTGTGGCCAGCCGAACACTCCGAGCGTCAAGTCATCCACAACCCGCCTCTTGGCGTGCAACGGCAAACGTGTTATCGTCCCCTTGTGAAATCGATCCCTGGGCCCCGGCGAAGATCCACCATCGGGCCGACACCGCGCTTGGGCGGCGCCCACCCCGTCCAAGCGGGCAACGGCCCGCCGCGGACCCGACCGCTGGCAGGAACGCGCACCAGCCGGTCTTCCCCGCCCAGGGGCACAACGAAATAGCGTGACCGACGAATTCCGCGCCGGATGGCATGCGTTGCCTTGTCACGGGAGCGGAACCGAGTGCAGCAGTCGCCATGCCGTGAGCGGTTGTTGCTGAGGGGAGGACCTTGTCGATGTCGAAGGCGCTCATGGGGTACGTAGGTCAGCCGCCCGCCTACCTCATTCTGCGGGAGCTGAACGACCTCAAAGCGCGTGTCGCCGAGCTCGAGCGCGCTCTCGCCCTCGCCGAGCGGGAGATCGCCATGCGCGACAGCGGGGACTTGGTCCCGTCGACGAGCAAGGAGGCAGCCCTGGCATAGCCGGGGCTTATTGTTTGCCCAGGGGGCCCTGTCGAGCAGGGCCCCTGCGCGTTCCCGAATCGATTCTGCTCCCCCCGGCTCGAGCCGATTTCGTTCCCCGCCCGCTTGGTGGCAGCCGACCGGCTTGCCCGATGCTGTCGTCCTGCCGTGCTACAGTGCGCCTGCTTCCCCGCCGACCAGCCGCCGCGACGGGAGCAGCCCGAGTGTTCCTGAAGTCACTGACCCTGCGCGGATTCAAGTCCTTCGCCGACAAGACGGTCCTCGAGTTCGAGCCGGGGATCACCGTCATCGTGGGGCCCAACGGCTCCGGCAAGTCGAACGTGGTCGACGCGATCGCCTGGGTGCTCGGCGAGCACCGCGTCAAGTCGCTGCGGGGCGGCAAGATGGAGGACGTCATCTTCGCCGGCACGGCGGCTCGGCCCGCCCTCGGGCGGGCCGAGGTCGCGCTCACGATCGACAACTCCGCCGGGCTCCTGCCGATCGACTACACCGAGGTCACCATGACCCGGCTGCTGTACCGGTCGGGGGAGAGCGAGTACTTCCTGAACGGCGCCCCATGCCGCCTGCTCGACCTGCAGGAGCTGCTCAGCGACACCGGGGTCGGCCGGGAGCTGCATACCCTGATCGGACAGGGTCAGCTCGACGAGGTACTCCACGGCCGGCCCGAGGACCGCCGGGCGGCCATCGAGGAGGCGGCCGGCGTCTACAAGCACCGCCGCCGCAAGGACAAGGCGCTGCGCAAGCTGGCCAGCATGGAGCCACACCTGCTGCGCCTGTCCGACCTGGTCGGCGAGCTGCGCCGCCAGCTCAAGCCGCTGGCACAGCAGGCCGAGACCGCCCGGCGGGCGGCCGAGGTGGCCGCCGAGCTGCGCGAGGTGCGCCTGGTCCTCCGGGCGCGCGAGCTGGCCGCCGCCCGCCGGCGTGCCGCCGCGCTGGCGGCCGAGGAGGCCGCCTTCAACGCCCGCCTGGCCGAGCTCGAGGCAGCGCACTCCGCGGCCCAGGCGGCCGAGCAGGACGGTGCCGCGCACCTGGCCGCCGACGAGCCGGCGGCGGCCGGCGCCGGCGACACCGTCCACCGCCTGACCACCGTGCGGGCGCGCCTGCAGGGCACGATGGCGCTCGCCGAGCAGCGCGCCCGCCACCTGGCCGAGGCGGCGGCCGGCCAGGACGAGGGCCGCGCACCGGCCGACCTGGAGCGCGAGGCGGCCGAGCTCGCCGGGGAGCTGGCCGGCGTCCGGGCCGAAGCCGAACGCGCCCAGGCGGCCGCCCAGGCGGCCGAGGCCCGCCGGGGCCGGGCCCGGGCCGCCCTGGCCGGCTTCGACCAGGCCGCCGCGGCCGGCGAGCGCGACCGGGCCAAAGCCCAGGAGCAGCGGGCCAGGTTGGCCGGCGAGGCGGCCAGCCTGGCCCGCACCATCGACCAGCACGACGCCGAAGCGGCCCGGCTGCGCCAGCAGCAGGCCGGCCTGGCAGCCCGCCGCGCCGAGGTCGCCGGGCAGCTCGCCGCGCTGCAAGCCGAGCTCGCCGAGCTCGACGACGGCGAGGCCGGCCTGGCCGACGCGCTGGCCGACGCCGAGGCGGCCCGGGACGCCCAGGCGGCCGTCGCCGCCCGGCTGGCCGCCGAGGAACGCCGGCTGGACGGGGAGCGGACCGCGGCGCGGGCCCGCCGGCAGGCCCTGGAGGCGGCCGCCCGCATGGCCGGCGGCGACGTGCTGGCCGCGCTGGAGGCCGACGGGCCGCACGGCGTGCTCGGCCCGCTGGCGCCAGCCTTGTCCGTCGCGCCCGGGTTCGAGGCGGCGGTGGCCGCCGCCCTCGGCCCGGACGCCGACGCCATCGTGGTGGCGGCCGCCGCGACGGCCGGCGCCGCCGCCGAGCTGCTGCGCGAGCGCGAGCTCGGGCGGGCGACCTTCCTGCACCCCGAGCCGGGCGCCCCGGGGAGCCGACCGACCGGGGCACCCCCTTGGGGTTCCCCGGACCCCTCTCTGTCGTCCGGGGCACCCCCTTGGGGTTCCCCGGACCCCTCCGGCCTGACCGGGGCACCCCCCGAGGCGCGCCTGCTCGGGCGGGTGCGGGCCGCCGGCCCGGCCGCGGCCGTCGCCCAGGCGCTGCTCGCCGACGTGCTGGTGGCCGACGACCTGGCCGACGCCCGCGCCCTGCGGGCCCGCCACCCAGCCCACCGGGTGGTCACCCGCCGCGGCGAGCTGGTCGCTGCCGGCCGGGTGGAAGGCGGCGCCGCCCCCGAGGCGAGTCTGCTGGCCGCCCGCCGCGCCGCCGACCAGGC
>JBIOYL010000130.1:0-4351 GCA_044870185.1 Actinomycetes bacterium | reverse complement strand
CCCCGCCTCCCCAGCGCACCTTGCCGGCCTGCGGCGGGCCGCTCGCGACGCCCTCTGCGAGGTGCCACCCGAGGTCGCCGACGAGATGCTGTTGGCGTTGGATGAGGCAGCCACCAACGCGATCCTGTACGGGTCGCGCGGCGGCGACCCGGTCGAGGTGGCGGTCCGGGTCCGGGGTGCCTGGGTTGAGGCCACCGTGCTCGATCAGGGCCTAGCCCGGCCACCCCATCCCCCAGCGACCACCGGCTGGCTCGGTGGCCGAGGCTGGGGGCTGTGGCTGCTTCGCTGCCTGGTCGACGAGGTCCGCTTGGAGCGCGTCGAGTCGGGCACACGGGTGACACTCCGCCGGCGGCTCCGGTCGCCAGGCGCCCGCTCCGGCGACGATCGGCAGCCTTCGGCAGCTCACGCGGTCCCTGACACGAGGGTCGGCGGTCCCGGCCAAGCCGGACCGGATGGCCCTGCGGCCGATGCGGGCCACCCTGCAGCCTTGGCGCGGGGACCGCAGCGATCCCGGCAGGCGGACCGCGACGTGCGCGGCGGCGGCCCGCAGCGACGCCCGCCGCCGTGAGAAAGGAGGCGTCCGATCGCGATGGCTACCAGTCACCTGGCCCAACCGATACGTGACCGGCCACCCCGTGGGCGGGAACACCTCGTCGGTGCCGACCTGCACCTGGCCAGCCTGTCGTTCACCCCCCTGCCAGGAGCCGACTTCCGCAGGGCCGACCTGCACCAGGCCTGGCTGCGGGATACCTGCCTGCATGCCGCCGACCTGCGCGGCGCCGACCTGCGCGGCGCCGACCTCAAAGGCGCCGACCTGGACGTCGCCGACCTGCGGGGTGCCAACCTGGAAGGCGCCGACCTGCACGGGGCGACGTTCTCGCCGCTGACGGCCTGGCCGGCCGGCTTTGATCCGGTGGCGGCCGGAGCCAGGCCGGCGCGCACCGGGCCGGCCCGCCCGTAGCCCGCCGGCTGCCTGCGGCCCGCCAGCTGCCGCGCTGACCTTGTTCGTTACCGCCGTTGTCTCTTGCTGGTCGGGCGGTGCGCATCGTCGGCGGGCCAAACGCGGGCCCCCTGGGTGCGCACGACCAGCGCCGTCTCGACACGGTGAACCAGAACGCCGGTGCCAGCGTCCTGCACCACCGTGACCCGCCGAGCGGCCACCTCGACGCCAGCCGGGGCAGGCTGGCGCCTACCGGCCAGCCACCCCGCCAGCGATCGTACCCGGCCCAGCGCGGCCGCCCGCGCCCGCGGGTGGCGCAGGACCTCCACCAGCAGCAGCCCAGCCACCTCGCCGGCTGGCCTGGCGACCGCGGCAAGGGCGGTCCTTCGCCGGGCCGTGGCCGATGCGGCGGATCTGGCCAGTTCCAGGGCACCCCCGGTGGGATCTGTGCTGTCCACCATTGGTTCCTCCTCCGACAGCGCATTGTAGGAGCCTGGTCCGGTTGGCAGCGGCGCGATCCGGCGGAGCATCTGGCTCCTGCCGGACCAATGCAAACGGAGCCCCAGGTCCTGGGGCTCCGTGGTGGTCGGGATGCCGGGATTTGAACCCCGCCAGCCCGTCCAGGGAAGTATGGTCGCGTCCACCGTTGTGCGCCTGACCTGCACGTTTACCGTGGAGGTGTGCTGGGACGTCCAGGCGTATGCGCACCGTCTGTGAGCAGATTGTGAGCAGAACGGCCTCCACCGAGGCGATCAACATGACCGCGTCGCAGGTCGTCAGGCCTGCCTGGGAGGAACCAACTGCTCCTCGCTCGATGTCGTAGATGTGATTCTGGCGGTTCGCCACCTGGCTCGACGCCTCCCGTCACGCCGGTAACCAGGGCATATGTGTCTCAGCGGTTGCCATCGCCTGCCGCTGTTGGTCGACCTCGCACGGCCTGGCGACGGCCTGGCCATTGAGCAAGAGGTCGGCACGACACGCCAAGGGGACGGTCGGTAGCCTCGACTCAGAAGGCTGTCGGACTAGCCTCGAGTGAACTCGGGGCGGACTGGACTTCCCCGGGAGGTGGACACCGGGGTTATGCGGCCGTGGTCGACAGCACAGTCCGCCCGACGCGTCCAAACGGAACCCTGCCGGCCGGCGGGAACAAGACGACTTCACCTATCCCACCGCTGTTGGTCCTCTGTGGTTGACTTGGCGGGCGAGCTCGACCCGAGGGGCAAGGAGGAGGCATCGTGGACGTTGGGATTGGCCTGCCAACCACCGTCCCCGGCACCGAGGGCAAGACCCTGGTGGAGTGGGCCAGGCGTGCCGAGCAGGCGGGCTTCAGCACCCTGGGCACGATCGGCCGTCTCGTCTACCCGAACTACGACGACCTGATCGCGCTCGCGGCTGCGGCAGCGGTGACCGAGCGGATCCGGCTCACCACCTCGATCCTGATCGCGCCGCTGCACGCCAACAGCGCGCTGCTCGCCAAGCAGACAGCCTCGCTCGACCGGCTTTCCGCCGGCCGGCTGGTGCTGGCGGTCGGGCTCGGCGGACGCGACGACGATTACGAGGCGAGCGGGCTGCCGACGACGGGTCGGGGCCGCCGGCTGGACGGGCTCCTCGAGGAGCTGAAGCGGATCTGGAGTGGCGAGGAGCGCGGCTACGCGGGTGCGGTCGGGCCGGCGCCGGCGCGCCAGGGCGGACCGGAGCTGATCGTCGGCGGCCACGATGGGGCGGCCTTCCGGCGCGCCGCCCGCTTCGGCGACGGCTGGATCATGGGCGGCGGCACGCCTGAGATGTTCGCCCAGCTGGCGGGCGCGGTCGAGCAGGCGTGGCAGGCGGCCGGGCGCTCGGAGAGGCCGCGCAAGCTCTCGCTTGCCTACTTCGCGCTGGGGCCGAGGGCGCGGGAGCTGGCCGACTTGTACATGAAGCACTACTACGGGTGGCTCGGCGAGTTCGCCGACCAGATCGCTGCCAGCGCCGCAGTCAGCGAGGAGATGGTCAGGGGCTATGTTGCGGCCTTCGAGCGGAGCGGCTGCGACGAGCTGATCCTGATCCCGAGCTCCTCGGAGCTCGATCAGGTCGCGCTGCTCGCCGAAGCCGTCAAGTAGTTAAGCACGAGGGCAGGAACGACGCCGCGGGCGTCGGATCTGCTGGCCCTTGCCCAGCACCGGCCGGGCCGAGGCCGCGGGGTAGGGCCGTGTCCGCAGGGACGGGCCGAGCCCGGCAAGCTTCGCCGTGCCGACCAGGGTCTGGCTGGCGAGCTGACCTCGTCGTTGTAAGCGACCTTCGGCCTCTCTTGCGGCCCTGGCCAGCGGTTCGATGCCGTCGGCTAGCTGCGTGTTCGTGGACCGCCAGTGTCCAGGGTTGACCGTTGCTTGCCGACCGTTCGCGGCCCCAGCGCGGCCCGGCAGCTCGAACACCGCGAGCTTGGGAAGCACCGTGCGGCCACCCATTGACGGGCGCTGATGCAGGTCGGGGTCCACGGCAACTGACCGCTGGTGTCCGCTGGCGACCGCTGTGAACCGCTACGTGGGGCACGTTGGGGGCACGGTCGGCGAGGACGAACGTGGCTCAGCCCTGGCGGCGACGGCTCCCAGCTCGCGTGTTGGGTGAGGTTCGGCCTCGGTGACCACCTGTCTCGTTGGCAGGCCCCGAAGGGCGCGCCGTGGGGCCGCCGATACGAGGCCGGCCTGGGGCCTACCGAGGGGACCGGGTCTCGTCGGCGTCCGGTCCCGGCTCCTCGTAGCGGCTTCGGCGGAGGTAGAAGTACAGGCCGAGCGCGAGTCCGATGGCGATCCCAAGCAACCAGTGCGTAGGAGGGGCGCCCCACAGGAAGGGGCTGAGCCCCAACAGGGTCAGCAGGAGGGTCACGCCCACGTTCCACGCCAAGGCGGGCCAGTCGATGCTCGGCAGCCGCTTGCTCATGGGATTGCCTTTCGGTGGGTCTTCCCACCTACGATGGTACGGCGTGGCGAGGCTCCGGTCGTGGTGCTGGTGCCGAGGACGCTCGCCGCGGCGACCGCTCGCTGGCGCCGCGGCGACCGCTCGCTGGCCCGAAGGCCTGGCAGCAGCGTCACGGACCCCATCCTTACCCTAGATCCACCGAAGCGCACATATGAGATGACGCGTTTACGCTGGTCAGAGGCCCTTTCTTGTCCGTTGGACCCTGCACCCATTAGGTGAAGCGCCATCCCGCTTCAAATGGCCTGCTCCTGACTGATCGGTGCGCGAACCGCGCCGTCGTCCTCGAGCATCACCCCACGCGCTGGCTGCTTCCGTGAGCCCTCGCCAGTGAGCACGCGACGCCTGCTCGTATGCCCGAGGCTATGCTGGCGAAGGCGTGAGCGGATACACCAGGCAGGAGGTCGCCCAGCGGGCTGGGGTCGACCCCGACTATGTCGACCGGTTGGTCGAGCTCGG
>JBIOYL010000129.1:0-2028 GCA_044870185.1 Actinomycetes bacterium | reverse complement strand
CCTGTGGCGGGCGGCATGGAGCTTCCACACCGAAGGCGACCCCCAAGCCGAGACCTGGGTGAAGGACAAGGCCATGGCGATCCTGAATGGACGAGCCGGCATTGTGGCAGCCGCAATTCGACGCAAGGCCACCAGCCTGCGCCTGCCGGCCGCGCACCGGGCCAACGCCGACCGCTGCGCCGACTACCTGCTCAACAAGCGTGGCTACCTCGACTACCCGACCGCCCTCGCCAACGGCTGGCCAATCGCCACCGGCGTGATCGAAGGAGCCTGCCGACACCTGGTCAAAGACCGCATGGACATTACTGGAGCGCGCTGGGGGCTCAACGGGGCGGAGGCCATTCTCAAGCTACGGGCAGTTCGCGCCAACGGCGATTTCCCCAGCTACTGGGCCTACCACGTCGACCAGGAACGCCAAAGAATCCACAAATCCCGGTACGCCAACGGAGTACTCCCACGAGCCGCCTGACGTCCCCCCAGAAGAGCCGCACCCCGTTCATTTCATGTGTCCATTCACGGGCACGAGTGATGTCAGCCGGTTGCGGGTGTGGGAAGCCAGGGCTTGCCGGTGAGGGCGGCGTGGATGGCGTGGATGGCGTTGATGCGGTGGTTGCGGGCGGTGACGAGGTAGGAGCGGACGCGACAGAACCGGCCGAGGGTGAGGGTGGTGTGCCAGTAGCCGGACACCTTCTGGTGCAGCTTCGGGCTCTTGAGGGCTTGTTCAGAACCGTTGTTGGTCCACGGAATCTTCGGGTTGGTGGTGAACAGCCATACCTGGTCGGTCTTGGCCTGTAGGCGTCTGGCCAGGACCAGGCCGGGATGGTTGCCCTTGTGCCAGGGGCGGGAGAGGTTGGTCGAGATCCCGACGAGCACGCCTTGGTCGTAGCGCCAGCGGGCGTCGGCCAACGCCTCGGCGTCGACGGCTGCGCCGGTGGTGTTGGCGGTCTGGACCAGACGGGCCGCGTCACGCAACGCGTTCTGTACCTGGCCGGCCCACTGCTGCACCTGCGGGTCGAGGTCGAGCACACCCTGTAGGTGGCGGATCAGGTGAGCGCCACACTGCTGGACCCCGGCCAGTTGCGCGTCGAACTGGTGCCAGCCCGCGTAGTCGTCGCGGACCAGGACGCCGCGGAAGGTGTCGAAGACGCCCAGCTCGGCGATCTTCTTCGCGGTGCGGGCGGCGATCTCCTTGTACCAGACCAGCCGCGGGTCCGGGGTGCGCACGGTGACCACGTGCGGCGACCCGCCGGCCGGCGCACCGTCGCCGTCGACGTTGGCGACCACGTTGACCGGCGTCTCGTCGGCGCACAGCACGTCCTCGACACGCAGCGCGGCGGTCATCGCCTGGTCGAACCCGGCGGCGGCCAGCAGGTCGGCGAAGCGTTCGTGTGCGCGGGCCACGAACCCGGTCGAGACCGGGGTGCCCAGCAGGGCGGCCATCAGGTTCGCGGTGGCCTCGACCGGCACGTTGCCCTGCGAGGCCAACAGGATCGCGGCGGCGTTGACGTTGGGGCCGTAGGACACCGTGCCTGCCTGCCCGAACGGCGCCGCCGCCGTGGTCAGCTTGCCGCAGCAGCCACAGCACCGTTTCGGCAGCAGGTAGTGCACCTTCTCCAACACGATCGGCAGGGTGTCCCACACCTGCGCCCACGAGCACCCAGCGTCGCTGCCATCGCCCAGACCCGCGCCGCAGCCCGAACACTCGACCGCCGGGTCGACCGGCACGGTACGGTCCGGATCCTGGGTCGGCACCAGCCCAGAGCCGTGACGGCCGGGCTGTCCACCCCGCTGACGGTCCTTGGACCGCACTCTTTGCGACGTGGCCTTCCGACGCTTCGCTTTCGCTGCCACCGAGTCCGTCGACGGCGGCGTCGACGAGTTCGTAGAGTCCTTGCCGGACTTCGCCCGCAGCGCATCCACCTCGGCCCGCAACGCCGCGATCTGAGCCTCGGCCGCCACCAGCCGCTCCGTCAACGTGACGACAAGCGCAGCCAACTCCTCATACGACGGCGGCTCCACAGTGGACAC
>JBIOYL010000128.1:0-3491 GCA_044870185.1 Actinomycetes bacterium | reverse complement strand
GGGCAACCCTCGAGAGGGTGAGGAAGCCATGGCCAAGGTAAGGCGGCAGACCGTCGACCTCACCGGGCATCCCGACCTGGTGGTGGTCTACCTGGGGATGCAGGTCAAGACCCTACGGGGCATGAGGACCGTGGCGTCGTTCGGCCCCAGGATCCAGCAGGCGGTCCAGCCCAAGCCGGACGGGCTGCTGTTCCATCAGCTGTTCGTGTTCGGGCTGCTGCCGCTGCATGTGGGCATCCGCCAGTACTGGCGGGACTTCGATGCGCTGGAGCGATGGGTCCGCTCCGAGCCGCACCGCACCTGGTGGCGGGACCTGCTGCGCGGTGGCAGCGGGACCGCCTTCTGGCACGAGAGCTATTTCATGCGCGGCGGCATGGAGGCGATCTTCCTGGACCTCGACCGCCCGACCGGGCTGCTGGCATTCGCCCCAGCAACCGAGGCGCGGGGCGCGATGTTCTCGGCGCGCCGCCGCCTGCGGCTGGCGGGCGAGGAACTGGCCCCACCCGCGCTCTCCGAGCAGGAGCTCTATGGCTGAGGCACCAACGAGCGGTGTGACCCCCAATGAACCCCTCACCCCAACAACCAAGGACGGACCGATGCACAGCAGGACCCTGTACCGGCTCACCTACCTGGCGGCGGCGCTGTCGCTGGGCCACCACCTGGACCACCTCATCCGCCACAACGCGGTCGGCTGGCCGCTGACCGGCCAGGTCAACGCCTTCACCCTCAGCCTGGTCGTCTACCCGGTCATCGTGACCGGCCTGCTGCTGTACCGAGCCGGCCGGGTCGGGCCCGGGTTCTGGGCGCTGGTCTCCGGCGGCGGCGCGGTGTTCGTCAGCGCCGTGCACCTCGGCCCGTCGGCGGTCGAACCGCCGCAGCTGATGCTGGGCGGGTATGGCCCACCGATCCTGGGCTGGCTGGCGTTTGCCTGGCTGGTGACCTTCGTGACCGTGCTGGCCATCACCTCCCTCTATGAAACCCGGCTGTGGTGGCAGCAGCGCCAAGCGGCGCGACGCGCCACCCGGCCGGCGACGGGCGTGGAGCCCCAGCGATGACCGCCACGACACCTCCTGCCGGCCCACCGGCCACCCGGCCGCAGCCGCGCGGTGCCGACCTGGGCACCCTGGGCGGGATCAGCTGGTTGCTGCGGCGCGACGGCCGCCCCTACCGCAGCCTGCTGGGGCCGCCGGCGGCAACCTGGCAGGTCGCCCTCGGCGCGCTTGGCGTACTGGTGGCCAGCGTGCCGGCCATGGTCTTGGGCACCGAGGTCAACAAGGCCTTCTACGGCGACGCCACCCCACCCATGTTCGCCGTGGTCGACGTGCCACCACTGGCGAGCACCGTCAGCGTGCTGGTGATGCCGCTGCTGGCCGAGCTGGCCGAGCCGGTCGCCTACCTCGGCGTGGCCCTGCCGCGGCTGGAACGGCGCATCGGCCGGCCCTGGATCGCCGCTGCGATCGTGGTGGTCGTCTGGGCCGCCGAGCACGCCTGCTACCCGCTGCTGACGAGTGGCGGCAGCCTGGACTTCCGCTTGGCGGCCTATCGGGTGGTGTCGGTGCTGCCCTTCCTGGCCACCTGGACCGCGGCCTACGGCCTACTACGCCCTTGGCCAGCGGCTGCTGCCGATCATGGCGGCCAGGTGGGTGTTCAACGGCGGCACCGCGCTCGCCGCGGCCCTGGGCACAGTCGCATGAGGAGCTCTCACCATGGTCTACGCTCGACGATGATCAGGCCGGACGGGTCCAGGGTGGCCACGGGCATGGAGGTCGCCGTCGAGCAGGAGCACGGCGGGACGCGGCTGACGATCCTCCATCGCGGCGGTGTGACCGTCGATGGCCGGGAGCAGTTCGCAGGCAGCTGGGCCAGTATCCTCGACGGGCTTGGGCGGGTCGTCGCCGCCAGGGTCACGGGGATGGACGGCCCATGACTACCCTGACCGCCCGGGCCGGGCGGCGAGAGTGGGCCGGGCTGGCGGTGCTCGCCCTGCCGTGCCTGCTGTACGCCATGGACCTGACCGTGCTGAACCTGGCCGTCCCACATCTCAGCGCGGACCTGCGGCCCAGCAGCGCCCAGCTGCTGTGGATCGTGGACATCTACGGGTTCATGGTCGCCGGGTCGCTGGTCACCATGGGCACCCTCGGCGACCGCATCGGCCGCCGCCGGCTGCTGCTGGCCGGTGCGGCGGCGTTCGGCGCCGCGTCGGTGCTGGCCGCGTGGTCCAGCAGCGCGGAGATGTTGATTGGGGCCCGTGCGCTGCTGGGGATCGCCGGCGCGACCGTGGCGCCCTCGACCCTGTCGCTGATCCGCACCATGTTCGCAGATCCCCGGCAGCGCACGGTGGCCATCTCGGTGTGGATCACCAGCTTCTCGGTCGGCGGCGCGATCGGCCCGCTGCTTGGTGGGGTGCTGCTGGAGTGGTTCTGGTGGGGGTCGGTGTTCCTGCTGGCGGTGCCGGTGATGGCGCTGCTGCTGCTGCTCGGGCCGATTCTGCTGCCGGAGTTCCGCGATCCCGACGCGGGTCGCCTGGACCTGGTCAGCGCGGCGCTGTCGGTGGCCGCAGTGCTGGCGGTCATCTATGGGCTCAAGCAGTTGGCCCAGGACGGTCCCGGCTGGCCGCCGGCCCTGTCGATCCCGGCCGGTCTTGCCATGGGGACGCTCTTCGTGCGCCGACAGCAGGCGCTGGCCAATCCGCTGTTGGACCTGCGGCTGTTCCGGGTGCCCGCCTTCAGCGCGGCCCTGACCACCAACCTGCTCAGCTTCTTCGTCGGCTTCGGCAGCCTGCTGTTCATCGCCCAGTACCTGCAGCTGGTGTTGGGACTGTCGCCGCTTGCGGCGGGCCTATGGATGCTGCCCGCCTCCGTCGGGTTCATCGTCGGGTCGATGCTGACCCCGATGCTGGCAGGCCGGGTCCGGCCGGGGTTGGTGATGGCTGGCGGGCTGGGGCTGGCGGCGGTCGGCTTTGGGCTGCTCACCCAGCTCGACACCGGTCGCGCCGCCGGCCTGCCGCTGCTGGTGGCCGGGTCGGTGGTCTTCTCCCTGGGGTTGGCCCCGGTGGACACCTTGGCCACCGACCTGGCGGTCGGGGCCGCACCGCCGGAGCGGGCCGGGGCGGCGTCGGCGCTGGCGGAGACCAGCGCCGAGTTTGGCGGGGCGTTGGGCATCGCGCTCTTGGGCGTCATCGGTACCGCGGCCTACCGCGGCCAGATCGCTGATGCCGTCCCCGCCGGGGTTCCGCCCGGAGCGGCGGAGGCCGCGCGGGACACCCTCGGCGGTGCGGTGGTGGCGGCCGGGCAGCTCCCCGACCAGCTCGGACAAGCGCTGCTGGACGCCGCCCGCCAGGCCTTCATCCAAGGGCTGCACCTGGCCTTCGCGGTCAGCGCCGCCGCCGCGGTCGCCGTCGCCGTCCTCGCCGCGGTCGTGCTCCGACGCCTGCGCCCCAGCTCCGAATCTCAGGCTCAGCTCGATCCGGAACGGACGCAGGCGAACTGAAC
>JBIOYL010000127.1:0-7421 GCA_044870185.1 Actinomycetes bacterium | reverse complement strand
CCGTTTGGTCCACTTGGGGGGCCGGCCGGACTTCTTGCCTTTGGGCAGCAGCGGCGCCAGCTTGGCCCACTGCTCGTTGGTTAGATCTCCTCGTCCCATGCAGGAAGTATCCCATGGATCCGCCAACATTCGAAACAGGCCCTAGGCGCCCCCGCGCCGCGCCATGCGTTGCAGCTGCCATAGGCTCGCCATTACGACCATGGCAGAGCCCCGCGGGCCAGGCCGCCATCCTCGCCCACACCTCCGGCCGCTGACCATCGCCAAGCCCAGTACTCGGCGTGGCTTCTGCGAGCCGTCGGCGTCCAGCCGGAGCCGCGTCAGCGGTCGCGGCCCCAGGTGGAGCGCACGCTGTGGCTCCAGCGTGAGCCCGGCGGGTAGGCCCCGACGCCGATGCCGGGGCGCGTGCTGGTGACCCAGGGGCCGGGCTCCTGCCCCCGGTCCCAGGCGGCCATGCGGTCGATCGCCGCCCCGAGCACCTCGGCCTCGTCGCCTTCCGGGGCGCCGCGGACGATGGCGAAGCGCAGCCCGTTGGGGGTGCGCAGGACGACGAGGTCGCCTTCCCGGGGCAGCTCGGCGGCCATCATCGCCTCCTGCGCAGCGCGGCCCGGCGATCCAGGACGCCACGGCAGAACCCGTCCGGATCCTCAGGTGACACGAACAGCTTGAAGCCCGGCCACTCGAGCAGCACGCCCCGGCGTCGGTCGGTCGCATAGGCCCGGAACTGCCCCCAGGAGCGGTTGCTGAACCGGCCCCACCAGCCGAACAGCCCGCCGGAGCCGCCCATGCGCGCGCTGTGCGGCATGGCCGTGGGCCGGGCGGCGACCAGGCTCGCCAGGGGGAACAGCAGCGGGCCGCGTGCCCGGCGCAGCACGGCCAGATCGGCCTTGCCGAGCGCATAGCCGGCCGGCGAGAAGGCCAGCGGCGCGATGACCAGGACGAACAGCAGGCTCGGGGCGCCCAGCAGTGCGACCAGCCCGCCCCGGTAGGTGAGGGCGAGCAGCACGGCGCCGCCGCCCGCCACCACCACGCCGGCCAGCGTGATCACCCGTCCGGACCGCTCCAGCGGCGCGATTGGGAACACCGCCTGGACCGTCATGTGCTTCCTGCCCGGTCGCGCCCGGTCCGTCCCGCGGCGGCCGCCCGGCCGCGCCCGGTCCGTCCTGCGGCCGCCGCCCGGCCGCTGCGGGCCCGTCCCGGCGCTGCCGCCCGGTCGCTGCGGGTTCGCCCTGCCGGTCATAGGGGGATGTTGCCGTGCTTGCGGGGCGGCCGGGCCTCCCGCTTGGTGACGCACATCTCCAGCGCCTGGATGAGCCGGGGGCGGGTCCGCTGCGGCTCGATGACCTCGTCGACGTAGCCGCGCTCGGCCGCGATGTAGGGGTTGGCGAAGCGTTCGGTGTACTCGGCGACCAGCTCGTCGCGGCGGGTGGCCGGGTCGGCGGCCCGCTCGATCTCCCTGCGGAAGATGATGTTGACCGCGCCCTGCGGGCCCATGACGGCGATCTCGGCCGTCGGCCAGGCGAAGTTGGCGTCGGCGCGCAGCGGCTTGGAGGCCATGACGTCGTAGGCGCCGCCGTAGGCCTTGCGGGTGATCACGGTCAGCTTGGGCACGGTCGCCTCGGCGTAGGCGTACAGGAGCTTGGCGCCGTGGCGGATGATGCCGCCCCACTCCTGGCTGGTGCCGGGCATGAACCCGGGCACGTCCACGAAGCTCACGATCGGGATGTTGAAGGCGTCGCAGAAGCGCACGAAGCGGGCGCCCTTGACGGAGGCGTTGCTGTCCAGCACGCCGGCCAGGTGCAGCGGCTGGTTGCCGACGACGCCGACCGAGCGGCCGTTCAGCCGCGCGAAGCCGACCACGATCGATTCGGCCCACGCCTGCTGCACCTCGAGGAACTCGCCGTCGTCGACCACCCGCCTGATCGCCTCGCGGATGTCGTAGGGCTGGTTGGGGTGGTCGGGGACGATGTCGAGCAGGCCCTGGTCCTCGCGCCGCGGGTCGTCGGTCGGCACCCGGCGGGGCGGGTCCTCCATGTTGTTAGGCGGCAGGTAGCCGAGCAGCTGGCGGCACAGCTCCATGCACTCGTCCTCGTCCTCGGCGGCGAAGTGGGCGGTGCCCGACTTGGTGGCGTGGGTCATCGCGCCGCCGAGCTCCTCGAAGGTGACGTCCTCGCCGGTCACCGCCTTCACCACCTCGGGGCCGGTGATGAACATGTAGGAGGTGTCTTTGACCATGAGCACGAAGTCGGTGATGGCGGGGGAGTAGACCGCCCCGCCGGCCGACGGCCCCATGATGAGCGACAGCTGCGGCACGACCCCGGACGCCTGCACGTTGCGCCAGAAGATCTCGGCGTAGCCGGACAGCGCGACCACACCCTCCTGGATGCGGGCGCCGCCCGAGTCGTTGATGCCGATGCAGGGCACGCCCATCTTCATCGACAGGTCCTGGACCTTGCAGATCTTCTCGGCCATGACCTCGCCGAGCGACCCGCCGAACACGGTGAAGTCCTGGCTGAACACGCACACCCGGCGGCCGCCGATGGTCCCGTAGCCGGTGACCACGCCGTCGGTCGGGATGCGCCTGCGGTCCATGCCGAACGCGGTCGCCCGGTGCACGGCGAGCATGTCGATCTCGGCGAACGTCCCGGGGTCGAGCAGGATGTCGATGCGCTCGCGGGCGGTCAGCTTGCCCTTGGCATGCTGGACCTCGACCGCCTTCCTGGAGCCGGCGTGGAGTGCTGCCTCGCGGCGACTGTCGAGCTCCTCGATGCGCTCCTTCATGGTCCTCGGCTGCTGTGTCGCCACGTGAACCTCCCGGTCCCGGCCGCGTTGCCCCTCGGGCCGGTCATGTGTCGGTGCCGCGCCTGGATCACCTGCGCACCGGCAGCGCACGCTGACGACGCGCCGCGGGCACGTGACCGGCTCGCTGGCGGCATTGTAGGCAGTCCGCCGCCCGGCGCGGCGCCGTAGCATGCGCGAAAAAAGGAGCCAGGATGGCAGGAGTGCGGCGCTACCGCGAGCGGGTCGAGCGGGCCCTGCCGGCCTTCTTCGACCCGGTCGAGGTGGTCGCCTCGCTGCCCACGACGATGCGCCGGGCGGCCGAGCTGGCCGCCGCCGGCGCGCCCGAGGGCGCCACCGTGGTGGCCGACGAGCAGACCGCCGGCCGGGGACGGCTGGACCGGAGCTGGGAGGCCCCGGCGGGCAGCTCGCTGCTCGTCTCGGTCGTGCTGCGCCCCCGGATCGACCCGGCCGCGGCGTGGGCGGTGGCCGCCCTGGCCGGGGTGGCGCTCGCCGACGCGGCGGCCACGCTCGCCGGCCCGGGCGTCGACGCCACCCTGAAGTGGCCGAACGACCTGCTGCTGGGCGGGCGCAAGGCGGCCGGGCTCCTGGCCGAGGGGCACCTGGCCGGCGGCCGGCTCGACTGGGTGGTCCTCGGCATGGGCGTCAACGTCACCCAGACCGAGCGGGACTTCCCGGCCGGGCTGCGCGGGCGGGCGACGAGCCTGTCGCTGGCCGCCGGCCACCCGGTCGACCGGGTCGAGCTGCTCGCCGCCTGGGGCGAGCGGTTCGCCTGCGGCTGGCCGCCGCTCGGCAGCGGGTCGATCGGGCAGGTGCTCGACGCCTACCGGGAGCGTCTGGGCACGCTCGGCCGGGCGGTGCGGGTCGAGCGGGTCGGTGCCGAGCCGCTGGAGGGCAGGGCGGTCGGCCTCGCGCCCTCGGGAGCCCTCGTCGTCTCCTCGGCCACGGGGGAGCGGCTCACCGTGGCCGCCGCCGACGTAGAGCACCTGCACGGCGCCTGACCGGGCCACCGGTGCGGGCGGCTGTGCCGCCGTTCAGGGCGGGAGGAAGCGCAGCCGCTCCTGAAGCTCAGCCGCTCCTGTCCCGCTTGCCCCGCGTGGCGTCGTATCGCTGCCACACGTCGCGGTAGCGCGGCATCCGTTCTCGCAGGAGGCGCGCTCGCTCCTGATCGAGCTCTCGGAGGCGCTCGGGTGCCGTGTCCGGGTCGATCAGGAACCGCTGGGCCGTCAGCTCCTCGTACCGATCGATGTCACTGTCCTCGAGGCCGGGATGTGCGCGTTTGAGCGCGGCGCGGAACTCGGGCTCGAGCGGCTCCATGCGTCACTCCTAACGAAACGCCTTCGCTCTGATCCGGTCGGTGAGGAACGCGTACGTGAGCCGGTCCAGTCGGCACCGCAGGGGGCTGTCGAAGGCCAGCCAGTAGTTGTCCATCAGGTTGGGCCTGGTGGGGTCGATCGGCGCCGGATGGTAGGACCGCCAGGTGGTGGGGTAGCCCAGCGCGTCCCGGTTCTGGTCGGACTGGTACGTCGTCCCGTTGTAGGTGGCGAAGTTCGCCGGGATGGCGGCGCCGGCGGTCGCCCGGAACTTCTTGTTCTCCTGGAACCCGCCCGGTGACCCGTCCACGTACAGGTCGACCACCATCCCGTTGCTGAAGTCGGAGCAGGCATGACCGAACTCATGCAAAGGGGTCATCCCGGTGCTGACGGTCACGGGGAGGGCCGCGCTGCCAGGGATGGAGGGGAAGTGGCCGTGCGTACGGTTCACGCCATCGTAGGTGAACGGTGTTCCCGGCCTTGCCGCGTCGTCGGTGGTGAACCAGGCGCTCGCCCTCGTGTGGGTGGTCGAGCCCGTGATCGCCGTCACGATATCGGCCGTCTCGTCGTACCGGGAGACGAACGGGACCAGCGCGGAGCGCCTCGTTTCGATGATGTTCGGATTGAGCTCGTGGACGAGCGCGTTGGCCGCCGTCGCAGTCAGCGTCGGGTCGAAGATCGAGACGATGCGGAGCTCTGCGTCGAGGTTGCCGGCCCGGAGCAGGTCCTCCGTCTGCAGCAACAGGTTCTGCAGGCAGTAGGTGACCGCGGCGTGATAGCCGGGTCGGTTCTGGAGCACGGGATCGGCCCTGAAGCTCCCGCCGGCCTCGGACTCGATGGCCCCGTTGGCCGCGAAGACGATCGTGTACGGGTTCGGCCTGGGGGCGCCGGAGTGCAGGACCCGGATGGTGTACGGCGTCTGGTCCGACACGGTGACCGGGATGGGGGCGCTCGTTCCGGCAGCGGAGGTGACCCTGAGCAGGTTGCGTCCGGTGGGGACCGAGCTGGGCAGGACCGACACGTACAGCAGGTGAGGCCGGATGAGATCGGGGGTCACCGACACCGACACGCCCCCTCGCTCGAAGACGAGCGTGGCATCTTGCGGGAAGCCGGAGCCGGTCACGCTGTAGAAGTCGCCGTGGATCGCCTCGCCGACCGGAGCGTCGAAGGCGCCTACCAGGACCTGCTGGATCTCGGCGCTGTTGGCGTCGTGCACCACCGTCACGTCGTAGCCTGCGGCCTGGGCCTGCTCCAGCAGATGGACCATGTTCCGCTTGAAGTCGAGCGTGGCCTCGGCGTCGGCGCCGGCGAAGACGATGAAGAACAGCGAGGTGGTCGTCGCAGTCGGTCCGACGTACACGAAGACCGCGGCGACGCCGCTCGTCCACTTGAGCTTCTGGACCAATCCTCGTGTCTCGGCCATGAAGCCCCTCCCGGCTCAGACGGGGTCGATCCTCATGTCCGTGATCAGCGAGCTGCTGTCGCCGTGGACGGCGACCACTTCCCGGTGGGCCACTTGGGCGGCCGCCATCGCGTCCACCATGTTGTTCTTGAAGGCCCCCACGTTGGGGCTGTCGCTCGACGGACGGGAGATGAACAGCAGGGCGGTGTTCGTGGGGGTCGGACCGATGTAGACGAACGCCAGCGAGCTGTCCGGCAGGATCTTCAGCTTCTGGACGAGCCCTTGCGTCTCTGCCACGGTGCACCTCCCGACACGGCGGAGACCGTTCTCAGGACGATCGGTGAGTGCCGAGCGCGGCCGAAAGGCGTTCCAGGAACTCGATGTCCCCGCGCACCCGGATGCCGCCGGCCAGAAGGGCTTGCCTGCCGTCGGTCTTGCCCTCCAGCACCTCTCGGATGGTGGTGGCGTCGCCCAGGACCTCCGCCCGGTACTCCCCGGACGCTGCCCCTGGCGCCACCCTGGCCTCCTTGCCGGTCGAGTGGATGGACCAGGTCCCTCCTTCGTCGCCCTCGAGCCGGAGGACGATCGTGCCCTCGAACCGCCCCGGGGCTTTGGTCATGCGCTCGGCCAGTGACTCGAGCGCCCGTCCCAGCGGCGCCGACCCGGGCTCCGCAGACCCACTCCCCGACATCTCGTGGGTTGTCATGGCGTGGCTTCCTCCTGTTCGCCGGGCGCGAGGATATCAGAGCCGGTCCAGCAGCTCGCGCTTCTTGCGCTCGTACTCCTCGTGGGTGACGAAGCCGCGCTCACGCAGGGCGGCCAGGCGCTCCAGGTCGTCCAGCACGCTCGGCGCCCGCGGGGCCAGCGCCCGGTCGCGGTTCTCCTGGACGAGCGCGTAGATGTCGCGCTGCACGCCCTCCGGGTCGCGGACCGCCGGGAACCAGGTCTGGCCCTGCTCGCCGGCCGACTCGATCACGAGGTCGCCGGTGCCAAGCAGGCGCTCCCACAGCGCCTGCCGGTAGCTGATGTCGTTGATGCGCTCGAGCGGGATGTCCCGCGCGGTGCGGGCCAGCACGCCACTGCGGTAGATGAGCCGGTCGGTGGTGAGCACCAGGTGGGTGGACGCCCGGCGCACGTAGCGCCGCGCCACCCAGCCGACCAGCACGGCGAGCGCGAGCAGGCCGACCACCCCCCGCAGCGGGACCTGCCAGCGGCCGGACGGGAGCACGACCACCATGGCGGCTGCGGCGGCCAGCGTGACCAGGCCGACCAGGGTGGGCAGGACGAGCGTCCAGGCGTGCGGGCGGAGATCGAAGACGACCTCCTCGGCGTCGCCGAGCAGCCGCTCGGGGAACGGCACGGCAGACGACCTCCTCGCCGGCGGGCTCCGGGACGCCGGCCGGACACTCGGCGCCAAGGCCCAAGACACGCACCGGGAGCGTAGCAATGGCCCCCGACAGCCTCAAGCGCCCGGCACCCCGAGGACCTGGGCGGGGCCGCGGCAGGCCGCGGTCAGGCCGCGGAGAGCCGCGGGAGGGCCGCGGCAGGGGCGCGGTAGGGCCCGCTCCTCTGCGGGTAGACCCGTAGCTGCGTTGCGCCAACGCTCGACTTGGGCGCGCTGGCGCGGTCCAATGGTCGGGGTGAATTGCTGCTCGGGCAGGACGGGGCGGTCGGCCGTCCCGGCAAGCCGGGCACCGAGGGGGCGGTCGGAGCATGGCAGCGGATGGCCTGCCGCTGTGGGACGAGCAGGCGCCGCTCGGCGCCGGTGGAGCGTCCTGGCCCTTCGTCGGCCGGTATGAGGTTGGTCGGTTGTTGGGTGCGGGGGGGATGGCGGAGGTGTTCGAGGGCCACGATCGGCTGTTGGCCCGGCGGGTGGCGATCAAGGTGCTGCTGGCCCACTACGCCCGCGA
>JBIOYL010000126.1:0-7621 GCA_044870185.1 Actinomycetes bacterium | reverse complement strand
GAGGGTGACGCCGGTGATCCAGGAGGCGCTCCCGGAGACCAGGAACAGCACCGCGCAGGCGACGTCCTCGGGCGTCCCCAGTCGCCCCAGCGGATGCATCGCCGTCATCTGCGCTCGCCGGTCGGCGGGGATCATCGCCTGCAGCCGCTCGGTCAGGATGGTCGACGGCGCGACGCAGTTGACCCGGACGCCGTGGCCGGCCACCTCCTTGGCCACCTCCTGGGTGAGCCGCACGACCCCCGCCTTGGCGACCGCGTAGGCGGTCGGCGCGCCGACGCCGGGGAGGCGGGCGGCGGTCGAGGCCATGGTGACGATCGCGCCGTGACCGCGCGCCACCATCCCCGGCAGGAAGCTCTTCAGGGTGAGGAAGGTGACGCCGAGGCTGCCCCGGATGGCGGCGTCCCACTCCGGCTCGGTGAGCTGCGCGGTCGGCCCGGGGGGTGGACCGCCGCCCCCCACGAACGCCCCGAGCACCTCGGCCGGCCCGTAGATGCGCTCGGTCTCCTCGCGCAGGTGCTCCAGCGCGTCGAGCTCCGCGACATCGGCGGCGACCCCGGTCGCCTCGCCGCCGCCGGCACGGATCTTGTCCACCGTCTGGTGCACCGCGGCCCCGTCGCGGCCGTTCACCACCACCTTGGCGCCGTTGGCCGCCAGCAGGCGGCAGGTGGCGGCGCCGATGCCGCGCGAGCTGCCCGTGACCACCGCCACCTTGCCGACAAGGTCCGGATAGATCGGGACTCGCGAGTCCGCCAGCTGCGGCACCGCGTGCGTGGCGCTTCCCCCGACGGCGTTCGGCTGCATGATCGCTCCTTGACGGCTGGACGCAGGCGGCTCGCCGAGCGGTGGCAGAGCCGCCAGTCGGCCCGCTTCACGGCCTCCTGTGCGGTTACCCGAACGGCGCCGCCCGACACACGGGCGGTCGGCGCCGACCGCCCGTCCGGGCCGGATCATCCGAGCTGGAGCTTCCCGGGTACGCCATGCTGCGGCGCTGGACGCGGGCGCCGACCCGGCCGCACTGGCAGCGATCCAGGCGGCCTACGGCATCACGCTGTCCTGACCGGTCGGTCTGGCGGGTGCGGCTCAGTCGCGTACCAGCAGGGCGTGCGGCAGGTCGGCGAGCACGCCGGCGACGGGCGCCGGGCCGCCGGCCACGGTGCGGTCGCCGAGCAGCTCGTGCCAGGTCCCCGGCGGCAGGTCGATGCGGTCGGCGGGCCCGACCGGGCGGTTGCCGAGCCGGGTGACCACGACGGCCAGGCGGTCGCCGCCGCGGGCGTAGGCGACCAGCGGGTTGGGGGCGGCCAGCGGCCGGTAGCCACGGAACAGCTCGGGGCGCTCGCGGCGCAGGCGCAGCGCCGCGCGGGTGACGCGGAACTTCAGCGAGCCGTCCCCCTGGAACGCCACCGGGCGGCGGTTGTCGGGGTCGACCAGCACGAGCTGCTCCACCTCGGTGCCCTGGTAGGTGTCGGGCATCCCGGGGCTGGTCAGGCGCAGCAGCGCCAGCCCGGCCGCCCGGACCCGCCCGGCCGGGGCGAGCTCGCCGACCAGCTCGGCCAGCTCGGTGCGCAGCGCCTGGTCGTGGTAGGCGCGGGCGACCAGGCCGCGCACGGCGCGCTCGTAGGCGGGCTCGGGGTTGGCCCACTCGGTGTGGAGCTGGGCCTCCCGCACCGCCTTCTCCATGTAGGCCCAGCAGCGCTCCTCCGACAGCGGCCAGGCCCCGACCATGGTCTGCCACAGCAGCAGGGCGTCGGCGCGAGCGACCGCACCGGCCAGCCGGTGGGTCCAGCGGGCGGCCAGGTCCCACCAGCGTTCGGGCTGCTCGCTGAGCACCGACAGGCGCGCCCGCACGTCCTCGCCCCGCTTGGTGTCGTGGGTGGAGGTGGTCAGCATGCCGGCCGGCCAGCGCGCCTGGCGCTCGGCGTTGGCGGCGTGGAACTCCTCCACCGAGCGGCCGAACACCGCCAGGTCCCCGCCCACCTCGTTGCGGCTGACCATGCGGGCGTCGCGGTACAGGGCGGTGTCCTCGACGCCCTTGGCCATGGCCGGGCCGGTGAGCTGCTGGAAGCGGCGCACCGCCTCCGGAGCCGGGCGCACCAGCAGCAGCGCGTCGGTCAGCCGGTCGAGCGCCCGCCTGACCGTGGGACGCTCGGGCCCCCCGGACCCCCCGGCGGCCGGGGGGTGCTCGTCGGGCCCGGCCCACAGGCGGTCGTCGCAGGCGCCCCGCGCGGCGGTCACCACCGCCCGGTCGAAGTCGGAGATCCGGTGGGTGACGTAGGTGCGGTAGACCGGGTACTGGGCGGCCAGCTCGATCACGGCGACCCGGGCGTCCGCCTCCTCGCCGGCCAAGGTGTGCGCCTGGTCGCCGGGCAGGTGCCGCGCGACGCCGGCGACCTCGCCGCCGAACGACCGCTCGAGCACCTCGCGCTTGCAGCGCACGGCGAGCGCCAGCGGGTTGGCCTCCCGCCCGGTCAGCTTGGCGTACCGCTCGGTGAAGGCGCCGGCCGCAGCCGGGTCGACGAACAGGCCGTCGGCCAGGGTGAGGAACTCGTAGCCGGTCGTGCCGGCGACCGGCCAGTCGGGCAGCCGCTCGGCGCCCTCCAGGATCTTCTCGACCACGATCCAGGGCACGCCACGGGCGGCGAGCCGCTCCAGGTAGCCGGCCGGGTCGGCCAGCCCGTCGACGTGGTCGATGCGCAGCCCGTCGACCAGGCCGTCGGCGACCAGCCGGAGCACGGCCGCGTGGGTCAGCTCGAACACCCACGGATCCTCCTGGCGCACGCCGACCAGCTCGCTATAGTCGAAGAAGCGCCGGTAGTTGCCGTCGACCGACGCCCGCCGCCAGTCGACCAGCTCGTAGTGCTGCTGGTCGAGCCGGCTCGTGCCGGGGGCGAGCGGGAAGCGCTGCTCGAAGTAGCGCACCTGACCGTCGCCGACGTGCACGTCGCCGGCCACCTGCTCGAGCGGCCCGGCCAGCACCGGCAGGCGCACCTTGCCGCCGCCCGCCACCCAGTCGATGTCGAACACCCTGGCGTAGGGCGACGCCGGGCCGAGCCGCAGCGTGTCCACCCACCAGGGGTTCTCGTCGCTGGCGGCCATGTGGTTGGGCACCAGGTCGACGACCAGCCCCATGCCGTGCGCGCGCAGCGCCTCGACCAGGGCGGCCAGCCCCGCCTCGCCGCCAAGCGCCGGGGCCACCACGGTCGGGTCGACCACGTCGTAGCCATGCGGCGAGCCGGAACGGGCGGCGAAGATCGGCGAGACGTACAGGTGGGAGACGCCGAGGTCGGCCAGGTAGGGCACGACCCGGCGGGCGGCGGCGAACGGGAAGCCGGCGCCCAGCTGCACGCGGTAGGTGGAGCGGACGGTCCGCGCGGTCAGGGGGCGCCCCCCGGACGGGCGGCAGCCCCGCAGGCGGCGGCCCGGCGAGCGGCGGCCCGGCAGGCGGCGAGGTCGGCCGGCATGCGCCCTCCCGGCCTCAGGCCCGCTTGCGCAGCACGGCCATGGAGCGGGGCGCCATGCTCAGCTCCTCGCCGGCCAGGATCGTGGGTGCCTCGGCGCCGGCCGGGCCGACGTAGGCGAGGCCGGTGTCCAGCACCAGCTCGTACTCCTTGCCCCACGGCTTGCTCGGCAGGGTGAACAAGACCGCCTCGGCGCCGCCGTTCAGCAGCAGCAGGAAGCTGTCGTCGACGATGCGCTCGCCGTGCATGTCCCGGTGGGGGATCTCCTCGCCGTTCAGGAACACGCCGAGGGTATAGATGTCGGGCGCCCGCCAGTGGTCGTCGTCCATCTCGACGCCGTCGGGCGTGAACCAGCCGATGTCCTTCACCCCAGAGCCGTGGATCGCCTGGCCGTGGAAGAACTTGCGCCGACGGAACACCGGGTGGTCGGCGCGCAGCCGGATGACCGCCCGGGTGAACTCGAGCAGGGCCTCCTTGCGCTGGTCGAGCTCCCAGTCCAGCCAGGAGATCTCGTTGTCCTGGCAGTAGGCGTTGTTGTTGCCCTGCTGGGTGCGGCCCAGCTCGTCGCCGGCGACCAGCATGGGCACGCCGGCCGCCAGCAGCAGGCTGGTCAGGAAGTTGCGCTTCTGGCGCTCGCGCAGGGTGACGACGGCGCGGTCGTCGGTCGGCCCCTCGACCCCGCAGTTCCAGGAGCGGTTGTCGTCGGTCCCGTCCCGGTTGCCGTCGCCGTTGGCCTCGTTGTGCTTGTCGTTGTAGGACACCAGGTCCTGCAGGGTGAAGCCGTCGTGGGCGGTGACGAAGTTGATCGACGCGTACGGGCGGCGGCCGTCGGACTGGTACAGGTCGGAGGAGCCGGTCAGCCGGTAGGCGATGTCGGCCACCCCGGTCTGGGCGCCGCGCCAGAAGTCGCGCATGGTGTCGCGGTAGCGGCCGTTCCACTCGGTCCACAGCACCGGGAAGTTGCCCACCTGGTAGCCGCCCTCGCCGACGTCCCACGGCTCGGCGATCAGCTTGACCCGGCTGATGACCGGGTCCTGGTGGATCAGGTCGAAGAAGGCCGACAGCCGGTCGACCTCGTGGAAGCTGCGGGCGAGCGCGCTGGCCAGGTCGAAGCGGAACCCGTCGACGTGCATCTCCTGCACCCAGTAGCGCAGCGAGTCCATGACCAGCGCCAGCACCTGGGGGTGGCGCACGTTCAAGGTGTTGCCGCAGCCGGTGTAGTCCATGTAGTAGCGCGGGTTCTGGTCCACGGTGCGGTAGTAGGAGCGGTTGTCGAGCCCGCGGAACGACAGCGTCGGGCCCATCTGGTTGCCCTCGGCGGTGTGGTTGTAGACCACGTCGAGGATCACCTCGATGCCGGCCGCGTGCAGGTTGCGCACCATCGCCTTGAACTCGCGCACCTGCTCGCCGCGGATGCCGGAGGCCGAGTAGCTGGCCTCGGGGGCGAAGTAGCCGATCGAGTTGTAGCCCCAGTAGTTGGTCAGCCCGCGCTGGACGAGCACGTGCTCGGACACGAAGTGGTGGACGGGCAGCAGCTCCAGGGTGGTGATCCCGAGCCGCCGCAGGTGGTCGATGACCGGTGGCGAGCCCATGGCCGCGTAGCTGCCCCGCTGGTGGGCGGGCACCTCCGGGTGGCGGGCGGTGAAGCCCTTGACGTGCGCCTCGTAGATGACCGTGTCGGCCCAGGCGACGACCGGCCGACGGTCGTCGCCCCACGGGAACGCGTCATAGGCCACCACCGACTTGGGGACGTAGGGAGCCGAGTCGCGCTCGTCGCAGACGAGGTCGTCGCCGCCGATACGGTAGCCGAACACGGCGTCCTGCCAGTTCACCTTGCCCTCGATGGCGTGGGCGTAGGGGTCGAGCAGCAGCTTGGCCGGGTTGAAGCGGTGGCCGCGGTCGGGGTCGTAGGGGCCGTGGACACGGAAGCCGTAGCGCCGGCCGGGGCCGACCTCGGGGACGTAGCCGTGCCAGGTGTGCGCGGTGATCTCGGGCAGCGGCATGCGACGCTCGTTGCCGTGGTCGTCGAACAGGCACAGGTCGATCGCCTCGGCGTGCTCGGAGAACACGGCGAAGTTGGTGCCCTCGCCGTCCCAGGTGGCGCCGAGCGGCCGGTAGCGCCCCGGCCAGATCGGTTCGCGAACTGCGCTCATGATCTCGCTTTCGTCGGCCTGCACCGCAAGGATGCCGTACCCGGGCCGCCGACGGGAAATCACGCAGGTCAGGTATGGTGCTGCCATGACCGCCGAGGGGCTTCGCGCCCACGCCGAGCGGCTCGGCGTGGCGACCGGGTTCTGGGACGCCACCGGGCGCTGGTACGACGTGTCCGAGGCGACCCTGCGGGCGGTGCTCGACGGGATGGGCGCTGTGGAACCGGCCGCCACGGCGACGGGCGCTGTGGCCCCGGCCGCCACGGGGATGGGCGCTGCCGCGCCGGCCGCCCCGGAGATAGGCGCTGCAGCGCCGGCCGCCACGGCGATGGGCGCGACGGCGCCGGCCGCCTGGCCGGCGCTGGTCGTCGCCCAGCAGGGCTGGCCCTGGCGCTGGTCGCCGCCGGCCGGCGAGCCGCTGCGCCTCACCCTGGAGTCCGGCGAGGAGCGCAAGCTGGACGACGGCCGGCTGCCCGGCGGCCTGCCGTTCGGCTACCACGAGCTGACCGGGGCCAGCGGGGCGACCCGGCTGGCGGTCGCGCCGCAGCGCTGCCACCTGCCGTCCCGGCTGGCCGGTGGCGGCCGGGACTGGGGCTGGGCGGTGCAGGTGTACGCGCTGCGCTCGCGCGGCGGGTGGGGCGTCGGCGACCTGGCCGACCTGGCCGAGCTGGCCGCAGACCCGGAGCTCGACGCCGGGTTCGTGCTGCTCAACCCGCTGCACGCCGCCGCCCCGGGCCTGGCGAGCCCCTACTACCCGTCCAGCCGGGTGTTCCGCAACCCGCTGTACCTGCGCGTCGAGGACGTGCCGGAGGCGGCCTTGCTGGCCGGCGACCAGCAGGCCCGGCTCGGCGGACTGGCCGCGGCCGGCCGCCGGCTGGGTGCCGGCGCGCTGATCGACCGGCCGGCCGTCGCCGCGCTGAAGGACGAGGCGCTGCGGCTGTGCTTTGCGGCGCTGCCCGCCGCCCCCCAGCGGCTGGCCGCGTTCCGCGCCTGGCAGGCGGCCACCCCGGGGGTGCAGGCGTGGGCGACGTTCTGCGCCCTCCAGGACGCCCGCCCGGGTGACTGGCGCGCCTGGCCGGCGGCCTACCGGCACCCTGCCGGCCCGGCGGTGGCCCGTTTCCGCGCCGAGCACCCGGCCGAGGTCGACTACCACGCCTGGCTGCAGTGGCTGCTCGCGCAGCAGCTCGACGCGCTGCCGCCGATGCGGGTGGGGGTGGTCGGCGACCTGGCCGTCGGCGTCGACCCGGCCGGCTTCGACGCCTGGTCGTTCCAGGACGTGCTGGCCGGCGGGGTGACCGTCGGCGCGCCGCCGGACGCGTTCGGACCGCACGGGCAGGACTGGCAGCTGCGCGCGTTCGCGCCCGGCCGGCTCGCGGCCAGCGGCTACGCGCCGTTCCTCCAGACGGTGCGGGCGGGCATGGCCCACGTCGCCGGCCTGCGCATCGACCACGTCATGGGCCTGTTCCGGCTGTTCTGGATCCCGGAGGGCCGGCCGCCCACCGAGGGCACGTTCGTCCGCTACCCGGCCGACGACCTGCTCGGCCTGCTGGCCCTGGAGAGCACCCGGGCGCAGGCGCTGGTGATCGGCGAGGACCTGGGCACGGTCGAGCCGGGCGTGCGCGAGCGGCTGGCCTCCCACGACATCCTCTCCTACCGCCTGGCCTGGTTCGAGCGCAGTCCCGACGACACCGGCCCCCGGCGGGCGGCGGACTATCCGCGCCTGGCCGTGGCGGCCGTGACCACCCACGACCTGCCCACGGCGGCCGGTTTCTTCTCCGGCGCCGACCTGGCCCACCAGCGCGACGTCGGCGTGATCGCGCCCGACCGCTTCGACGAGGCGCTGGCCGCCCACGAGCGCGCCACGCACGAGCTGCGCGGCCTGCTGGAGACGGAGGGGCTGCTCGATCGGTCGGCCGACGACCTCGGCGAGGTCGTGGCCGCCCTGTACGCGTTCCTGGCCCGCACGCCGTGCATGCTGGTCGCGGCCACCCTGGAGGACGCAGTGGGCGCCGTCGA
>JBIOYL010000125.1:0-2106 GCA_044870185.1 Actinomycetes bacterium | reverse complement strand
GGCCGGCCAGCGGCCCGGGTCCGGGCCGCCCGGCCACCGGCCCGGGCCGGCCGCGCCGGCGGACCTGCTGCTGCGCCAGCTCGACCCGCCCGCCGTCGAGGTCCGCGGCAGGAGCCTGGCCGCGCTGCTGGCGCCCGCCTACCAGACGATGGCGGCCGCAGCCGCCCGACGCCTGACGGGCGCGGGCGACGCCGACGACGCGCCCGGCTGAGCGCGTCCCGCCGCCGCTGCGCACGGTGCCATCACCTGACGCACCGGAGCCGACACCGCCTCGGCCGACCGCGGCGCGCTCAGCCGATCCCCGCACCGGCGAGCTGGAGCGGTGCGTGCCGAGCGATGACGTCGAAGTCGTGGTCGCGGTGGAGCACGGCGGCGCCGCTGCGCAGGGCGACGGCGGCGATGAGGCAGTCGGTGAGCGCCCGGACGGTCTCGCCACCGCGCCGGCAGCGCCGGTACAGGTCGGCGGCAGCCTCGTAGTCGGCGAGCCCTTCGACGGCAAGGTGGTCGAAGCGCAGCAGCATCCGGCGCAGCTGGACGAGCCGCTCGTCGCCGGCGGCTCCGGCGAGCAGCTCCATGATGACGACATCGGTGGTGACGACGTCGGCCCGGTCGGCGATGAGCTGGCGCAGCCGCAGATGGACGGAGCTCCCGGTGGCGCGCAGGTATTCCACCCAGGCGGAGGTGTCGGCGAGGATCACAGCTTCCCGATGTCGTCGGCGCGACGGATGGCGTCGAGATCGCCGTCCCAGCCGCTGCCTTCCATTCCCAGCGCCTCCTCGCGGGTCATAGGCTCGCCCACGAGCCGGCGCAGCGCCAGGTCGACCGCCGCGCGCTTGCTCGGCAGGCGGTAGCGGCGCATCGCGCGTTCCACGAGTGCGTCGTCGATCTCGATGTTCGTCCTCGACATGACGCCAGTCTACACCAGCAGGTGTACTTAGGTGTACGTGCGGCTGTCAGCCCGGCCGCAGCATCAGGTTGGACTTGTCGAACGGGTGGCGGGCGTCGATCAGCCGTACCGTGCCGGTCTTGGAGCGCATCGACAGCGACTGGGTGACCGCCTCCCGATGCTCGAAGCGCACGCCGCGCAGCAGCTCCCCGTCGGTCACCCCGGTCGCGGCGAAGAAGACGTTGTCGCCCGCCACCAGGTCGTCGACGGTCAGCACCTGCTCCAGGTCGTAGCCGGCGTCCAGCGCACGCCGCCGCTCGTCGTCGTCGCGCGGCCACAGCCGGCCGAACAGCACGCCACCCAGGCACTTGAGCGCGCAGGCGGCGATCACCCCCTCCGGGGTGCCGCCGATGCCGACCAGCACGTCCACCCCGGTGCCCGGACGGGCGGCCATGATCGCCCCGGCCACGTCGCCGTCCAGGATGAACTTGATTCGCGCCCCGCTGGCCCGCACCTGCCCGACCAGCGCCTCCATGTGCCGCGGACGCTCCAGCACGGACACGGTCAGGTCGGCCACGTCGACCCCCTTGGCCTGCGCGATGCGGCGCAGGTTGGCCTCGACCGGCGCCTCGAAGTCGACCGCGTCGGCCGCATCGGGACCGACGGCGAGCTTCTCCATGTACATGCAGGGACCGGGGTCGAACATGGTGCCGCGCTCGGCCAGCGCGACCACGGCCAGGGCGTTGGGCAGGCTCTTGGCCGTCATGGTGGTGCCGTCGACCGGGTCCACGGCGATGTCGACCTCGGGGTCGGCGCCGTTGCCGACCTGCTCGCCGTTGTACAGCATCGGCGCGTTGTCCTTCTCACCCTCACCGATGACCACGATGCCGCGCATGGCGACCTGGCCCAGCACCGGCCGCATGGCGTCAACGGCGGCCTGGTCGACGGCCTCCTTGTCGCCGCGGCCCATGTGGCGGGCGGCCGCCATGGCGGCCGCCTCGGTCGCCCGCACCAGCTCCAGGGCGAGGTTGCGGTCCGGATCCTCGAGCAGACCCTCGTGGGTTCGCATGCTCCACCTCCAGCGGCAGGTACCGTACGCACTGTTGCACGATGGCGCCGACTCCTCCAGCGCCGGGTCTCCGGCACTGTTGCACGACCATGCCCACGCTGTCCGGGCCGGCGCGTATGACCGTGGCGCCCCGGCTCGCCGAGCTCGCGGT
>JBIOYL010000124.1:0-3886 GCA_044870185.1 Actinomycetes bacterium | reverse complement strand
CGATGCTGGAGCGCATCGACCGGATCAACACCGAAATCACCCGGCTATCCGCCGTGATCGAGCGGCTGCTGACACCGCATGAGGAGCAGTTGCAGCAGGCCGAGTCGATGCCCGGCTGGGGCCGACGCGCCGCCGAGGACGTCATCGCCGAGACCGGCGCCGACATGAGCAGATTCCCCACGCCCGCGCACCTGGCCTCCTGGTGCGGCCGCACCCCCCTCGACAAGCAGTCCGGCAGCCGCAGCCGCAACGCCAAGGCCAAGAAAGGCAACAAGTATGTTGCCGCCGTCCTCGGCGAGACCGCCGTCGCCGCAGGCAAGACCGACACCCGCGAAGGCGCCCGGCACCGGCGGATAGCCCGCAGACGCGGCAAAGCCAAAGCCGTCGTCGCCACCGGCAACACCCAGATGCGCGTCTTCCACGCCCTGCTGTCCAAACCCGGTACCCGCTACCAGGACCTCGGCCCGGACTACTACGAAACCCAGCGCCAGCACATGCGCCAGGTCAGCCACCACGTCGCCAGCCTCAGCGCCCTCGGCTACGACGTCACCCTCTGCCACAAGCCCGCCCCCGCCCCCGAGCCAGCCCCCGCAGCCTGACCCACCCCCGACACCGCAACACTCAGCCGACGGCTCCGCCGCCGGCCGCTGCCGCGCGCCCAGCTGAGGCTCATTTTCGGCTCAGAAGTCCTGACGCTATGTAGGTCGGGCCCTATCCCCTGCTCAGCCCGACAGCCATAGGCTCCGGGAATCGACGAGCTCAGGGAAGGAGGCCCTGGATGAGTGTGTACGTCGGCATGGACGTCCATCGCAAGCGCTCGCAGCTCGCCCTGCTCGACCACGACGGCACCCAGCTGCTCAACCGGAACCTGCCTAACGACCCGGCCGAGCTGACCGCCTTCCTCGGCCGGCTCGAGCCCGGCACCCCGGTCGCCTTCGAGGCCGCCTATGGCTGGGGCTGGCTGGTCGACCTGCTCAGCGAACTTGGCCTGGAGCCGCACCTGGTCCACCCCAGCCGCCGCAAGGCGATCGCTTCAGCTCGGCTCAAGGACGACAAGGTCGATGCCCGCACGCTGGCACACCTGCTGCGCGCTGACCTGCTGCCGGAGGCCTGGCTTGCCCCGCAGGCCGTCCGTGACCAGCGCGCCCTCCTGCGCCACCGCGCCGCCCTGGTGCGGGCGGCGACCACGCTGAAGAACCGCGTCCATGCCGTGCTCGCCGACCGCGGCATCCGCGTCGAGGAACGCCTGTGGACCACCGCAGGCCGGGCGTGGCTGGCCGACCTGAAGCTCCCTGCGGTCCAGCGCCTCATCGTCGACGACTGCCTTGAGCTGATCGACCAGCTCACCCCGGTCGTCGCCCGGCTGGAGCGGGACCTGCTGGCCCAGGCCAGGCCCGACCCTAGGGTGCAGGCGCTGATGGCCCTGCCCGGGATCGGCAAGATCACCGCCATGACGCTGGTCGCCGAGATCGGTGACATCGGTCGCTTCCCCACCGCCCGCAAGCTGTGCGCCTGGGCGGGGCTGACCCCGGCGGTGCGCAACTCCGACCGCAAGGTCCGCCACGGCCACATCACCAAGCAGGGCTCGCCCTGGGTGCGCTGGGTGCTTGATGAGGCCGCCCACAAGGCCAAGAGCCACCCGCCGTTCGCCCGCTTCTACGCCCAGTGCGCAGCCCGCCGCGGCCCCAAGATCGCCACCGTGGCTGTTGCCCGCAAGCTCCTCGCTCGCGCGTTTCATGTTCTGAAGGAGGTCGATGCCGCCTCGCAACCGTCGGAGAAGGTCACCCAGCCGGGTGCGCTCGGGTTACATGCTGCGCCTGCAACACGGCCGAAGTTCTGACTGAGCAGCCCGGCCCGGATGCCAGCGTCATGCGGATTCTCCCAGCTCGGGAGGCCCGAATGGGTGCGTACGAGACCAGCTCCGTTGACCGTCCCGGGCCTTCTCGCCGCCTGATCCTGCGCCGGTCCTCGCCGGCGTCAAGGTCGCTCGTCCAGTCGGGCGCTCCACCTTGACCCCGGCTGCGGCCGGCATCGTCGGCCACTACGAGAAGGCCAGCAAGCCATCTGCCCTTGACGCGGCCCGACCACATGGGTGCACGTAACTCAGGGCGGTGACCGGGGGAGCACTCGGGGTGCGCGTAGGACCTCTGGTGACCCGCTTAGAATCTCGGCAGGACCATGAGTGTGGGGGCGGGTGTGCAGCCGGAGACGAGGTACGCCTGGCTAGGTCCTGGCTAGGTCAGGACCCGCATCGCCTACCAGGTGATGGGGCAGGGGCCACCTGACCTGGTGGCGACGCCCGGGAGCATCACCCACGTGGACACCATGTGGGAGGACCCGGCCATAGCGCTGATGCTCCGCAGGCTCGCCTCGTTCTCTCGGCTGATCCGGTTCGACCGCCTGGGCACAGGCGCCTCCGACCCTGCGCCGCTCGACCACCTGCCGCCCTGCGAGTCCTACGCCGCGGAGTTGGCTGCGGTGCTGGACGAGGTCGGCTCCGAGCGGGCGGCGATCCTGGTGGGACACGACCCTGGACCCATGGCGCTGTACTTCGCCGCAACCAAGCCAGAACGCACCAGCGCGCTCATCCTGATTATCACCAGCGCCAAGTTCATCACCGCAGACGACTACCCAATCGGGATTCCCCGCGAGAGCGCCGAGGGCCTCCTCGACCAGTTCGATCAGCTTTGGGGCACCGAGGCCATGGCGCAGCTCACGGTGCCCAGCCGCGCCGACGACGCCCGGGTCCGCCGCTGGTATGCCAAACTGATGCGCAGCGCGGCCAGCCCCAGGGCCGTTCAGGCCTTCGTGCGCGCCATCTTCGAGATCGACGCCCGCCCACTGCTGCCGCTGATCCACGCACCGACGCTGGTGCTGCACCGAACCGATGCGCCACTCGTTCCGATCGAGCATGGGCGCTATCTTGCCGAGCACATCGCAGGCGCGGAGCTGGTCGAGCTGCCGGGCGATGACTCGGTGCTTCCCTGGCAGGCGGCGGACATCGCCCTCGATCACATCGAGGCGTTCTAGGGGAACCTGCGCCGACCCTCTGCGCCTACCCGGGTGCTGGCGACCGTGCTGTTCACCGACATCGTCGGGTCCACCGAGCGGGCCGGCCGGCTCGGGGATCGGCGCTGGCGGGAGCTGCTGGACGTGCACGAGGAGCTGGCCCGCCGAGTCGTCGAGCAGTTCCAGGGCCAGCTGGTCAAGACGACCGGCGATGGGATCCTGGCCACCTTCGACGGCCCCGGCCGGGGATCCGCTGCGCGGCCGCGCTCCGAGACGAGCTGCGCGGGATTGGCCTCCAGATCCGGGCAGGGCTGCACGCTTGCGAGGTCGAGCTACGCGACGGTGATGTCGGCGGGATCGCCGTGCACCTTGCCGCGCGGGTGATGGCCGCGGCGGGGTCGGGTGAGATCCTCATCTCCCGAACGGTCCGGGATCTGGTTGTTGGCGCCAACATCGCGGTGGAAGACCGTGGACCCCATGCCTTGAAGGGGATCGAGGGTACCTGGCAGCTGTTTGCCGTTACACGAGCCTGACCACCGGCTGGCAGGCTGGATCTCAAGGGGTGCGTTGGACTCCTCGCGACGATTAGCATCGGTGTGCCCATCGGCACTCGGCCTGATCGTTGGGCCAGCTCGGGAGGGCTGCCATGCGCATCGAGTCTTCGGTCACCTCGCTGTCGTGGATCCCGCAAGGAGCCACGGAGGGCTTCAACCGCCTTACGTTCGGGCTCCTCCGCGTCGCCCACTTCGATCCGCCACCCCCCGAGGTGCTGGGGGACCTCGACGAGCTACAAGCAACCGACCGCTTCCGGTTCGCCAACCGCCTTGAGGCCTGGGTCGAGGTGCAAGACGGGCGCATCGTGGACGCCGGCCAGGCC
>JBIOYL010000123.1:0-9767 GCA_044870185.1 Actinomycetes bacterium | reverse complement strand
GACCAGGAGCGGCCCGCCACACGACCAGTAGGTCACGGCGGATCGCCGCGCTGGCCGGCTCGTCGCGCCTGGGCCGACGCGGGGCCGGTCACGCTGTCCGGCTCGTGGCGCCTGGGCCGACGCGGGCGGCCGCCGGCGATCTGCGGGCCGGTGACCAGGCCGTCGGCGATCTGCGGGCCAGTGACGATGGCGAGCACCTCGGCGACCACCGACACGGGCGTCAGGACCAGGCCGGCGTCCGCGCCGCGTGCCGAGCCGGCCGGGATCAGGGCGCGGCGGAAGCCGAGCCTGGCCGCCTCGGCCAGGCGCCGGGGAAGCTGCGGCACCGGGCGGACCTCGCCGCCCAGGCCGACCTCGCCGAAGGCGACCAGGTCGGCCGGGACCTGCCAGTCCTTGGCCGACGACGCCAGGGCGAGGCACACGGCCAGGTCGCCGGCCGGCTCGGTCAGGCGGACCCCGCCGGCGGTGGCCGCGAACACGTCCGAGCTGCCCAGGCTCACCCGCGCCCGGCGCTCCAGCACCGCCACCAGGATGGCGAGCCGGCCCGGGTCGAGCCCCTGGGCGGTGCGGCGCGGCATGGCGAGCCCGGTCGGCACGACCAGCGCCTGCACCTCGGTCACGAGCGGCCGGCGGCCCTCCAGCGACACCGTGCAGGCGACCCCCGACACGCCCGCGTCCCGGGCCGACAGGAACAGGTGGGAGGGGTCGGCGAGGGGGACCAGGCCATGCTCGGCCATCTCGAAGCAGCCCACCTCGTAGGCAGGGCCGAAGCGGTTCTTCGAGCAGCGCACCAGGCGCAGGGCGTGGTGCTGGTCGCCCTCGAAGTTGAGCACCACGTCGACCAGATGCTCCAGCACCTTGGGGCCGGCCACCGCCCCGTCCTTGGTCACCTGGCCGACCAGGAAGGTCGGCATGGCGCGCTCCTTGGCCAGCCGCACGAGCTGGGCGGCGACCTCGCGGACCTGGCCGACCCCGCCCGGCGCCCCGGCCAGCTCGGGGTCGGCGACGGTCTGGACCGAGTCGACCACGAGCGCCTTCGGGTCGACGTCGGCGATCAGCGCGCGGACGGCGCCGAGGTCGGTCTCGGCCCCGAGCAGCAGGTCGGGGTGGAGGGCGCCGAGCCGCTCGGCCCGCAGCCGGACCTGCTCGCGTGACTCCTCGGCGCACACGTACAGCACCGGCCCGGCCGCCTCGGCGAGCCCGGCGAGCACCTGCAGCAGCAGCGTCGACTTGCCGATGCCGGGCTCGCCGGCCAGCAGCACGGCGCTGCCGGCGACCAGACCGCCGCCCAGCACCCGGTCGAGCTCGCCGATGCCGGTCGGGCGGTGGGCGCCGGCCTGCGGCGCGACCTCGGTGATCGGCACGGCCGGGGTGACCGGCCCGGCCGCCCGGGTCGGGCCGGAGCGCTCGACGACCTCCTCGACGAGCGTGTTCCACACCCCGCAGGCCGGGCAGCGGCCCACCCAGCGCGGGCTGGCGGCACCGCACTCGGTGCAGGCGTAGGTGGTGCGGACGGTCTTGACCATGGGTCGGGCGGTGACCGCCGCCGCAGGGCGGCGTCGAGGTGGAGCGCCTGGACCCGGACGGCCCAGCCGCCCCCCGAGGCTAGCATGCGGCCACGACAGCACCCGGTCGGTCGTCCACAATGACGCCATGGACGGCGAGACCCCGACCGGCGCGCCCGAAGCGGCCGTGCTGCTCGGCCTGCTGGCCGAAGGGGACCGCCTGCGGGTGGTCGCCGCCCTGGTCCTCGGCGCGACCACCACGGCCGAGATCGCCGCAGCGACCGGGCTCCCGGCGAAGGCGGCGGCCAGGGCGCTGGCCCGGCTGACCGCCGGGGGGCTGGTCGAGGGCTCCGTGCGGGCCGGCTACCGCCTGCGCGCCGAGTCGTTCGGCGAGGCGGCCCGGCGCCTGGCCCCGCCCAGGCCGCCGGCCGACGAGCCGGAGGGCGGCGACCCGGCCTCCACGGCCGTGCTGCGCCGCTTCCTGGTCGACGGGCGGCTGGTGGCGATCCCGGCCGGCCGCACCAAGCGGCGCCTGCTCCTGGACCATCTGGCCCGCCTGTTCGAGCCCGGGGTCCGCTACCCCGAGACGGAGGTCAACGCCGTCCTGCGCGCCGTCCACCCGGACTATGCGACCCTGCGCCGCTACCTGGTCGACGAGGGCTTCCTCGAGCGGCGCGGCGGCCTGTACTGGCGCATCGGCGGCTCGGTCCTGGGCGGGCCGGGCGTCGCCCTCCCCGCCCAACCCGAGGCGCCCGGGTGAGCGAGGTCGCCGCGCCCGGGTTCCCGGACCGCCGGCAAGGCCGGCCCGCCAAGCACGCACGGGGCGGGGCGGCCGCGGGGCGGCGCGGGACGGCACGGGCGGGACGGCGCGGGGCGGCCTCGGCCGTGCCCGGTCGGCCGTCAGCGCTTGCCGCCCGGACGCTTGAAGCGGTCGCGCAGGTCGTCGCTCACCTCGGCGAAGGTGGTGGACATGGCATCGCCGAGCGAGTTGGCCGCCCGCCGCAGATCCTCCTTGAACCCCGGCTCGCGGACCGCGTCGCCGACCGACGTGAACGCGTGGTCCAGCGCGTCGGCGAGCTGACGCAACGCGTCCTCGACCGCCTTGCGCTCGCCCGGCGCGGGGCGGCGCTCCTTGGGCTCCTGCCCGTAGTGCTCCTTCAGCCGCCGCCCGAGGGCGCTGAAGCTCTCGCCGACCTGGTTCCAGGACTCCTTGCTGTCAGGCATCGCCGCCTCCCGGCACGTAGGCACCTGTCGGTGGTCATCGACCATATCGCTTGTCACGAGCATCCATGGTAGCGTAAGAAGCGATGAGAACCGTCATCGATCAACACGAAGACCTGCTGACCGTGGCCGAGGTCGCGCGGCTGCTCCGGGTGGCATCGTCGACCGTGCGCAAGTGGATCACCCGCGAGCAGATTCCCTACCTGGCACTCCCCGGGGGCGATTACCGCATCCCGCGGCTCGCGTTGTTCCGGATGCTGCCGAGCAACGTGGATGCCGCAGCGGTGCTCGCCCGCGTGCAACAACGGCTCGCGTCGGTCGCCGAGGACGAGTTGACCGCAGAGCTTGCGGCGGTACGCGCGACTCGCCGGCGCGCGTGACTGCACGACCCCGCTTCCTGCTCGACACCGAGAGCCTGGTCCGCGCCGTACGGAGCGATGGCCCGTCTCGCGAGCTGCTCCAGGCCGGGATGATCCGCGACCTTGCGCTGTGCACGTCGACGACCATCCTCGACGAGCTCGACGACGTGCTCGCAAGGCCCAGGTTCGGAATCTCCACGCAGGATCGCGCCACGATCCGACGCATGGTGCTCGTCGCCGCGGATGAGATCGCCATCTTCACCGAGGAGGAGGCAGGATCCTACGTGCCCGGAGACCCTGGGGACGACCACGTCGTGGAGGCTGCGTTGCGCACTCGGGCCGATGCGGTGGTGAGCCAGGATCGTGCCTTGCGGCAGGCACCATTGCCCGACCTTCAGGTCATCACGGCCGAGATCGCCTGCCAGCGGCTTCGCGATGGCCAACCGTATGGGACCGTGGCCTTGATGACAGCGGTCGAGGAGGAGCAGCAGCGCGAGCACCTGTCCAAGCTGGCGCATCCAGGCCGTAGCTACAGGTTCGGCGCAGATATCGTCTTTCGCGAGTTCACCGCCGACCTGCCGTACGAGCGGGTCAGCGAGGATGTCGTGGCGGCGGTGCTCGATCCGGTCGCGACGGCAGAGGTGGCCGCCGCGGCGGTGCGTCGCTGCGGGTCGGGGATGGCGCTCGAGACCCGCCACGGCACAAGCTTCGACTACATCGCGGGCATCAGGCATGATGCGCCGGGTCGCGGCGGGCTGGTCCCCATGGACGTGATCTGGTACAGCTCCGACCGGGCCCAGTTCGAGGCAGTCACCCATCCTGGGCTGCCGACGAGTGCGGACTGGGGATTCCGCGACGAGCCTCGTCACCGCTTCGTCTTGGCGGGCGGCATCGTCGCGGTCATCGACGGCCCTGGCCCTGACGGAGAGCCCGACAGCCGCTGGCTCTGCCTGGTCGACGAGCCGCTGGCGTCGGTGCCGCCGAGCCGCACCCGTCTCCGAGACCTAAGAGAGTTCGCGCGCTACCACACCGCCAGGGTAATCTCGCTGGATCCGGCCGGTTTCTCGACGTCGCTTGACCTCTGGCTCGCAGGCGGTCCATCCGGGCTCCTCATGCCCTTGGCCCGATCACCGTACGCGATCGATCGTGCCTTCGAGCTCTGCGACGCGATCGCTGTCAGCCATCGGCTCCCGACACCCAGGCGGTAGGCAGCCTCCCCGCCACGGCGTGCAGTCGGCGTGCCGCTCGCCTACGACCAGGGTGGTAGCCGGGCCGCACCCACGGGGGATGGGGGATGCCGGGGCGGGGCCGGTTTCCTACCGTAGCCGCATGAAGACGCGCCTGTGGAAGCGGCTGCGACAGGTGCCCGCGCCGCTGGGCGACGCCGCTCTCGCCGTCGCGGTCGCGGTTGTCAACCTGGTCGCGATCAGCGTGGCGACCGAGCCGGGCTCGCGGCCGCTGAACTGGCTCGCCTACGCGCTGGCCACGAGCTACGGGGTCCTGCTGCTGGCCAGGCGACGATGGCCGCTGGGCGTGCTGCTGGCGTCGACCGCGGCGCTGCTGTGCTACTACACGCTCAACTACCCGGGCGTCAGCCCGGCCTTCCCGCCGGCGGTCGCGCTCTACACGGCCGCCGCCGCCGGCTGTCTCCGCTGGGGCTGCTGATCACCGCATCGTTCATGCTCGCAGGGGTCTTCGTCACCGGCGTCGAGGAAGGCGCGCCGCCGGCCCAGGTGGTCGCCGACTTCCTCCAGGCCTCGCTGCTGGTCACCCTGCTGCTGCTCGGCGAGGCGGTACGCAGCCGCCGGGCCTGGCTGTCGGTCATCACCATCCAGGCCGGGTGGCCGCCGACGTGCTGGCCGACGCGCCCGGCCCCGGCCAGGCCTGAGTACCCCCCAGGGTGCAGCCGGCGCCGTCGGCGCCTACCCCCAGCGGTGCAGCAACCTCGCACCGCTGGTCGGACGACGCCCGCGCCGCCGGCCCGTACCGTCGCTTCGTGTCCGGGACCGATCGTCGCCGAGTCGGCTGCCGATGCCGGCCGGAGGTCCGAGACCGATCGAGCAACGAAAGGTGCGACGTGGAGCGACTGTCGAGGTTCCTACTCCGCCACCGGCTGGCCGTCGGGCTGGGGTGGCTGGCCGTCCTGGCCGTCGGCATGGCCACCGCCGGCACGGTGTCCGGGCGGCTGGCCACCGACTTCTCCCTGCCCGGGGCCGCAAGCTACCAGGCCAACCAGGCCATCCTGCGCGTCTACGGCAACGGCGCCCAGGCCCGCCCGCTGGTGCCGGTGGTCACGCTGCCGGCGGGCACCACGGTGGACAGCCCCGGTGTCCGACCGGCGCTCGAGCGGGCGTTCGGTGCCCTCGCCCGGGATCCGCGCCTGCGGGTGGTCTCCTGGGCGTCGACCGGCGACCGCGGCTTCGTCGCCGCCGACGGGCGCACCACCTTCGGGCTGGTGTTCCCACCGCCGACCGGCCCGACCGGCCCTGACCTCGGCCCGGCGGTGACCGCGGCGATGCGCGGCGCCCTGCCGCCCGCGGCGACCCTGCGGGTGACCGGCGTCGACGAGCTGTCCGCCGGCGACGGCGGTGGCGGCACCGGGGTGCTCACCGAGACGCTGCTCGGCGGGCTCGGCGCCCTGGCCGTGCTGGCCTTCGTGTTCGGCTCGCTGCTCGCGCTGGTTCCCCTGCTGATCGCCGCCGTGTCGATCCTGACCACCTTCCTGGTGATCCTCGGCCTGACCACCGTCACCGACGTCAACTTCATCGTGCAGTTCCTGGTGGCGCTCATCGGCCTCGGGGTGGCGATCGACTACTCGCTGCTGCTGGTGACCCGCTGGCGCGAGGAGCTCGCCCACGGCCACCCCGCCGCCGAGGCGGTCCACCGCGCCATGGCCAGCGCCGGCCGGGCGGTGGTGTTCAGCGGCGTGACCGTGGCCATCGGGCTGGTGGCGCTGGTGCTGCTGCCGGTGCCGTTCCTGCGCTCGATCGGCTTCGGCGGCATGCTGATCCCGCTGGTCAGCGTGCTGGTCGCGGTCACGCTGCTGCCCGTGCTGCTGGCCTCGGTGGGTCGCCGGCTCGACTGGCCCCGGCTGCGCAGCGAGACGCACGCCAGCCGCGGCTGGACCGCCTGGGCGCACGGCGTCGTCAAGGGCCGCTGGGCGGCGGCGCTCGGTGCCGCGGCGGTCCTGGTCGCCCTCGGCGCCGCCGCGCTCGGCATCCAGGTCGGCGACGCCAAGGCCGACACCCTGGCCGGCGCCGGCCCGGCCGCCGAGGGCCTGGCCGCGCTCGAGCGGGCCGGCGTGCCCGCCGGGGTGCTCAGCCCCATCGAGGTGCTGGTGCCCGCCGGCACCGACCCGGCCACGGCCGCGGTGCGGCTGGCCGGCGTGGCCGGCGTGCGCGACGCGGTCGCGCCCGCGGGCCCGGCGTGGCGCCGCGACGGCACCGCGCTGGTCACCGTGCTCCCCTCCGACGAGCCCGGCACGAGCGCCGGCTGGCAGGTGGTGACCCGGGTGCGCGACACGGTCGCCGCCGAGCTCCCCGGCGCGCAGGTTGGCGGCGCCGGCGCGGGCCTGCTCGACGGCCTGGACGCCATCTACGGCAACTTCCCGCTCATGCTCGGCGTCATCGCCGCCGTCACCTTCGTGCTGCTGGCACGGGCGTTCCGGTCGCTGCTGCTGCCGGCCAAGGCGGTGCTGTGCAACCTGGTCTCGGTCGGCGCCGCCTACGGGGTGCTGGTGCTGGTGTGGCAGCGCGGCTACGGCTCGCAGGCGATCTGGGGCATCCCCGCCACCGGCGCGATCACCTTCTGGGTGCCGCTGATGACCTTCGCGTTCCTGTACGGGCTGTCCATGGACTACGAGGTGTTCATCCTGGCCCGCATGCGCGAGGCCTACGACCACAGCGGCTCCACCGTCACCGCCATCACCGAGGGGCTGGGCCGCACCGGGCGGCTGGTGACCAGCGCGGCGCTGATCCTGTTCCTGTCGTTCGTGTCGCTGGCCAGCGCGCCGGGCACCGACATCAAGATCATGGCCACCGGGCTCGGCGCCGGCATCCTGCTGGATGCCACCGTGGTCCGCGCCCTGCTGGTCCCGGCGCTGGTCTCGCTGTTCGGCCGCTGGAACTGGTGGCTGCCGTCCTGGGCCGCCCGCCTGCTCCGGGTCGCCCCCTCGCCCGCCCCCACCGAGCCAGCCTCCCACCGACCGGTCTCGACCGCCGCGCCGGACGCCTCCCGCTGACAAGCCGACCCCGGACGCCTCCTGCTGCACGATGCCGCGGAGGCGTCCGGTCGTGGCGTTGACATCATGATGCAATAGTTATATGCTTTGATGCATGCGAACGACGATCAACCTCGACGACGCCCTGCTCGCCGAGGCCAAGCAGGTAGCGGCCCGGACGGGCAGGAGCCTGGCCGCCGTGGTCGAGGACGCGCTCCGGGAGAGCCTGCACCGGCGCCGCCGGGCCGTCCGGGGGGCCGTCGAGCTTCCTGTGTTCGGCGAGGGCGGGGTGCAGCCAGGCGTGGACCTGGACGACGGCGCGGCCCTGCTCGACCTGATGGAACAGGACGACCCAACCGCCGGCGATGCGCCTGGTTGATGTCAACGTCCTGGTCTACGCGCACCGCCTTGACGTCCCCCGACACCAGGACTACGCCGACTGGCTTCGTGACCTCCTCACCGGCCAGGAGCCGTACGGCATGTCCGACCTGGTGCTCAGCGGCTTCCTTCGGATCGTGACCAACCATAAGGTGTTCAGGCGACCCACACCCATGGAGACCGCGCTCGGCTTCGCGGAGACCCTCCGCACGCAACCGAACTGCGTACCGGTCGAGCCCGGTCAGCGGCATTGGGACCTCTTCACCCGGCTCTGCCGAACAGCGGGCGTCAAGGGCAACCTCGTGCCGGATGCCTACTTCGCGGCGCTGGCAATCGAGTCGGGCAGCGAGTGGATCACCACTGACCGGGACTTCAGCCGGTTCCCCGGCCTGCGGTGGCGCCATCCGCTCGACCAATAGCGGCGGATGCGCGCTGTCGGGACCATCGGCGATACCGCCCCTCTTGCGACGTCGATGAGCACCCATTCCAACGGCTGCGAACCGATGACCGAGCCGCCAGCAAAGCCGTTCGCTCATCTGGACATGCCCACCGCCGTATCGAGCGTCAAAGCGGAACGGCCCACCGCCGTTCCATGGCAACTGACCGGCATTGGGGTTGGCCGCCGCCACGGCTACGAGTCATGCACGAGCGCTGTAGGCGGCGAACACTCCGTTGGGGCGGCTGGCGCCTCGACCGCTCCCGCGGGCCCGCCAGCCGTCGGCAGCCGTCCAAGCCGTCGGCAGGTCCTTGGTCCCCTCATACCAGGGACCTTTGGCTGTTCAGGTTCGCGGGGCGCAGGTGGCAGGCTGGGAGCGTCGGCTCCACGGAAAAGGTGATGGTCATGCGCAAGAAGGTGCTGGTGCTCGGCGGCAACTTCGGCGGGCTCACCGCGGCGCTCAGCGTCAAGCATGAACTCCAGGGCGACGTCGACGTCACGGTCGTCGCCGCGTCCGACCGGTTCCTGTTCAACCCGTCGCTGATCTGGCTGCCGTTCGGCAAGCGCCGCCCACAAGACATCACCTTCCCGCTGGCCCCGACCTTCGAGTCGCACGGCGTCGACTTCGTGCACGCGGCGGCCACCCGCATCGACCCGGCGGCCCGGCAGGTCGACACCACCCACGGCAGCCACCCCTACGACTACCTGGTCATCGCCACCGGCTACCGCAACGACTACGACGTCATCCCGGGCCTGGATGCCGCCAACGCTGCCTACACGATCACCACGCTCGAGGACGCCATCCACGCCGGCGAGGGCTGGCGGCGCTTCCTCGCCCACCCCGGCCCGGTCGTGGTCGGCGCCACCCAGGGGGCCGGCTGCTTCGGCGCCGCCTACGAGTTCCTGTTCAACCTGTCCTACCAGCTCAAGAAAGCCGGGTTGCGCGGCAAGGTCCCGCTCACCTACGTCACCGCCGAGCCGTTTCTTGGCCACTTCGGCATCGGCGGGCTGCCCGGTGGGGAGAAGCTGCTCGGCATGTTCTGCCGCAAGGAAGGCATCCAGGCCATCACCGACACGGCGATGGCGGAGGTGGCGCCGGGCAAGCTGCTGCTGGCCGACGGGCGGATGCTGGACTTCGCCTACGCCATGCTCGTCCCGCCGTTCGTCGGCCAGGAGGTCGTCCGCACCGTCCAGGGCCTGGCCGACGGCAACGGCTACGTGCCGGTGCGCGACACCTACCAGTCCACCGCCTATCCCAACGTCTACGCGGTCGGCATCGCCGCGGCGGTCACGGTGCCGTGGACCACCGCCGTGCCCGTCGGCGTGCCCAAGACCGGCTTCCCCACCGAGGCGCAGGCCCATGTGGCCGCCGAGAACATCGCCGCGCAGGTCCGCGGCGAGCAGCCGGCCGCGCACAAGGAGTTCGGCGACATCCCGGCGGTGTGCGTCATGGACGCCGGCAACAACGGCGTGCTGATCCTGGCCGACAAGATGCTGCCGCCCCGCAAGGCCGGGGTGATGATCCCCGGCCCGCAGTCGCACGCGGCCAAGCTGCTGTTCGAGAAGTACTTCCTGTGGAAGGCCCGCAACGGCTACGTGCGGCTGCCCTGACCGGCCCGGCGCCTCTGGTCCGGCCAGGGGCGTTGCCT
>JBIOYL010000122.1:0-10018 GCA_044870185.1 Actinomycetes bacterium | reverse complement strand
TCTCGGACGCGGACCTCCAAGCGGCGCTCGACCAGGCAGGTGCAAGCGAGCAGACCTCGAAGGCGATCCTCGACGTCAACCAGGAGGCACGGCTCGACGGGCTTCGCGCCGCGCTCGTGGTGCTCGCCGGCATCGGGCTGCTCGCGCTGTTCGCCGCGCGGCGCATCCCAACCGAGCAGCCGGGATCGGCCCCCAGGGAGCGTCCGGGCGGGGGCAGCGGCCACGCCGGCGGTCGAGGCGTCCAACCCTCCAGGCCGGCGACGCGGCCGGGTGGCAGAACGGGCCGGCGCGGGCGCAGGCCGTGACGAGGGGGGTCGCATGAGCGCAACGGACACGGCACCTGGACGCCGTCTGGCTGCGACCCTGGCGGTGGTGTGCCTGGCTGGCGCGATGGTGGCGTTGCTGTTCGGCATCGTCGGCAACGTCTGGCGGTTGCTCGCCGCCGTCGTCGCGATCGACGTGGCCGTGGTCGGCCTGTGGTACGCGCTGTCGCGTCGCGGGGTCCTCCGGGTCGTCGGCGCGGCGCTCGCCGTGGCGGGCCTGGCGGCCGTGCTCGTGCTCACCCTGACCGCCGACCACCGGGGCGTCCCGCTGCTCGTGGCGATCGCGCTCGTGGTGGTCTCTGGCGGGGCCGCCCGCTACGCCCTGGCCCGCGACCCGCGCACCCTGCGGGCACGGCCCGTCACTGGCACGCCTACCCCGCGCCCGCACCACCCCGTCCTGCTGATGAACCCCAAGTCCGGCGGTGGCAAGGCCGAGCGGTTCGAGCTCGTCGACCAGTGCCGCACACGCGGCATCGAGCCGGTCGTGCTCGGCCCTGGCGACGACCTGCGCCAGCTCGCCGAGGACGCCATCGCCCGCGGCGCCGACGTGCTCGGCATGGCCGGCGGGGACGGCTCGCAGGCGCTGGTGGCCACCGTCGCCATGGCCCACGGCGTCCCCCACGTGTGCGTGCCCGCCGGCACCCGCAACCACTTCGCGTTGGACCTCGGCTTGGACCGCGACGACGTGGTCGGCGCGCTCGACGCGTTCGTCGACGGCATCGAACGCCCGATCGACCTGGCACGGGTGAACGGCCGCGTGTTCGTCAACAACGCCTCGATGGGCCTGTACGCCAAGATCGTGCAGTCCAAGGGCTACCGCGACGCCAAGCTGAAGACCGCCGCGGACCTGCTGCCGGGCATGCTCGGGCCCGACGCCGCGCCGTTCGACCTGCGCTTCACCGGCCCCGACGGCACCCAGTACGCCACCGCCCACCTGGGCCTGGTCTCCAACGGCCCCTACCAGCTCGACCACCTGGGCGGCCGGGGCACCCGCGAGCGGCTCGACACCGGCACCCTGGGCGTGGTCACCGCCCGGATCGCCAACGCCAGGGACGCCGCCACGTTCGTGCGCCTGGAGGCCGCCGGTAGGATCCGCAGCTTCCACGGCTGGCTGGAGTGGACCACGCCGCGCTTCGTGGTCGACTCCGACGCTCCGGTGGAGATCGGCATCGACGGCGAGGCGCTGCTGATGGATCCGCCGCTGGTGTTCGAGTCGCTGCCCGGGGCGCTGCGGGTGCGCATCCCCAAGCACGCGCCAGGGTTCGCCCCCGCCCAGGCGGCGGTCGCACTGACGACCTCCACGGTCGGGAACCTGTTCCGGCTGATCGCCGGCCGCCCGGCCACTTCGCCCTAGGACGTCGCGAGCCGCCATGGCCGCACCCGACGGCGCCCGGCAGCAGGCGCAACGCGTCCGCACCCTATCCGTCCACGGCGCCGGGCGGTCCCCCTCGCCGTCGGTTGGCCCGGCACCACTGCTCGTAGGCCTCCACCGCCGTCGGGAGGGTGGGGAAGATGCGTTCCATCCCGATCCTGTCGACCAGCCCGAACGCCTTCAGCTCCTTGAGCAGGTCCTGCTTGACGCGGGCCAGCGCCAAGACCGTCCCCCGGCGCTCGAGCTCGACGCACACGGCTTCGACGGCCTCCAGCCCGGTGATGTCGACCTCGACGTTGGCCTCGACGTTGAGCAGGAACCAGTCGACCGGCCCGGGATGGTCATCGGCGGCGGCGAGCGCCCGGCGCTTGAAATCCTCCGCGTTCGCGAAGAACAGCGGCGAGTCGTAGCGGTACACGACCAGCCCGGGGATCGTCTTCGCCTGCGGGTAGTCGTCGACGTCGTGCATGCCGGCCAGTCCGGGAACCAGGCCGAGGATGCCGTCATGTGGGCGGGCCACCCGTCGCAGCATGTCCGCAACCGACAGGCCGACCGCCAGCAGCACGCCGTACAGGATGTTGAACACGAGCACGCCGGCGAGCGCGGCAAGCGCGAGCACCAGCTCGCTGCGACGGAACGCCGCGAGCCGCCGGAACCCTGGGAGGTCGATCAGCAGGATGGCCGCGTACACGACGATCGCCCCGAGCACGGCCTTGGGGATCGCGGCGAGCAGCGGGCGGAGGAACAGCAGGACCGCGAGCACACAGGCGAGGGCGACCAGCGAGAACAGCTGCGTCCGGCTGCCGGTCGCGTTGCCGATGGCCGTGCGGCTGCCGCTGCTGCTCACCGGGAAGCCTTGGAACATCCCGGTGCCGAGGTTCGACGCACCGAGCGCGAGGAACTCCTGGTTGGCGTTCACCTCGTAGTCGCCGCGCGCGGCGAACGCCCGCGCGGTCAGCACGTTGTCGTTGTAGCCGACCACCAGGACGCCGACCGCCGGCAGCAGCAGCCGCTGGAGGTCGTCAAGGTCGGGCATGGCCGGGTGCGGCAGACCGGCGGGGATCTCCCCGACCACCGCGACGCCGTGGCGGTCCAGGTCGAAGGCGGTCACCACCGCGATGCCCGCCAGCACGGCGAGCAGCGGACCCGGCGCCGTGCGGAACCGGGACCGGACCACGAGGATGAAGGCAAGGGTCACGGCGGCGAACAGCAGCGTGCCGGCCTGCACGTTGCGCATACCGCGGACGAACGAGGCGAGCTCGCCGACGATGGTTCCCCCTTCGACCGGGATCCCGGTGACCTTCTCCAGCTGCCCGACGATCATGATCACGGCCACCCCGGCCAGATAGCCGACCAGGATCGGCTTCGACAGCAGGTCGGCCAGGAAGCCGAGCCGCGACGCCCATGCGAGCAGGCACAACAGCCCGACGACGACGGCGAGCGCGGCCGCAAGGGCGGCGTAGCGTGCGGGGTCACCGGCTGCGAGCGGTCCGACCGCGGCCGCCGTCATGAGGGCGGTCGTGGACTCCGGTCCCACCGACAGCTGCCGAGCCGAGCCGAGCAGCGCATAGATCGCCAGGGATGGCAGGGCCGCCCACAGCCCGACGACGGGCTGCAGGCCGGCCAGGCCGGCGTAGGCCATCACCTGGGGGATCAGATAGGCCGCCACGGTGACGCCGGCCAGCACATCGCCGCGCAGCCAGGGCCGCTGGTAGGCGCGCAGGAGCGCGAGACCAGGCAGGAGCCCGGCCCGCTGGCGCTGTGGTCGCGGCGTCGCCATGGGGATGCGGCGAGAGGACTGCCGCGGTCAGGCGGCAGAGGAATCGGCGCTGGGGCAGGATCGTTGTCGGGGACGCATGCTACGCTCATCGCGCAGCCTTCGGGTTGTAGGTCAGGGCTTGGCCTTCGCTTCGGCGAGAAGCCCCCTCCGAAGGCAGGGGGAGGAGTCACCATCGCCCGCCGCGGTGACGGCTGCCACGGGTCCCCGGCTCGGTCGAGACCGCCGATGGACGCCTGGCGGCAGGCGTCGTTCGACCCAGGCCGTGTAGTCGGGAAGCAAGCAAGGGGAGGGCGTCGGGCCCTCCCCTTGCTCGTGTGCCGCCCCGGCATGGGCAGTTGCTGACGTGCGAACCGATCAGGCGATTCAGGCGATGCGGTCGACGTGGGTGACGACCCAGATGCCGCCGGGTCCCTGCCGCAGCGGCTGGGTCACCTGCACGGTCGCGATCACCTCCCCGCCGGGCTTGCGCACCTGGAAGGTGTGGGGGCCGACCTGCCGGACGAGCGGCTGGGCCGATCCTGGCAGCAGGACCGCACGGGTGTAGGCGGCCACCACCTGGGCGGGATCGGTCCGCCAGGGCTGGTGGCCGTCATCCACCGCCTGCTGGACGGCTCGGGCCTGCGCCCAGGTGCGGATGTCCCAGATCCCGGGGAACGGCCGCGGCGGCGTGGGCGCGTGGGCGACGTCGAGCACCACCCTGGACGGGTCCGTGAGCTCGAGGACGCGGAAGCCGACGCGCTGGCCAAGGCCGACACCGAAGCTCAGGTAGCCCTCGAAGTCGCCGGCCAGCTCGAGCTGTCGCAGCGAGGCGAAGCTGGTGGTGATGGTGCGCGGCCCGGTGTAGGTCGCCCGGTACGGCGGGCAGCCGGCGGCGAGCTGCTCCACCGCGCTGGCGTGGCGGAAGGCCACGCGCAGGAACGCCCGTCCCCGTAGCGCGACCGGCCGGCCGGAGGGATCCTGGGTCACGGCGGGCACGTACCTGATGTCGTAGCCGGGCACCCGGCCGCGGAACTCGAACACCACCCGGTCGAAGGTCGCGTGGCGGCCGGTCCGGATCGCCACGAGCAGGGCGGCCGGGTCGGTCTGGGGCGTGCTGCGCGGCCCGGTCGGCCAGGACGGCTGGCCCGGCGAGCCGACGGGCGTCGCCGGCGAGGCGGATGCGGCTGCCGGCAGCGCCGCCGGTGCAGTGCCGGGCTGGGAGCCGGCCGGGGCTGCCGGCGCCCCGGTGCTGGCTGCTGCCGGCGCGCGAGCGGCGGGCGGGTGGCCGGCCGGGCGGGTCGCGCAGCCGGCGACGGCCAGCGCGGCCACGGAGGCCACGACCAGGAGGGTGCGGGATGGGCGCATGGAGGCCTGCCTTTCGGTCGGGCGTGGCGGCGATGCCACACGCCAAGCGTCCTCCGGGCAGGTCACAACGCGACGAACGGTTGGGACCACTCCAACGGCTGATCGGCCTCGATTCGGTCACACCGGTCGCCTGCCCGCCAGGCCCCCTGGGCGGGCGGCTGTGCACCCGTAGGAGATCGAGCGTTTGCTGCGCGGCTGGCGGGGAATGGCGTCGGAACCAGGCTGACGCTAGGAGCGGCTCACGAGGACCAGCTCGAACGAGTACATCGAGGCGCGGTAGAGGTGGCTGCCGAACTCGACCGCCCGCCCCATGTCGTCGTAGGCCGTGCGCTGCATGGTGAGCAGCGGCGCGCCCTTGGTGTCGTGCAGCAGCCGGGCCTCCTCCGCGGTGGCCGCCCGCGCGCCGATGGTCTGCGCGGCGAGGTGCGGCCGGACGCCGGCCGAGCGCATGAGCCGGTACAGCCCGGTCCGCTCCAGCAGCTCGGGGTCGAGCTCGACCAGCCCGGGCGGGAGGTAGTTGCGCATGACGGCGAGCGGCTCGTCCTGCGCGTAGCGCAGCCGCTCCAGCGCGATCACCGGGCTGCCCTCGTCGACGCTGAGCGCGTGGGCGACGGCGTCGCTGGCGGGCACGGTCTCCAGCGAGAGCACCCGCGTGCGCGGGTTCTGTCCGCTCACGGCCAGGTCGTCGTACAGGCTGGTGAGCTCGACCGGCCGCCGCACCTTGGGATGGACGACCTCGGTGCCCACGCCGCGCTTGCGCACCAGGTAGCCGCGGTCGGCGAGGTACTCGATCGCGCGGCGCACCGTCGGGCGGGACAGACCAAGCTGGTCGGCGAGGACCATCTCGTTGTCCAGGCGGGTGCCGGGCGCCAGCTCGCCGGACATGATGGCGCGCTCGAGCTCCTGGGCCACCTGGTAGTAGAGCGGCACCGGGCTGGTCCGGTCCACCGGGATCGACGCTGGCGAGAACGTCACCAAGTCCTCCTTGGCTGTGCCGCTCGAGGATGACCGTCGGTGTTCCCGCGTTCCTACCCCTGTTATCTTGTTCCTGTCGTCATTATGACAGCATAGGCTATTGACAGGAAAGTAATCATGTCGTTACCTTGAGACACCCGCACGCAACCCCGGGGCGACCACGGTGGGAGGCGCACATGCGAGTGGGACTGGCCGACGCGACGCCCGCCGCGCGCAGCCGCGTGGCGCCCGCCGAGCGCACCGCCGCGGCGCCCGCCGAGTCCGGCACGCCGGCGCCAGCCGAGCGCCGTCCGCTCCGGGTGACGGACGCACGCTGATGCTGCTGGATCGTGTGGCCGGCGCTCCCATCTCGTGGGGCGTGTGCGAGGTGCCCGGGTGGGGCCACCAGCTGCGGCCGGACCGCGTGCTCGGCGAGATGCGCGCGGTCGGGCTGGTCGCCACCGAGTTCGGGCCCGACGGCTTCCTGCCCGACGCGCCGGCCGACAAGGCGAGCCTGCTCGCCGCCTACGGGCTGGCCGCGGTCGGCGGCTTCGTCCCGGTCGTCCTGCACGACCCCGCCCGCGACGTCATGACGACGATCGCACCGGCGCTGGCGTCCTTCGTGGCCGCCGAGGCCGGCACGCTGGTGCTGTCCGCCGACACCGGCGGCAGCGGCTACGACCAGCGCGTCGAGCTCGACGAGGCCCAGTGGGCGACGCTGTTCGCCAACCTCGACCGGATCCGCAGCGCGGCCCGCGAGCGCGGCGTCGACGCCACCCTGCACCCGCACGTCGGCACCGTGGTCGAGCGCAGCGACGAGGTGGACCGGGTGCTCGCCGGGTCCACCATCCCGCTGTGCCTGGACACCGGCCACCTGCTCATCGGCGGCACCGACCCGGCCGCGCTCGCCACCCAGGTGCCCGGCCGGATCGCCCACGTCCATCTCAAGGACGTCGACGGCGCGCTCGCCGCCAGGGTCCGCGCCGGCGAGCTGACCTACACCGAGGCCGTCCGGCAGGGGATGTACCGGCCGCTCGGCCGGGGCGACGTCGACATCGCCGGGATCGTCAGGGAGCTGGAGGCCCACGGCTACACCGGCTGGTACGTGATGGAGCAGGACACCATCCTCGCCGCCGAGCCCCCGGCGGGCCAGGGCCCGGTGGCCGACGTGCGCGCCAGCCTCGCCTTCCTCGCGGAGCTCGCCAGGTGAGCGAGCCCCTCGACGTCCTGACGATGGGACGCATCGGCGTCGACGTCTACCCGCTCCAGGTCGGCGTGTCCCTGCGCGAGGTCGAAAGCTTCGGCAAGTACCTGGGTGGCAGCGCCACCAACGTCGCCGTGGCCGCGGCCCGCTACGGCCGGCGCAGCGCGGTCATCACCCGCACCGGCGCGGACCCGTTCGGCGAGTTCCTGCACGACGCGCTGCGCAAGTTCGGCGTCGACGACCGCTACGTCAGCGCGGTGCCGGGCCTGCCCACCCCGGTGACCTTCTGCGAGATCTTCCCGCCCGACCACTTCCCGCTGTACTTCTACCGCTACCCCAAGGCCCCCGACCTGGAGATCGCCGCCGCCGAGCTCGACCTCGACGCGATCCGGGCCGCCCGGGTGTTCTGGGTGACAGGGACCGGGCTGAGCCAGGAGCCCAGCCGGGGGGCCACCCTCACCGCGCTGGAGGCGCGGGAAAAATCCGGCATCACCATCCTGGACCTGGACTACCGACCGATGTTCTGGACCTCGCAGCAGGAGGCGCGCACCTGGGTGCAGCTGGCGCTGCACCACGTGACCGTGGCGGTCGGCAACCTCGACGAGTGCGACACCGCCGTCGGCGTGCGCGAGCCGAAGGCCGCCGCCCAGGCGCTGCGCGACCGCGGCGTCGATCTCGCGGTCGTCAAGCAGGGACCCAAGGGCGTGCTGGCCACCGACGCCCACACCCAGGTCGAGGTCCCGCCGGTGCCCGTCAAGGTCGTCAACGGCCTGGGTGCCGGCGACGCCTTCGGCGGGGCGCTGTGCCACGGGCTGCTGGCCGGCTGGGACCTGGAGCGGCTGCTGCGGTTCTGCAATGCCGCCGGCGCCATCGTCGCCTCCCGGCTGGCCTGCGCCGACGCCATGCCCGACGCCACCGAGGTCGAGACCCTGCTCCGGGAGGCCGTCGATGCGTGAGGAGCAGTACCGCACCATCCTCGAGGCCCGCACCCGGCACCCCGAGGCGATCGCGCAGGCGGCCGCCGGGCGGGCGCGGCCGGCGTCGCTGTTCAACCAGCGCGGCAAGCTCATGATGATCGCCGCCGACCATCCGGCCCGCGGCGCGCTGCGCGCCGGCCCGCACCCGCTGGCCATGGCCGACCGCGTCGAGCTGCTCGACCGGATCTGCCTGGCCCTGTCGCGGCCCGGCGTCAACGGCGTGCTCGGCACCCCCGACATCGTCGAGGACCTGCTGCTGCTCGGGGCGCTCGACGACAAGGTCGTGGTCGGCTCCATGAACCGCGGCGGGCTGGCCGGGACGGTCTTCGAGATCGACGACCGCTTCACCGGCTACGACGCGGCCGCCGTCGCGGCCATGGGCTACGAGGGCGGCAAGATGCTGCTGCGCATCGACCCGGACGACCCCGCCACGGCGGCCACCCTGGAGGCCTGCGCCCGCGCGGTCAGCGAGCTGGCCGAACAGCGGCGCATGGCCATGATCGAGCCGTTCATCTCCCACCGCCTCGACGGGCGCGTGCGCAACGACCTGAGCGCCGAGGCGATGATCCGCGCCACGACCGTCTCTGCCGGCCTCGGCACCACCTCGGCCTACACCTGGCTCAAGCTGCCGGTGGTCGACGACATGGCACGCGTCGTCGCCGCGACCACGCTGCCGGCGCTGCTGCTGGGCGGCGAGGTCAGCGCCGACCAGGACGCCGCCTTCGAGCGCTGGCGCAAGGCACTGGAGCTGCCCAACGTCTGTGGCCTGGTGGTCGGCCGGTCGCTGCTGTACCCGCCCGACGACGACGTGGCGGCCGCGGTCGACGCCGCGGTGCGCCTGCTGTGACGCGGGAGGATCCGGCCATGGACGCCAAGTATCACTTGCCGCGAGGCAGCAGCGCCGAGGGCGCGTTCGCGCTGGTCGTCACGCCCGAGCAGGCCGGCTGGGGCCACGGCGGCCTGCGCGTGCTCGAGCTGGCGCCGGGCGGCGCGCACGCCTTCGACACCGGCGACGACGAGCTGCTGGTGCTGCCGCTGGCGGGCGGCTGCGTGGTCACCTGCGACGGGCAGCGCTTCGAGGTCTCCGGACGCGAGGACGTGTTCTCGCGGGTGACCGACTTCGTCTACGCGCCACGTGACGCCCGCGTCGAGGTCGTGTCGGCGGGCGGCGGACGCTTCGCGCTGCCGTCGGCGCGGGCGCGGCGCCGCCTGCCCGCCCGCTACGGCCCGGCCGACGGCGTCCCGGTGGAGCTGCGCGGGGCCGGGCCGGCCAGCCGCCAGGTCAACAACTTCTGCAGGCCGGACACGTTCGAGGCGGACAAGCTCATCGCCGTCGAGCTGCTCACCCCCGGCGGCAACTGGTCGTCGTACCCGCCGCACAAGCACGACGAGCAGCGCGAGGACGAGGCGGTGCTGGAGGAGATCTACTACTTCGAGATCGCCGGCCACGCCGGCAGCCCCGGGCTGGGCTACCAGCGGATCTACAGCTCCGGCCCGGGGCGGGAGATCGACGTGTGCGCCGAGGTGCGCAGCGGCGACGTGGTGCTCGTCCCCTACGGCTACCACGGGCCGTCGATCGCCGCGCCCGGCTACGACATGTACTACCTCAACGTCATGGCCGGCCCCGGCCAGGAGCGGGTGTGGCGCTTCTGCGACGACCCCGCCCACGCCTGGGTGCGGGCGAGCTGGGCCGAGCAGGCGGTCGACCCCCGCCTGCCCATGACCGGACCGGGGGGGCGCCACCGGCCGGCGGACACCGCGGCGGCGGCAGGCGAACGAGAGGGGCGCCAATGACATCGAGGTCGACGCGGCGGCTGACCACGGCCCAGGCCCTGGTCGAGTTCCTGGCCAACCAGTACACCGAGCGCGACGGGCACGAGCAGCGCCTGTTCGCCGGCTGTTTCGGCATCTTCGGGCACGGCAACGTGGCCGGCATGGGCCAGGCCCTGCAGCAGTACGCCGACCGGCTGCGCTACTACATGGCCCGCAACGAGCAGGGCATGGTCCACGCCGCCGCCGCCTACGCCCGCCAGCGCAACCGCCTGGCCACCTTCGCCTGCACCA
>JBIOYL010000121.1:0-4372 GCA_044870185.1 Actinomycetes bacterium | reverse complement strand
GCGCGGGCTGGGCCGCTGCTGGCGCGCCAGGAAGCCGTAAAAGGTCGAGGTGGGGATCTCCAGCACCCGGAGGATGGGCTCGACCCCGAAGCGGTCACGATGGCTGGTGACGAACCGCATGACCGTCGCCGGGTCGGGTCGAGCTCCTGGGCGAACCAGGCACTGGCCGCCTTGAGGATCTGGTTGGCTCGCTCCAGCTCCACCACCCGCTTGCGCAGCCGCTGCAGCTCTTCTCGCTCGGCGCTGGTCAGCAGGCCATGACGCTGGTCATGGTCGGCCTGGTCGCGGCGGATCCAGGTCCGCAGGAGCTCGGGGTGGACGCCGAGCTCGTGGGCGACGTGGGCGATCGGGCGGCGTGGCTAGCTGTCGCGCCACAACCGCACGGCCCGCTGCTTGAGTTCCAGCGGGTACTTGCGGGGTGCTGCCATCGGGGCTTCCTCCTTGCTCGTGGTCCCAGTGGACCAGCTTCGGAAGCCTCCGAGAAAGCGGGGGAACCTCATAGCTCAGGGACACTGGGCGCTGGCTGCTGCTGTTCCGATCTGTCCCTGATCCGTTCCTGCGCACCCAACTTGCACCATCCCGCGATGACCAGACCTAACGTCGCGCCACCAGGGCGCTGAATGCGCAGCTGTGCAACCGTCATGACCGCGTTGCGCCCACGAACGCCAACGCCTCCCAGAAGGCGGCCCGGATCTCGCTGGCGCCCCAGGCGTTGGGCTCGATCAGACCGCAGTACCACAGGTCCCGGTTGGGTGGGCGCGGCCGGCTGGGTGGGGTCGCCGGCCGCCAAGCCGTGGCCGAGGAAACGGGCATGCACGTCGGCCACCAGCGCCTGGTGGTCCTTGGCAAGCGCCCGCAACGCCCGGTTGAGCTCCGCCAGCAGGTCGAGCGCTTCCGGCCAGGGCGGCAGGCCGAGCCGGCCGGCGTCCCCGCTGCCGTCGCTTGGGTCATAGACAGTGGCGACCACGATCGGCGCCCCGGGCGCCATCAGCTCGCGCAAGCCGGCCAGGACCAGCCGGCCGTTGTCGACCACCGTTCGGAGCGCCCGTCGGGCGGCGGTAGGGTCGCCGTAGGCGGCCAGCAGGTCGTTGCCGCCCATGGTCACCGTGGCCAGCGTCGGGGTGAGCTCCAGCCGGCGCAGCCGCCCAAGCTGCTGGCGGGCGACCGTGGTGGAGGTCGCGCCGTCGCTTGCCAGCAGCACCAGCCGCGCGGCGGGGTGGTGGGCGGTCAGGTCCCGGCCGGCCCAGGCCGGGAGGTCGTCGTCGCGGTTGCGCCACAGCAGGCTCGCGGCCCCGCGGCCCGGGCCGCCGGCGTAGTCGTCGATCGACATCGAGTCGCCCAGGGCGGCATACACCGTCCCCGTCCCCGTCGCGTCCATCCCGCGCATGGTAACCACGCATCGACCAGGAGGTCGTCTTCAATCTCGCCGACGCGGTGCACGCCTGCAGGTCGCCGACCCTGCAAGCCTGGAGGCCCCGCAGGATCCGCGGGGCCCCGGGCGAGCCTGTATGCGCCAACACTGAGGCCGCAAGCCCTGCTGACCACATCTTGTTCGACGAGATCACAGCCGACGGAGACCAGCTCGGCACCTGCTGGGTCATGGCACGATCGTCCTGCGGTCACGTTGTCGGTTGGGGGCCGACGGACGCGGTGGTCACCCGACCGCGTCGGCGAGCTGGTCCACCTGGTCCAGGTCGGCCACGGTCGGGTCGAAGATGAGCTCGTCCACCCCCAGCGCCTCGAAGGCCGCGGCCCGCTCCCGCACCGCCGAGGGGGTGCGCGGCGTCCCCATGGCGATGCCCTCCGCCCACTCCCCCAGGAACCCGTAGTAGGTGCGCAGGTTGCGCAGCGACTCCTCGGTGTGCTGCTCACCCAGCGAAAAGTAGGACAGGGCGGCGACCGGCGGCTGCCCGGCGCCGCCGGCCTGCTCCCATGCGGCCCTGAACCCTTGGATCATGCCGCCGGCCAGCTCGGGCGGGGCGCCCCCGATGGTGAAGCCGGCGCCCCACCGCACCGCCCGCGGCGCGGCCAGCCCCGGCTGCCCACCGATCAGCAGCGGGATGTGGCCCCGGGTGGTCGGCGGGCCGACCGGGAACGGGCTGCCGGCCACCGGCTCGCCCGCCCAGGCCCGGTGCAGCAGCTCCAGGTCGGCGTCGAACCGCTTGCCGCGATCGGCAAACGACCGGCCGGTGAGCTGGTAGTCGTCGGGTCTTGTTCCCACGCCCAGGCCGAGGGTGAGCCGGCCGCCCGAGAGCTGGTCGAGGCTCGCGGTGACCTTGGCCAGCAGCACGGGGTTGTAGGCGGGTTCGAGCAGGAGGTTGGTGAGCAGGCCGATCCGGTCGGTCGCTGCGGCGGCCGCGGTCAGGGCGGTGAGCGAGTCGTAGCTGGGGTAGGCGATCCGGTCGATGGTGGCCAGGGTGGAAAACCCTTGGTCCTCGGCGTGCTTGGCCCAGGCGACCAGCAGCGGTCCGGGCACGTCGAGCACGGGGTTGGGGAGGCCGATGCCGATCCGCATGTCCTGCTCCTCCTCGTGACCGCCACCGCTGCCGGGGCGGCAGGCAGGATGGCTACGGTTGCCGCAGCGCAGGCTACAACTGGATAGCCGCCTCCGAAGCGAGGGCGCCAGATCGGCACCCGTTGTTCCCACACGTGATGCGCTTCGACGCCCAGGTTCGCGGTGAACAGCATCGAGAACTGGCCTTCGAACCGGCTCGCTACGCGATGGGCAACACGCTCCGCTATGCCGAGCGGATGCCGCTGATCAAGCGGCCGATCCCTTCGCCGTATGGCAGCACAGCGTCCTGGCTGCGCCAGACCAGCGCAGGCGTGCTTTACCCGTCCTCACGCGTACCGGGTGACACCAGCGACCGTGCTGCACTGGCATCAAGCGCTCCGCAGACCCACTGGATCAAGCCCACCGCCGCCTGGTCGACCGTCGCCTCGCCGCAGCTGCGCCGCCTGAGCCTGCGGATGGCCGCGACGAAGGTGCCATCGTCTTCTGCGTGGCCGCCGGCGGCTGGCGATGGCCGCGGTGCTGCTCTCGACCCGACGCCTGCGACGCACGGCTGGCTTGGCCTGCGGGAGGGCGGCGACGACACCGATCAGGTGAGCGAGCACGAGGCTGCGCAGCCGGCGCCGGGCCCGGGAGGTCGAAGATCTTTGAGGAACCGCTGGGCCATCGTTGTGGCTGGCACGTGTCCAACGGCACCTGCGTGTTGTGCCAGGCGGCACAGCCAGACCGCGTTCGGCGACGCATGCTGCGGTCTGGGGCCTGCAATGGGGTGCGGGCTTGGGGCAGAAGGAGACGCCCGATGCATGGTCGATCGCGTGGCACGTCATGGACCGATGGCGAGCGGACGCGACGGTGCACCCTCGCCCCGTCCGTCGTCGTGGTGATCGACCCGGGCGCGCTGGACGGCCGCACGCTGCTCGGCGACGGCACCGGGCGCCCCATCGGATGGGCTGACGGCAGCGACCTGGCTCGGATGACCGCCGTGGCAGCTGGCAGCACGGTGCCGGTGGACGCCGTCGGCGACGTCACGCCGCTTGTCGACCTGGTCCTGGTCGTCCAGGCGCGCATGCTGGCGGGCGTCGGCCGACGGTGGGCGGACGCCGTGCCGGCGCACCAGAGCGCCGGGTCCGCGCGGGATGCCGCTGCGCCTGGCCGGGGAGGCCGGCACCGGTGACCGGTGCGCACCCACGGGTCGGGCTGCGCCCGACGGGGTCGGCTCGCTACGCTGCGGTGCTGCTGCGGGTGGCGTGGCTGGCGATCCTGCTTGGTCTCAGCTTGCAGCTTGCCGTGCTGCTGGCCACGGCCGGGTTCGGGATCTTCGCCGGTGTGCGGCCGCTGCTGGCCGATACGGTCAAAGGCGTGGGTTGGTCGCTGCTGGTGTGCACCGGCATCGCGGTCGGGCGGGCAGGCGCCAAGCTGCGCGTGCCGCTGATGGGGCTCAGCGGGCTGCTGGCAGCTCCCCTGGCCCTCACCGTCGCCAATATGCTGCAAAAAGGGGTGGCGGAGGCGTTGGCTGTGGCCGGGCCCCGGGTCGGCTTGCCCGCGTTGTGGGTGCTGGGGCTCAAGGCAGCCGAGTACGGCTGTTTGGGCGTGGCGCTGGGGTGGGTCGGCCGGCAGGCGTGGGGCGGTCTGCTCGCCCACTTGGAGGCGGGGCTGGTCATCGCCACCGTCTTCGGCGAGGCCATGCTGGCGCTGGTGACGCTGACCGGTCCCAAGCCGCCCGCTGTGGCCGCGTTCGTGGCACGAGGCGTCAACGAGCTGTTGTTCCCGATCGGCTGTGCGCTGGTCGTCTTCGCAGCCGGGGCCCTGGCAACCCGCCTCGATCCTGGTCGGTCAGACCGCAGCCAGCAGCCCACGCTC
>JBIOYL010000120.1:0-2540 GCA_044870185.1 Actinomycetes bacterium | reverse complement strand
GACTGGGACCAGCGGGCGTGGACCCGGATGATCGCCTGTCGCTGCCGCGCCCTGATCAGCCAGGGCGCCCAGGCCGAGCGGCACTTCCAGGCGGCGCTGGCGATCATCCGGGTCCACGCCCGCTGGTCCCAGTCGGCCCAGCGCTCGAACCTGGCCACCAACGGCTCCATCCTCTCCAGCAGGTTCGCGTGGGCGGCCGCCTCGACCAGGGTACCGGTCGCCAGCAGCGCGACGGGGGCGTGCGCGGTCGGGTGCTGGGGGGTCCCGAGCGCCTGCAGCCGGTCCAGCGCCACCGCCGGGCGCCCCTCGGTCAGATCCAGCGCCGCCAGCGTCCAGGAGGCCAACGCCGCGACCACCGCGAGCCGGCGAGGGACGGCGACGGCGAGCGCCTCGTCGGCGAGGCGCCGACAGTCGTCGGCGCGGCCTTGTTCTGCCGCGATCCCGGCCAGCATGGCCAGGAAGTAGCCGGCCGTGGCCGACTGGCCGATCTCTCTGGCCAGCCGGAGCCCTTCGGTGGCGTGGCGGATCGCGTCGGGCCACCGGCCCAGGGCGGCCTCGGCCAGCGCGAGGTTGGCAAGGCCCACGGTCAGGGTGCTGACCGTCCCGGCGGCGCGATGGGCCGCGACCGACCTCGCATACCGCTGGTCGGCGGTGACGTCGCCGGTCGGCTCGGCGACCACCAGCATCGGCCACATCCAGGTGAACGCGGGATGTGGCCAGGTGGTGGTCGCCTCGCGCGGCACGTCCGCGGTGGCAGCGGCCGGCGACCTGCGTCCAAGCCCGGCCGCTTCCAGGCTTGCGACGATCCGCTCGACCCGCACATCGTCCGGTCCGGGCAGCCGGGAGCTGGCCGGGCCGATCTGGTCGACGACACGGGCCGGGTCGCCCGCGGCCAGCGCCGCCCAGGTGGCCAGCACCAGCATCTCCCTGGCGCTGCTCGGTTCGGACTCCCCGATCAGCTCCGCGCCCTCGACCAGCAGCGTGCAGGCGGTGGCCGGGGTGCCGGCACCGAGCTCGATCTCGCCGCGGAGGTGGGCGATGTGGGCGCGCACGGCCGCCTCCGTCGTGACCGGCTCGATCTGGTCCAGCAGCGCCAGCGCCCGGTCGGCGTGCCCGGCCTCCCAGCCGTACTCGGCCGCGGCGACCAGCCGCCGCACCCGCGACGCCCGTTCCGGTGTGAGCGCGGCGGCGCGTTCCAGGGCGGCCGCTGCCGTGGCGGGACCGCCTCGCCGCCGGGCGCGGTCGGCCGAGTCCTCCAGCACCCTGGCGACCCGCTCGTCCGGCCCGATCGCGGCGGCGGCCAGGTGCCAGGCACGCCGACCGGCGTGCTGCTCGCCCTCGAGCACCTCGAGGAGGGCCCGGTGCGCGGCCTGCCGGGCAATGAAGGTGGCGCCGTCGTAGATGGCGGAGCGGACCATCGAGTGGCAGAACTCGAGCTGCCGGCCGGTGACGTGGACCAGCCCGGCGCGCTCGGCCGGCTCCAGCGCCTCCGGCCCCAGGCCGAGGGCGTGGCCGGCGGCCAGGACGGTGGCCGGGTCCCCGGCGCCCTCGGCGGCGGCGACCAACAGCAGCGTCTGGGTCGCCGCCGGCAGCCGCCGCACGCGCTCCAGGAACGTCCGCTGCAGTCTGGTGCTCAGGGGAATCCGTTCGGGCAGGGGCTCGCGCCCGGCGAGCTGCTCGCCGCTGAGGCTTGCCGGCAGCTCCAACAGGGCCAGCGGGTTCCCGCCGGTCTCCTCGATCAGCCGAGCGCGAACCTCCGGGTCGATCTCGCCCGCGCGTGCCTCCAGCAGCTGGCCGGCCGCCGCGGGCTCGAGCCCGCCGAGGCGAAGCTCCGGCAGGCCCGGCGCGTGGAACTGGCGCAGGTCGTCGTCGCGGGCGGCGAGCAACAGCACGATCCGCTCGGCGCCCAGCCGCCGGGCGACGAACACCAGCGCATCCGCCGACGGGCGGTCCAGCCACTGGGCGTCGGTGACCAGGCACAGGACCGGTTGCTCGGCGGCCAGGCCGGTCAGCAGGCTGAGGACGGCCAGCTCGATCAGGAACCGGTTGGCCTGGCCCTCGGCGAGCCCGAACGCCCCCCGAAGCGCGCTGGCCTGTGGAGCAGGCAGCCGGTCCAGCCGATCCAGCACCGGCCGCAGCAGCTGGTGCAGGGCGGCGAAGGCGAGCTCCACCTCGAAGTCGACCCCGCCGCCCCGCAGCAGGCGGAAATCGCCGGCCTGCTCGGCCGCGTCCCACAGCAGGGTGCGCTTGCCGATGCCGGCCTCGCCACGAACCACCAGCACGCCGCTGCGCCCCCCACGTGCGTCCGCGAGCAGAGCGGCAAGGAGCGCACGCTCCTCGCGCCGCCCATAGAACATAGGGATCCCGGCTGGGGACGGGTCTGCTGAGGCGAAAGATCTCGTAGCTATGGGGTCTAGACGAGTAATTCCAAGGGGTGCGGGATCGAGCGAGGGCGTCCATGATCGGCGCTGCTACCCAACGTCGAGCCTGGAGGCCCCGTGGACGCCGACCTGGACACCCTCGCCACCGCACTGTACGTC
>JBIOYL010000119.1:0-11911 GCA_044870185.1 Actinomycetes bacterium | reverse complement strand
CGGCTGGCCTCGAACGGCAACTCGGCCCGCAACTGCCAACCGTCGCGGCCGGCGGCCGGTCGTTGGGAGGCGAATCGGCCGGCCGCTTCGAGGATGGCCCGGTCGGTTGCGTGGGGCACCTTGCGGGTCTCCTGCGGCTGCGCCGGTGGGCAGGCGCGGGTGGCCGTGCCCAGCGGGCCATGGGCATGGGTGCTCCAGCTCCAGCTCGGCGTCCGACTCCATGGCGGCCGCGGCGATCGGCGTGGTGTCCGACGGGTGCACGGGCCGGGACCATGGGAAGCCCTCCTGCCGGGTGCCCTGCGCCCTCTCCACCTGCCTAGCGGTGCCCGCGGTAGGAGATGGCCTGCTGGAACGTCGGTCGATTGGTCCAGCGCATCGTGACGGGGAAGCTCGGCAGGAACCTGATCCGCTCCGCGGTCGCGTCCGACCGCCACAGGGTCGGATCGTTGGTGCCCTGTGCCGCGGCGAGCATGTCGCCGGCAGCCCTCAGCGCCTGCCACAGCGAGTTGCGGCACGCGCTCAGGTCGCCGGCCCCGCAGAAGCGCGTCTTGAACGCTCCCGAGACGGGCTGGCCGAGCAACGTCCGCAGGTCCTTGTCGACGTAGCCGTACCAGCCGCTCCCGTACGACGAGCCCTGGCTGTTGGCCCGGTTGTCCCGGGGGACGAGGCTCGCAAGCTCGGCGAGCTGCGGTCCGAGCACCGGGCTCATGACCGCGTCGGCGATCTTGGGCCAGGCCGCGTCCATGATCGCGGCGCCCGCGGCGTCGATCTTGCCGTCGAGGTCCCGATCGAGCCGGCTGGAGCCCTCCGCCCGCCACTGCTCCAGCAGATCCAGCATCTGCTGTTCCCGCGGGCTCGGGGTGGGACCGGTCTGCAGCACCGCTTCGATCGCCGGCAGGTCCTCGGCGGTGCGCAGGTCCTGGGTCGCGGCGCGGTTCATGGCGGCCACCAGCGAACCGAGCGAGTGCGTGCTGCTGCGGGCGACCGCGTCCTGCAGCAGCTCGGCGCGATGCACCGATCCGTAGGCCCAGTTGTTGTCGGCGGCGGTCCACCCGGCGGCCGGCTTGTTGTTCCAGTTGATGAGCTTGCTCCCAGCGGGGTTCACCGCCTGCGGGTGCTTGGAGGCGGGCAGGAATCCCTGCCACTCGTAGGCGCCCGTGCCGATGGTCGGCAGCCCCAGGTCGACGCCGTCGGCGCGCATCGGCACGCGGCCGCTGGAGAACATCGCGATGTTCTGGTCGTCCGCGTAGAACCAGTTGAACGTGAACTCGACCTTGGCCGCGGCGGCGATGAAGCTTGCCGGGTCGTGGACCGTGTTGCTGTTCAAGTCCGCGAACCCGAGCGCGCTCATCAGCTCGCGCCCACGAGTCGAGCGCTTGTTCGAGATCGCCACGCGCTGGCCGTTCGACCTCGCGTACCCGCTCACGGGCCCGTGCACGGTCTGGTTGAAGGTGACGGCACCGGCCGGCGGCCCGGTGCCGGGGCCGAGCGTGCCCGCATCGAACGGGGTCATGGCAACGCAGTTGCCGTCGAACACGTACTTGGTGGCAACGCCGCCGCACAGCGTCTCGACGTACTGGTCGACGATGTCCGTCCCCGCCGACGTGGCGCTCCAGGAGAAATCCTGGCCACGGCCGAGCTGCACGTACGGGCCCGATCCCGGGAAGGTCGCCCCGCGGGCGTCGATGCCGCCGCCGTGCAGGTCGGCTTCGTAGAGGGCCTGTGGGTACAGGTAGCCGACCTGCGGGCCGGCAACGAACAGCGGATGGCCGTTCTGCGAGCGACTTGCCCCCAGCAGGACGGCGTTGCTCGCGCGCTGTTGCGCGGACTGCGCGGTCGCGGCCGCCTGCGCGGCCGACGTGCCGATGCTGCCCGCGTCGATCACCGCGTTGCCCGTCCCTTCGCCCGAGACGAGCTTGAACTTGCCCGGCACCGACACCGGGGTCTCCGGGTCGTTCTGCGCACGCAGGTCGTTGAAGACCTTGCGACCGGCGCCGTCACCCAGCCGCTGCCGAAGCGCCGACAGAAACTGTGCCCGCCGCGCCTCGTCGCCGCCGCCCCTGCCGAACCGCGCCCCGATCAACGCGGCCAGCGCCACGACGTCGTTGCGGGTCCAAGCTGGCCCGGGCACGCCTGCCAGGGACCGGGCGTCGTTGATCCCTTGGAGGTAGTCGTCGAGGTCCTGCACGACCTGCTGGCCGGCCGGTCCCTGGCTTTCCAGCAGCGAGACCTGCTGCGCGAGAAACGCCTCCGTCTGTGCGCTCGGCGTGAACTGCCGCAGGCTCAACGCGATCTGGTACGGGTCGATGCCCGGCGCGTCGACCGCCGCCAGTCGCGCGGGCCCACGCAGCAGCTCCATCAGCGCGGCGCGGTCGGTGACCGTCACCCAGCCCGCACCGTACATCACGTCGCCACGGGTGGTGCCGAACACGTGCGCGACGCCCTTGCTGTCGCGGTCGATGCGCAACCCTGGCCGGGCGGGCGGCTGCTCGACGCTGGTGGGCGTCTCGCCCCCAAGGCCGAAGGTGTTCGGCTTGAAATAGGTGGGCAGGTCGGCGTCGGTGACCTGATCGAACAGCGGCGTCAGGCCGTCATACAGCGGAAGCTGATCGACCGAGTGCGGGCCCGGGGAGGAGCTGCCGGACTCCCCCGGCGGGAGCACGTTCCAGGCCTGGCCGGGCGAGGAGAAGTCGGGTGGGCCGGCAGCAGACGCGACCGGTGCCAGCCCACCAAGCACGGCAACCCCCAGCAAGAGCCCGAGGACGACGCCACCGCTTCGCCTCGTCGTCCCCTTGCGGGCTGCTCGTGGAGGAGGGCTTCCCGGTGGCATTGCGCATGTCCCTCGGTCGTGCGAGAAGGGCTTCATGAGCACTCCTTTCCAAGCATCCTTCCGGGTTGGCGCCGAGATTGTTCCCGGTGCGGGACCCGGCGTGAAGTCGCACCCGTTGCTGGATCAGGGCGTAAGAGCTCGTCGTGTACTGTTCCTGCCGGGAGCCGGCGGTCCCCCGAGTTCCGGCATCCGGTCGGTGAGCGCCTGCCCCAGGCCTGGGACAAGGTGTACTTCGGCTGGCCGGGTCTTGGCGAACAGCCGCACGACCCCCTCGGTACGAAGCTTCGACGATCTCGTCGCACGCGTGGCCGAGGTCCTCGACCGCATGCACAGCCTCGCGCACGATCAGGCGCCCGCGTCGCGTCGTTGATCGCAGATCACCTCGGGTAGCACGACGCTCCTGCCGGTCCCAGCGGAAGCGTGGGTGACCGGCTTGCGACCAGGCCGACCGCCGGGGCCTGCGGGGCTTGCCCTGGCCAGTTCGACGTGTGGCCCCCAGGGCATGGGATCGACGGCCCTGACGTCTACGCAGTCGTGCCGGAATGATGGACGTGCCGCCATGGTGGGCCACATGGGCCTGCATGCAGCCCTCGGCGCCAACGGCATGCAGTTGCCGCCGTATCGGGCGATCGCCGGAGTCCCGGAAGCATCGCAGGTGGCGTCCGGCGGCCTGAGCCAGCCGTCGCGAACCGGAGGTCAGTCGCAGTCGGGAGCCCTCCGTCGGCCGGGACCGGCGTGTCGTCGGCCTTCGCCTGCCGGCAGGTGCCAGTACTCGCCCGACCCCTGCTCGCGGCCCTACAAGCCGATCTCCGGCGCGACCTGCTGGATGCCGGTGATCGCCACGGCGATGAACTCGTCAAGCGGCAGGCCCAGCGACGCCTCCACGCCGTACACCTCGTCCCGGTTCACGCCGGGGGCGAACGCCTTCTCCTTCAGCTTCTTCTTGACCGAGGACACCTTCATGCCCGCCGACCGCTCCGGCCGGACCAGCGCCGCCGCCACCAGCAGCCCGGCGATCGCATCGGCATGGACCACCGCCTTCGACATCAGGTCGGTGCGGTAGCGCTCGTGGGCGTGGGCCAGCACCGCGTTGACCACCGGCTCCTCCACCCCGGCCGCCCGCAGCCACTCCGCCGCCATGAAGGCGTGCCGCGACGGGTCCTCCCCGGTGTGGTCCTGGTCGAGGTCGTGGAACAGGCCGGCCAGCGCCCAGCGGTCCTCGTCCTCGCCGAAGCGGCGGGCCAGGGCCCGCATGACCCCTTCCACCGAGATCAGATGGCGGACGGTGATGTCCTTGTCGGTCTTGTCCTTCACCAGGGCGCGCGCGGCGGCCAGGTCCATGATTCGGTCCTCCCTTCGGTCGCCCGGATCATGCCACTGTTCGGACGCTCGCCAGGACCGCCTAGCGATCCTTGGTCGCTAGCTTCTGGCGCAGCAGCCCCAGTTCTCGGGCGCGGATGACCGCTTGGGTGCGGTTGGCCACGCCGAGCTTGTCCAGGATGTGGGTGACGTGGCGCTTGACCGTGTCCAGGGTGATCACCAGCTCCTCGGCGATCGTCTGGTTGGACCTGCCGGCGGCCAGCAGCCCCAGCACCTCCAGCTCGCGGGCGCTCAGCGGCGCGACCAGCCCCGCTACCACGGCGCCGCCGGGCCTGGGACGTGGCAGGACCGCCAGGCCGTCCCGCTCGAACGCCTCGAGCACCCGGCCCAGGTGGGCTCGTGGCACGGGGGCGGCCACCGCCTGCGCCGTGGCCGGGGTGGTGGCGAGCTTGCCGAGCAGCGTGGCCACGGGGGCGCCTTCGTCGACGAACACGCGCAGGTAGCCCTCGGGCGCACCGAGGGTGAGCGCCTCGGTCAGGGCGCCCAGCGCGCCGGCCTGGTCGCCGGCGGCTTGCAGGGCGAGCGCCCGCAGCACCTGCACCTCGATGAGGCTGCCCATGCGCTCCTGGGCCATGGCCAGGTCGCGGAGTTGCCCCAGCAGCCGCAGCGCCCGGTCGGGGGTCTGCTGGGCGAGCAGGACGCGGGCCAGCAGCAGCCAGGCGCGCTCGCGGGGATAGTCGGGCCGGTCGTCGGCGCGGAGGCCTCGCTGCCTGATCCAGTGGGCGGCCGCGGCGACGTTGCCCTGGGTCAGCAGCAACCGGGCCCGCTGCGCCGGCACGGGGTTGAGCAGGTCGACCATGTCCGGGCCAGGCATGACCCCCTCGGCCTGCCCGATGGCGTCCAGCGCGCCGCTCCGGTCACCCTGCGCCTGGCGGATCCACGCGAGCGTGGCCAGGCCGGTCGCCAGCGGCGGGGTGTACGCGAGCTGCCGGCACGACCCGACGCCGGCGGTGGCGTGCTGGAGCGCGGCGTCCAGCTCGCTCCGCTCGTACAGCACCTCGGCCAGACCCACCTGGGCCATGCCGGCCGCCGGCAACCGCGGCTGGCCCGGTTCGGTGGCCAGCGCCAGCCCACCCTGGTAGGTGCGCAGCGCCGCGCCCAGCCGCCCATGGGCCTGCTGGAGGTGGCCGAGGTCGTAGCAGGCCCGCACGGCCAGGTAGCGCTCGCCGGCCGCCAAGCGTTCGGCCACCACCTCGCCCAGGGCGCGCTCGGCCTCCCCCAGCCGGCCGCCCAGCCAGTCGGCCATGGCCAGGTGGTAGCGGACGAACGAGCCGAGCAGCCGATCCTGGTCGGTCAGCTGCGCCAGGGCCTGCCGGGCGAAGCTGGCCTCCCGTTCGGGGTCGCCACGCAGGCGGGCCAGGTCGGCGTGGCCGACCGCCAGCACCGCCGGGAGGTTGGCCAGGATGCTGGCCGTCCGGCCGACCGACGGCTGGTACGGCTCGGCGCCGGCCACGGTGGCCGCGCGCTCGGCGGCGTCGATGAGCGGCTCGGCCTGGTCGGCGCGGCCGCCGAGCAGCGCGCTGATCGCCTGCCCCAGGCACAGCCGCGGCCGGGCGCGGACCACCTCGGCTGGCAGGGCGGCAAGCCAGCGGGCCATGGTGGCGCCCTCGCTGCGCCGCAGGATCTGCTCCTCCAGGTGCCGCTCGACCAGCCGGGCGGCCCAGCCGGCCTCCCCGGCGGCCAGGGCGTGGTGGATGGCGTCGTCGCCGAGGTCGTGCGCCTCGCACCAGGCGGCCGCGTTGCGGTGCAGCGCCGGCACCCGCTCGGGCTGCTCCTGGGCCAGGCGAACGCGCAGCAGGTCGGCGAACAGCTGGTGGTAGCGCCACCAGCCGCGCACCTCGTCCAGCGGCAGCAGGAACAGGTTGGCCCGCTCCACCTGCGCCAACAGCTGCTGGCTGTCGCTGCGGCCACAGACCGCATCACACAGCGGCCCGTACAGCCGCTCCAGCACCGAGCTCTCCAGCAGGAACCGCACCAGCTCCTCCGGCTGACGGGCCAGCACCTCCTCGCTCAGAAAGTCCAGCACATAGCGGTGGCTGCCCGAGAACGACGCCACGAACCCGGCCGGGTCGGCGTGGCCGGCCAGCGACAGCCCGGCCAGCTGCAGGCCCGCCACCCACCCTTCGGTGCGAGCCACCAGCGCCGCCACGCTGTCGGCCGGCAGCTCCAGCCCGGTGGCCGCCTTGAGCAGCGCGGCCGCCTCGTCCACGGTGAAGCGCAGCTCGGCGGCGCGCAGCTCGGCCAGCTGCCCGCGGGCGCGCAGCCGCGCCAGCGGCAACGGCGGGTCGGCGCGGCTGGCCACAACCAGCCGCAGCCGCGCCGGCAGGCGCTCCAGCAGGAAGGCAAGACTGTGGTGGACCGGCGCCGCGTCCAGCAGGTGGTAGTCGTCCAGCACCAGCACGACCTCGTCGGGCGCGGTGGCCAGCTGGTTGACCAGCGCGGTCACCACCGCCTCCAACGGCGGCCGCTGCTGCGGCCCCTGCAGCAGCGCGGCGACCTGTGGGCCGATGCCCGCCCGCACCTGGTCCAGGGCGGCGGCGACATAGCGCCAGAACCGGGCCGGGTCGCTGTCGGCCGCATCCAGCGACAGCCAGGCCACCGGCCGGGGGCGGCGGCGGGCCCACTCGCCCAGCAGGCTGGTCTTGCCGAAGCCGGCCGGCGCGCACACCAGGGTCAGCTCGCGGGCGGTGGCCTCAGTCAGGTGCTCCAGCAACCGCGGGCGGGCCAGGAAGCCCGGGCGTGGCCGCGGCACGTGCAGCTTGGTGGCCAGCAGCACGTCCCGCGCGGGCGTAGTGGCTGGCGATGGCGGCGGCGTGGGCGGCTGGGCCATCGGGGACTCGCACGGCTCATACCCACCCTGGGGTGGGCGGCTTCCTGGGCGGGCTCATTGTAGTGGCCGGTCGGTACGAGGGCCCACGGTAGCGTCGGGGAGCGAGGGTCGTCGCTGCGAGTAGCGGCCTCTGCGGGGAAGAGCGGTTGTCCACCCGGCCCGGTGCTACCCAGTCCTTGCCCGCATCGGGCGGCCAGGTGTTGGGCGCCAGGGTGGCTGACCAGCTTCGGGCGGGAAGGCAGCGGGCACCAGGAAGGACGGCTTCCCTCTGTCGACAACTCGAGCAGGCGCAAGGGCGCTGGCCGGGCTGATCAAGACCTACAGCCCCCGGGTCGCGCTCATTTCGGGCGGGCCGGGGGTCACGCACGAGCTCCTGGCGAGCACCCTGATCGTGCTCCCCGGGAGTCTGGTCCGAAACGAGTACGCGGTGGTGGACCTCTGCGACCGAACGGTGGAGCCCGCCAACCTCACGTAGAGGTAGAGCCGTTCCTGATCGTCGGGATCGTGGCGGCGATCCGGCGCCTGGACGGCGGCCGCGCGGTGGCGACCGCCGGTCAGCCGGCCGGAGCGTGGGGCGTTCGCACCCCGACCTCGTCCAGGTGGACCAGCAGGTCGGCCGGGTCCTCGTAGACCCGGTAGGCGCCGGCCCGTTCGAGCTCCTCGCGGCCGTAGCCGCCCGCCAGCAGACCGATCCCCAGCGTCCTGGCCCGCCGGGCGGCCAGCAGGTCCCATACCGAGTCACCCACCACCACCGCGTCGGTGACCTCGGCGCCGAGCCGGTCCACGGCGGCAAGGAACAGGTCCGGGTCCGGCTTGGCATGCGCGACCTGATCCCGGGTGACGACCGGCACGTCGGCGGGGACCACCAGCAGCTCCAGCGTCGGCCGGGCCGCCTCCATCAGGCCGCTGGTGGCCACCGCCCAGGGCACACCGAGGCTGCCGAGGTGGCCGAGCAGCTCGCGGGCGCCCGGCAGCAGCCGGACCCGACCGGCGTAGCGCCGGTAGACCTCGGCGTGCACCCGTTGCACCTGCGTCACCATGCCGGCGTCGACCGGCTTCCCGGTCTCGCGTAGCAGCGCACCGACGAACAGCCCGCCGCTCATGCCGATGCGCCGATGGATCCGCCACACCGCCAGGCGGATCCCGGCGACCTCCTCCAGCGCCTCCTGCCAGGCGAGCACGTGCTGGTAGACGCTGTCGACCAGCGTGCCGTCGAGGTCGAACACGAACACCGTTCGCTGTTGCATCGCCATCCGATCAGGCCGCCGGGCGCGCACCTCTTCGGCTTCACCATAAGCTGCGCCGTCTGCGCGCGGCCGGCTCAGCTGGCCGGGGGGCCGCCGTCCGGCCGCTCGGCCGGCTGCGCGTCCTGCGGCGTGGGTTGGTGGGCGGCTGCGGACAGGTCGAGCGGTGCCAGGCCGGGGTGGCGCAGCGCGGCGAGCTGGACCACCCGCGCGACGTCGCTGGGCGACACGATGCCGACCAGGCGCCCGTCGTCGAGCACCAGGGCCCGGCCGTCCCCGCAACCCACGAGACGGCCGAGCAGGTCGGCCAGAGGCTCGTCGGGCGCAGCGGTGAGCAGCTCGTCCCGTGGGCAGGCGACCTCGGCGACCGTGGTGCTGTCCCGCCGCTCGGGCGGCACCGCCTTGAGCCGCTGCAGGGTGACGAGCCCTTCGAGCGCTCCGCGCGGGCCGACGATCGGGAAGGTCGAGAACCGGTTGGCCAGCACGTACTGGTCCAGGAACCGGCCCACGCTGACCTCGCCGGACGCGGTCAGCGGAGCGGGCGTCATCACGTCGCGGACACGCACGCCGGCCAGCGCCTGGCGCACGAGCATGCCCTGCTCCTCGGCACGGGCGGCACCGATCAGAAACCAGCCGATCAAGGCGAGCCACAGCCCGCCGAAGCTGGCTCCGGCCAGGAACTGGAGCACGCCAAGCGCGATGAGGACCGCGCCGAGCACCTGGCCGGCCCTGGCCGCGGTCCTGGTCGCGCGCGCCTGGCTGCCGTGGCGGCGCCACAGGGCGGCGCGCAGGATCCGCCCGCCGTCCAGTGGCGCGCCCGGTAGCAGGTTGAACAGCGCAAGGACAACGTTGATCCCGGCAAGCCACCGCGCGGTGGCGACGGCGACGGGCGGGCCGCCAAACGTGGTCAGCCCGGCCGCCGCCAGGGCGAACGCGCCGCCGAGCAGCAGGCTCGTCAGGGGTCCGACGGCGGCGATGCGGAAGTCGCTGCCAGGCGTGCGCGCCTCGCCCGACAGGCGCGCGACCCCGCCGAACAGCCATAGCGTAATGCCCTCGACCTGCACGCCGGCACGGCGGGCAACCAACGCGTGGGCCAGCTCGTGGGCGAGCAGCGAGGCGAAGAACAGCAGCGCCGCGACCACCGCGGCGGCCAGGTACACGACGGCCGCCGAGCCTGGGGAGCGCGTCGGGAGCGCGTTGCCGGCGAGCCCGGCGACCAGCAGCACGAAGATGGCCACCAGGCTCCAGTTCGCGCCGATCCGGATGCCCGCGACCCGGCCGAGTCGAATGGTTGCTTCCATGGCCTGATCGGTCCGCGTCTCTCCAGCTTGGGTACCACGCGCAGCGGTGGATCAGCCGGAGACGTCCCCAGGACGGACACGGAACGACGGCCGGTCCACTCGGCGGCCGTCCACCGTGACATGGCCGTGGGCCACCGCCTGGCGCGCCTGGTAGATCGTCCGGGCCAACCCGGCGCGCAGTGCCAGCGCGTCCAGCCGGGTCTCCAGATCGACCAGCAGCGCCTCCCCGGTCTTCTGGCCGCTTGACACGGCCCGGGCCAGCGCCAGGCGCAGCTGCGCCTCGCTGAGGTTGGGCTGCGCGCTCATGCCAGTGGTACTCAATCGGGTGTGACGAAAGCAGGAACGGCCGTCCACCGGATGATCGCTCGAAGTTGCCCGCCATGTCGCCGCTCATCATCGCCGTGATCGCGCTGGTCCCCACCTGCATGCTCGGCATCCTCGCGTTGACCTCTCGAGGCCGCGGCCACCTCCGGCGAGCTGGAGCGCGACGCGGCCGCGTCGCTGCGGGCCGACGTCGCGCGGGTGCTCGCCCTGGAAAGCCGCATCGAGGCGGACCTCGGCCGTGGGGTGGCGGTGTTCGCCTGCGACGGCATCGGCTTCTTCGAGTACGTGAGCCTGCCCCGCAAGATCTGCGCTGCGAGGTCCGCCGCGTGGTCGTGATGGCCTGGTTGGGGCAATCAGCCGGCTTGTTGGTTCCTTCCGAGCAGGAAGTAGGTGACCATCTCGCCCTTGCCCTTGACCCGGATCGACCCCCGCCGCTCCAACCGGTAGCCATAGCGCAACCGCTGGTAGGTCCGCGCGGTCACCTGGACGCAGCCGGCCACCCCCTCGGCCTCCATGCGGCTGGCCGTGTTGACGGTGTCCCCCCACAGGTCGTAGCTGAACTTGCTGGTGCCGATCACCCCGGCCACCACCGGACCGGTGTCGATGCCGATCCGCACCGCCAGCGGCCGCCCGCTCGGATCGCAGCGTCGGGCAACCTCGTCGCGCATCGCCAGCGCCAGCTCGGCCACCGCCTGGGCGTGGTCGGGGCGTGGCTCGGGCAGCCCGCCCGCGACCATGTAGGCGTCGCCGATCGTCTTGATCTTCTCCAGGCCGTGGTCCTGGGTGAGCCGGTCGAACGCCGAGAACAACTCGTTGAGGGTGGCGACGACCTGGGCCGGGGGAATCTGTTGGCTGCGGCGGGTGAAGTCGACGATGTCGGCGAACAGCACGGTGACCTCGGCGAAGGCGTCGGCGATCACCTCCTGGTGCTGTTTGAGGCGGGCCGCGATCGGGGCGGGCAGGATGTTGAGCAGCAGCCGCTCCGACCGCTCCTGCTCCAACGCCAGCGCGCGGCGGGTCCGCACCGCCTCCCCCAGCAGCAGCACCGCCGCGAACAGCGCGGCGTCACGCACGGCGTCGCCCAGCACCGGCAGCAGCGGCGTCTTGGACACCAGGGTCCGGTAGGCGACCTGCACGGCGACGAACCAGGCGGCGACCAGCAGCGACCAGCGGCGGTGGCCGGCGGCCCAGGCGGTGGCGAGCGCTACCGCCAGCGGCACGGCCGGGAAGATGCCCGGATAGTCCAGCAGGTAGTAGACCTGCAGGAGCACAGCCGAGGCGACCAGCACGGCCAGGGGCCAGCGCCGCCGGACCAGCACCAAGGCGGCGATCGTCAAGCCCAGCGCGTAGGCGGCCGCGCCATGTCGCGCGTCCCGCGCCGGCGACACGGCGATCGCGAGCGTGACCGCGACCGCCACCGCGACCGCCAGGCCCGCGTCGACCGCCCATGCAGGAACCTGCCGCAGCCGCTGCCGCAACGACTTCATCAGCGGGGGGCGCTGTCGTCCAGGTCGTGCCCGCGCAGGTCGGCGCGGTAGGCGATCCCCAGCTTGGAGAACACCTTGTGCAGGTGATAGCTGACCGTGTGCGGGCTCAGGAACAACCGCGCCGCGATCTCCCGGTTCCTCAGCCCTTGCGCGGCCAGGCGCGCGACCTGCAGCTCCTGCGGGGTGAGCTGCTCATGGGTGCTCGGATCGCGTTTGCGGACGGTCTCGCCGCTTGCCCGCAGCTCGGCCCGGGCCCGTTCGGCCCATGGGGTGGCGCCAAGCCGCTCGAACAGCTCCAGGGCGGTGCGCAGGTGGGTGCGGGCGTCGGCCCGGCGGCGTGCCCGCCGGAGCCACTCGCCAAACAGCAGCTCGGTGCGGGCCAGGTCGAGCGGCAGCTCGCCGAGGCCGCCGACCGCCAGCGCCGCCTGGAAGTGCCGCTCCGCCTGGGCGCCCTGGCTGATCAGGGCACGGCAGCGACAGGCGATCATCCGGGTCCACGCCCGCTGGTCCCAGTC
>JBIOYL010000118.1:0-15142 GCA_044870185.1 Actinomycetes bacterium | reverse complement strand
CGCCCGCCGGTCCACATGACCGCGGCGGCCCGGCTGCTGCTGTTGGTCGGCCGGCCGCTGTGGGCCTGGCGGGTCGAGCTGGCCACCCTCCTGCTCGCCGCCGCGGTCCTGCGCTGGCTGGTCGGCTTCCTCGGCGTCGCCCTGGCCGTGCTCCTAGTCGGCGTGCTGGCCTCGATGCTGGCGCTGGTACCGGAGATCCGCCGCTCGGTCCTGCTGGTCTACCGGCGGGCGCACGTGCGCCGCCAGTGGACGCTGGCCGTTCGCCATGCCGGCCTGGCCAACTTCAACGACCGGGTGCCCCGAGTCGTCGGCCACCGCCTGACGCTGGCCGGCGACGACCTGGCGGTCCGGGTGCCGGCGGGCAAGACCGTCTCCGAGGTCGAGGACAAGGCCGAGACGATCGCCGCGTTCCTCCGGGTCCGCGAGGTCCGCGTCCACCGCCGGCCCGAGGACGCCGGCCTAGCCCAGGTCATGGTCGTGGCCCGCGATCCGCTGGGGACCACCGAACGCTGGCCGTGGCCGAACCTAACCGCCGACCGGCTGTCGCTGTGGCAGCCGATCCCGGTCGGGCTGGACGAGGACGGCGAGCTGGTCACGCTCTCGCTGGTCGAGCGCAACATCCTCTATGGGGGCGAGCCCGGCTCGGGCAAGAGCGTGGCCCAGTCGCTCGGGACCGCCACCGCCGCCCTGGATCCGGACGTGCAGCTGCACCTGTTCGACGGCAAATACGTCGAGCTGGCGCCGTGGGCTGGCTGCGCCGAGCACATGATCGGCCCCAACCAGGACGAGGCCATCGAAGTGCTCAAGGAGCTGGTGGCCGACATGGATGGCCGCTACATGCAGCTGCTGGCCAACAAGCGCCGCAAGCTGCGGCCCGAGGACGGCCTGCCATTGCATGTGGTCGAGATCGACGAGCTGGCGTTCTTCTGCAATGGCCCTGACCGGGCGGCCAACAAGGCCTTCACCGAGCTGGCCCGCGACCTGGTCGGCCGGGGCCGGGCCGCCGGCTACATCGTCAAGGCGGCCACCCAAAAGCCGTCCGCCGACACTATTCCGACCTACCTGCGCGACCTGTTCGCGGTCCGCTGGGCGTTCCGCTGCTCAACCTCGGATGCCAGCGACACCATCCTGGGCAAGGGCTGGGCCAGGGCCGGCTACTCGGCCGACACCATCGACGTCGCCCACCGAGGCGTCGGCTACCTGCTGCATGAGGGTCGCCGGCCGGTGCGGCTGCGCACCTTCTACCTGGCCGACCTGGACCTGTACGCGCTGGCCGCACACGCCGAGCTGCTGCGCGCCGACGCGCACCGCGACCAAGCGCTGGAGGAAGGAGGCGCCACCGCCAAGCAGCTGCACGTGACCGAGTGAATCGGGAAGGGGCGCGAAACCGCTTTGGGAGAGTGGACGCGCCCCTCCCTCCACCAAGGGAGGTCATCCCGTGGCGAAGGCCACCATAGACCGCGACCAATTGCGGGCGCTACGGGCGCTGCGTCGGGCATTTGGGCCCGATGGGGTCACGGTCGTCAACGTCCTCGAGGACCCGCCCGGCTCGCGTGGCCCCGTCCGCGCCCCCAGGCGGTGAGGGTCATGCACTACGCCCTGTACACCCTGCACGGCCAGTGGGTCGCCGTCTGCCGCACCTGCGGGGTCGAGCTGGCTCGCTCCAACCTTCGCTTCAAGGCCGACCTGACCGCCACCCGGCGCCGCTGCCCGGTGTGCCGATGATCAACCTGCACTTCGAGCAGCAAGGCCAGTACCGGAGCGGGCTGTGGGTCGCCTCCTGCGCCGACTGTGGCTATGAGCTGGGCTGCTCACCAAGCCAGGCCGGCGCCGAGCGGCACCGCTTCCGCCGCTGCCCCATCTGCGGCACCCGATCCCCGCGACGCCGCTGACACACCGCACCACCATTCGAGCAGGAATCGGGAGGGCCGTTCATGGCCATGTTCAAGCAGGAAATGGACCGGAACGAGGTCGAGCAAGGTACGCGCGTCGCGGTCGATCTCGTGTTGGAGAACTTCGGCTACAAGGAGCAGCGGCTGGCCGAGGTATGCGGCCGGGCCGACCACGCGACCAGGCTGCGCAAGCACTGACCGCACCACGTGGATGGGGCGCGTGTCGGCAGCGATCGGCCGCGCCCCTCCCCGTCCTTCCGGGGAGGTCGTGAACGTGACGCCACGGTGCCGCTGCGGCCGCCTGCTCCGGGCGACCGCCGGCTGGATGACCCGCTGTGAGGTCTGCCGCAACGGCCGGTGTCCGGCCGTCTACCAAGGCCGGCGCTGCCGGCGCCCGTTGGGCCATCGCGGCGTCTGCCAGTAGATCGAGGGAGGTGACACGAGGATGGCGGCGCCGTTGGGGCTGCTCGCCCAGGACCTGGTGGTCCGCGCCACCGGGCCGCAGCTCGGCCGCTGGCAAGAGCAGGTCGCCGCCACCGGCTACTGCGCCCACCCGATCCGCCTGTCCGGTCGCACCATGCACGTCGACCGGGCCACCGGGGAGGTCCGCGAGGTCTACGACACCGCCGACGAGCCGGACGCGGTGCTGCTGACCGCCTGCGGCAACCGGCGCGAGTCGCGCTGCCCGTCCTGCGCCGCCGTCTACCGGGCCGACGCCTACCAGCTGGTGCGGGCCGGCCTGGACGGCGGCAAGGGCGTCCCCGACAGCATCGCCGGCCATCCTCGGCTGTTCGTCACCTTCACCGCCCCCGGCTTCGGCCCCGTCCATGCCTGCCGGGAGCGGCGCGGCAAGCGGCGCCCGTGTCGGCCTCGCGACCGGGACAAGCGCTGCCCGCATGGCCGCCCGGTCGGCTGCTGGGTCCGCCACCGCCCCGACGATCCCGCGCTGGGCACGCCGATCTGCCTCGACTGCTTCGACGCCGAGGGCCTGGTCCTGTGGAACGCGCTGGCGCCCGAGCTCTGGCGCCGGACCACCATCTACCTGCGTCGGGCACTGGCGGCCGCGGCCGGGATGACCCCGGCGGCGCTGGGTCGAACCGTCCGGGTGGCCTTCGTCAAGGTGGCCGAGTACCAGGCGCGCGGCGCGATCCACTTCCACGCTGTGATCCGCCTGGACGCCGCCCCGGCCACAGACGACCCCGAGCAGGTCGCGGCCCCGCCGGCGCCGTTCACCGCCGATCTGCTCGCCAGGCCGTCAGGGCGGCCGCCGCCCAGGCCAGCGTGCCCTGCCCGGCGGTGGGCGAGGCCCCGCCCCGGCTGGCCCGTTGGGGTGCCCAGCTCGACGTGCGTGAGATCCGTCAGGCTGGCCCTGGCGAGCTGTCGGCCGAGGCGGTCGCCGGCTACATCGCCAAGTACGCCACCAAGGGCACCGAGGGCTTCGGCGCCGCCCTGGACCGCCGCATCCGCCACGAGCACGAGCTGGACTACCTGCGGGTGCCGGCCCACATCGCCCGGCTGGCGCGGGCCTGCTGGGACCTGGGTGGGGAGCCTGCACTGACTGGGCTGCGGCTGCGGCAGTGGGCGCACATGCTCGGCTTCGGTGGCCACTGGTCGACCAAGAGCCGCCGCTACTCGACCACCCTCACCGCCTTGCGCCGTGCCCGAGCGGCCCACGCCGAGGCCCAACGCCGCAACGGCGCGGTTCCCCTCGACGCCTGGCAGCGACCCATGACCGACCAGGCCGTCGCCGTGGTCAAGGAATGGGGCTACGCCGGCACCGGCTACCGCACTGTCGGCGACGCCTGGCTCGCGATGTCGGCCGCCGCCCGAGCGCGCGAGCGACGCCGCATCGCCCGCGAGGAGCTGACCTCCACCACGGCGATCGCTCTCTCCCTGTCCGCCTGAGGAGGTGTTCCGCCCTGCGATGGCCCACATCGACCGCCGCGACCGCAACGGCACCATCCGCTACGTCGCCCGCTATATCGACCCGACCGGCCAGGAGCGGTCCAGGAGCTTCACCCGGCGGGCGGATGCGCAGAAGTACCTGACCGAGATCGAGGCGGCCAAGCTCAAGGGCGCCTGGGTCGACCCGGCGCACGGCCGGACCCGGTTCGGCGACTGGCACGCCGAGTGGTGGGGGACGACGGTCAATCTGCGGCCCAAGACCCGGACCCGCAACGAGATGGTGTTCCGGCTGTACGTCCTGCCGAGGTTCGGCGCCGTGCCCCTGGACGCGATCAGCCAACGCGAGGTCCGCGCCTGGGTCACGTCGCTGACCGTCAAGGGCTTGGCGCCGGCGACGGTGCACAAGGCGTACCAGCTCTTCGCCAAGACGATGACGGCGGCCGTTGACGGCGGGATGCTCGCGCAGACGCCGTGCCGAGGCGTGCCCCTGCCCAAGGTCGAGCACGAGGAGATGCGCTACCTCAACCCGGTCGAGGTCGCCTGCCTGGCCGAGGTCATCCGGCCCGGCTACCAGGCGTTGGTGTTCGTCGGCGCGTACGGCGGGCTGCGCATCGGCGAGCTGGCCGGGCTGCGGCGCAGCCGCGTCGACCTGGACGCCGGCACCGTGGATGTGGCCGAGACGGTCGTGGAGGTCGAGGGCCGGTTGCTGTTCGGGCCGCCCAAGACCCGGGCCGGCCGCCGCCGGATCGGGCTTCCGCGCCGGGTGGTCGACGAGCTGGCGCTGCAGCTGCGAGCGCCGGGCCGCCCAACCGATCCGGTGTTCCGCTCGCCGGCCGGCGGGCCGCTGCGGGTGACCGCGTTCCGCAACCGCATCTGGCGGCCGGCCACCCTGGCGGCTGGCTTGCCGGGGCTGCGCATCCATGATCTTCGCCACACGGCGGTGGCGCTGTGGATCGCGGCCGGGGCCTCCCCGAAGGAGGTCGCCGTCCGGGCCGGGCACACCTCGACCAGCTTCGTGCTGGACCGCTACGGCCATCTGTTCCCGGAGTCGGATGCGGCGCTCCGCGACCGGCTGGACGAGCTGTTCGTGCCCGTGACGGAACAACGACGGAACACGACTGCCTAGGGACGCGATCAGGGCGCCGGAACCGGATGGCCCCATGCGCCCTGAGCTGGTGCGATGTGGGGGTGGAGGTGAGGGGATTTGAACCCCTGGCTTCCTCCGTGCGAGGGAGGCGCTCTGCCGGACTGAGCTACACCCCCATGGCAAGCGACTGGGATGGTACCAGACGCTCGGTCGGTGGCCGCCCCGTGGCCGCCCTGCTCAGGTCGGCGAGACCCAGTCCTCCCAGCGCAGGCCGGCGACTCGCGAGAACTCGGAGGCGTTGGCGGTGACCAGCGTTGCGTCGTACCGCAACGCCTGGCCGGCGATCAGCAGGTCGTAGGCGCCGATCGGCGTACCCGTGGCCTCCAGCCTCGCCCGGATCTCGCCGGCCACGCGGGCGTCCTCGTCGTCGAATGCCACAAGCTCCAGCGGGCCGGCGAAGAAGGTCTCCAACCGTTGCAGGTTGGCCTGCCTGCGGGCGCTCTTGGCAGCGCCATACCACAGCTCGAACGCCGCCACGGCGGAGACGGCGACGCTGCCGCGCTTGATCGCCTGCTCCAGGCGCGGCCGGACCTGCGGCGGGCTGCCGTTGATGAGCGCGATGCAGACGTTGGTGTCCAGCAGGTAGGTCATGGGAAGACCGGGCGGACCGGGGTGGTGGGCTGGTTGCGACCCTCGGCCATGAACGGCTCCGGGTCACCCCGGTCCAGCTCGGCGAACCATTCGCCTACGTCGGTGACCAGCGGTTCCAGCAGGACTCCACGCCCCACCCGCCGGACCCGCACCCGATCACCGGCAAAGCGGAACTCGTGGGGAAGCCGGACGGCTTGGCTCCGACCGTTGCGGAACAGTCTGGCGATATGGGTCTCTGCCATGGCCACTCCCGAAGCGCGCAACGCCTGATATATACCTGGAGTCTATACCAGCCGAGCGAGCGCCGGTGGTCGAGCCGCAGGCGGGCGGACCGGTCAGGCGGCCGCCTTGCCCACGCGGTCGGCGGCGGACTTGCGTTCGCGCGGGCCGAGCAGGCGGCCCTGGACGAGCGCGATGCCGAGCACGATGACCAGGCCGCCGAGGATCAGCCGGATCGAGAACGGCTCGCCGAGGATCAGGATGCCCACGGTCACGCCGACGATCGGGATGAGGTAGGTGACCAGCGACGCCTTGGTGGCGCCGACCTCCTGCACGATCTGGAAGTTGAGCAGGTAGGCGTAGCCGGTGCCGAGCACGCCGAGCAGCACCAGGCACAGCACGCGCAGCGGGCTGAGGTGGATCGGGGCGCGGGCGAGCTCGGTGACGCCGGCCGGCGCGAGCAGGATGCTGCCGGCCAGGACCTGCCCGGCGGACAGCCGGATCGGGGCGAGGTGGTGGGTGAACCGGTGCGCGTAGGCGAAGCCGAAACCGTACCCGGCGGTCCCGGCGACCACGGCGAGGCTGCCGGTGAGCGAGCTGCCCACCAGGTCCCTGCCGCCGACCCCGGCGACGACGGCCACGCCGGCGAAGCCGATGACGAGCCCGGCGAGCTGCGGCAGGCGCAGCCGCTCGCGCAGCAGCCAGGCGGCGAAGGCGGCCGCGAACAGCGGCGTGCAGGCGTTGAGCACCGCTGTGAGCGCCGAGGTGATGCGCTCCTCACCCCAGGCGATCAGCGTGAAGGGCAGCACGGTCATGGCGAGGCCGAGCACGGCCATGTGCAGCCAGTCGGACCGGCCGGGCAGCCGCTCGCCGTAGGCACGCAGGATCGCGGCCAGGGCGGCGAAGCCGAGCAGGATCCGGCCCCAGGCGACCAGCACCGGCGGCATGCCGTCGACCAGCACCTTGATGAACAGGAACGACCAGCCCCAGATGAAGGCCAGCAGGGCCAGGCGGCGCACGGCATCCTTTCTCTTGGACGGCATTCGGCTCGCTCGATCCGGCCCGCTCGGACGTCCGGCGCCGGGGTCCCCATGCGGCCTGCCCGAGCGGGTCGCTCCGTCGATCGTAGTCGCGGCCCGGGACGGGGCGCCCGAAGCCGCCATTGATTAAGTCAATGGATTCGTTGACAAAGTGGCCTGGCGGGGGGCACGATGCCGGTGGTTGCGTGGCTCGCACTGCCGGAGGTCGTCAATGGCATCCACCGAAGGGGGCCGGCTCGCCGGCATGACCGCCCTGGTCACCGGCGCGTCGCAGGGGCTCGGACGGGCCGTCGCGCTGGCCTATGCGCTCCAGGGCGCCGATCTGGTGCTGGTCGCCCGTCGCCCGGGGCCGCTGGAGGCGGTCCGGGCCGAAGCCGAGGCGCTCGGCGTCCGGGTACTCGCCATCCCCGCCGACGTGGGGGACCCGAGCGCCGCCGAGCGGATCGCGGCCGCCGCCCTGGCCGCCTTCGAGCGCGTCGACGTGCTCGTCAACAACGCCTCCGAGCTGGGGCCGACCCCCATGCCCTACCTGCTCGACACCGACCCGGCCGCGCTGCGGCGGGTGCTCGACGTCAACCTCGTCGGGCCGTTCCTGCTCACCCGCGCCCTGCTCGGCCCGATGCTGACCGCCGGGCGCGGCAGCGTCATCAACGTCTCGAGCGACGCCGGCGTGGTCGGCTACGCCGGATGGGGCGCCTACGGGGTCAGCAAGGCCGCCCTCGACCAGATGACCCGTATCTGGGCCAACGAACTGGCCGACACCGGCGTCCGGGTCAACAGCGTGGACCCGGGCGACATGGCGACCGCCATGCACGCGGCCGCCCTGCCCGACGACGACCCGGCCTTGCTGGCCCGGCCTTCCGATCGCACCGAGGTGTTCGTCCACCTGGCCGTGGCCGGCGGCAGCGGCGAGCGGCTCGAGGCGGCCGGCTTCGCGCCCGCCCGCTCGTAGCAGGGCGGCGGGCATGCGCAGCGACGTCCGCTTCACGCTCCCACCCCGGCTGGAGGCGGGCGCACCGCCCGAGGCGCGGGGGCTGGCCCGTGACCAGGTGCGCATGCTGGTGGTGGAGCGGGCCACCGGCGAGCTCGGCCACCACCGCTTCGACGAGCTGCCGGCGCTGCTCTCCCCGGGCGACCTCGTCGTCGTCAACGACTCCCGCACGCTGCCGGCCAGCCTGCTCGGCCGCACCCAGCCCGGTCAACCGGTCGAGCTGCGCCTGACCGGGTTGATGGGGGAGCGCTGGGCGGCCCTGCCGCTCGGTGTGCCGGCCGACGGCACCGACCCCGCCCTGGTGCCGACGAGCGGCCGGCCGTCCGCGCCGCCGCTGCCGGCGGGCACCCGGTTGTCCTTCGCGGGCGGCCTGGAGGCGACCGTCCTCGGCCCCCACGGCGACGGCACCCCGCTGGTCGAGCTGGCCTTCGACCGCGGCGGGCCCGAGCTGCTCGACGCCTTGCACCGGGCCGGGCGGCCGGTGCGCTACGCCTACGTGCGCCGCCCGTGGGCGCTGCACCACTACCAGACGCTGTTCGCCGCCAGCCCAGGCTCGGCCGAGATGGCCAGCGCCGGGCGGCCGTTCACCCTGCGGACCATCCGTGCGCTCCGGGCGCGCGGGGTGCTGCTTGCCACCATCCGGCTGCACGCCGGCCTGTCGACCTACGGCGACCCGGCCGTCGACCGCAGCTTCGTCCCGGCCGAGCACTACGAGGTGCCCGCGGCCACCGCCGCCGCCGTCGAGCGGGCCCGGGCCGGCGGCGGCCGGGTGGTCGCGGTGGGCACCACGGTGGTGCGGGCGCTCGAGACGGCCGCGCTGGGCGGGCGGGTGGTGGCCGGGCAGGGCGTGACGCGCCTGCGCATCGGCCCGGGCACGCCGCTGCGGGCGGTCGACGGGCTGCTCACCGGCCTGCACGAGCCGCAGGCCAGCCACCTCGACCTGCTGCGCGCGTTCGTGACCGACGAGGTGCTGCGGGCCGCCTACGACGCCGCCCTGGCCGCCGGCTACCTGTGGCACGAGTTCGGCGACGTGTGCCTGCTGCGCCCGCCCGCCCGCCGGCGGCGTAGCCTGCCGCTCGTCCGGACCGCGAGGAGGCGGGCGATGGCGCAGGCGGCCGACCGATGAGGAGGCCGAAGGACACAGCGGGCGCCGGGGTGGCCGACCGATGACGAAGGCCGAAGGACGCACGGCAGGCGCCGGGGCGGCCGGCACGGGCCGGCTCGTCGTCTGCGGCACGCCGATCGGGAACCTGGGCGACGCCGCGCCCAGGCTCGCCCGGGCGCTGGCCGAGGCCGACCTGGTCGCCTGCGAGGACACCCGCCACACCCGCAAGCTGCTCGCCCACCTCGGCGTGCCGGCCGAGCTGGTCGCCTACCACGAGGTGGGCGAGCAGGCCCGCGCCGAACGGCTCGCCGATCAGGTCGCGGCCGGCAAGCGGGTCGCCCTGGTCAGCGACGCCGGCATGCCGGGCGTGTCCGACCCCGGCTACGCCCTGGTCGGCGCCTGCCTGGCCCGCGGGCTGCCGGTCGAGGTCGTGCCCGGGCCGAGCGCGGTGCTCGCCGCCCTGGTCGTCAGCGGCCTGCCGAGCGACCGCTTCTGCTTTGAGGGCTTCCTGCCCCGCAAGGCCACGGCCCGCGCTCGCCGGCTGGCCGAGCTCGCGGCCGAGCCACGCACGATGGTGTTCTTCGAGGCACCCCACCGGGCGCTGGCCACGCTGGCCGCCATGGCCGCGGCGTTCGGGGCCGAGCGCCCCTGCGCGCTCGCCCGCGAGCTCACCAAGCTGCACGAGCAGGTGCTGCGGGGCGGCCTCGGCGAGGTGCGCGAGCGGCTCGCCGCGCAGGGGCCGCGGGGGGAGCTCACGATCGTGGTCGGCGGCGCGCCGCCCGCCCCGGCCCGGGAGCTCGACCTGGCCGCCGAGGTCGCCACCCGGGTCGAGGCGGGCCAGCAGGCAACACAGGCCATGACCGAGGTGGCCCGCCTGGCCGGCGTCCCCCGCCGGGTGGTCTACCAGGCCGTCCTGGACGCACGCGCAGCCGCGCGGGACCGCGGCCCGTAGCGCGCCGCGCCCGCGGCGCGCATGCGCTGGATACACGGCGTGGAGGGGGGCGGCCGCCCGGCGCCGGCGGGGCGCGCCCGCCGGGCCGAAGACCGCTGGCATCCGCCGTGTGGGTGCGGCATGATGGCGGGCCGTGGAGTCGCGGCCGGCACCGTTTGGACGGCCGTGCGGCAGTTGCTAGCCTGGCCTCTCCTCGGGTATGCGAGGAACGGCCCCCGGGAGCAGCCGGTGAAGAACACGTTCTATATCACGACGCCGATCTACTACGTCAACGACGCCCCGCACATCGGCCACACCTACACCACGGTGGCCGCCGACGTGCTCGCCCGCTGGCGGCGGGCACACGGCGAGCGGGTCTTCTTCCTCACCGGCACCGACGAGCACGGGCAGAAGGTGGCCCGGGCCGCCGAGGCGCACGGGCTCGACCCGCAGACCTGGACCGACCAGATCGTCGGCCGCTGGCGCCAGACCTGGGCCGAACTCGACATCTCCTACGACGACTTCATCCGCACGACCGAGCAGCGCCACATCGTGCCGGTCCAGCACCTGGCGCAGCAGCTGTACGACGCGGGCGACATCTACCTCGGCACCTACGAGGGCCTGTACTGCGTTGCCTGCGAGGCGTTCTACACCGAGGCCGAGCTGGTCGACGGCAACTGCCCGGTGCATGGCCGCCCGGTCGAGCGCATCACCGAAGACAACTACTTCTTCCGGCTGTCGAAGTATCAGGGGCCGCTGCTGGAGCTGTACCGGCAGCATCCGGAGTTCGTCCGGCCGGAGACGCGGCTGCGCGAGGTCGTCTCGTTCGTCGAGCAGGGGCTGCAGGACCTGTCCATCTCCCGCTCGACCTTCACCTGGGGCATCCCGATCCCCTGGGACCCCAAGCACGTCATGTACGTGTGGATCGACGCGCTGCTGAACTACGTCACCGCGGCCGGCTACGACGCGGACCTGGCGCGCTTCGGGCGGCTGTGGCCGGCCGACGTCCACTTCGTCGGCAAGGACATCCTGCGCTTCCACGCCGTCATCTGGCCGGCCCTGCTGCTCGCGGCCGGCCTGCCGGTGCCGAGGACCGTGCAGGCGCATGGCTGGCTGCTGGTCGGTGGCGAGAAGATGAGCAAGACCAAGCTGACCGGCATCGCCCCCCACGACCTGGTGGAGCCGTTCGGCTCCGACGCCGTGCGCTACTTCTTCCAGCGCGAGGTCTCCTTCGGCCAGGACGGCAGCTTCTCCTGGGAGGCGATGGTCGACCGCTACAACGCCGACCTGGCCAACGGCCTCGGCAACCTGGCCAGCCGGGTCACGGCGATGGTGGAGCGCTACCGCGGCGGCGTGCTGCCCGCGCCCGGGCCGCAGGGGCAGGCCGAGGCCGCCGTGCGGGAGGCGGCCGAGCGGGCCTACGCGGGGGCGGTGGCCGCCTTCGAGACGCTGGCCTTCGAGCGGGCCCTGGCCGCCATCTGGCGCTTCGTCGCCGCCGCCAACGGCTACCTGTCCGAGCGCCGGCCCTGGGAGCTTGCCGGCACGGGTGCGGCCGGCGAGCTGGACACGGTGCTGGCCACCGGCGCCGAGGCGCTGCGCATCGCGGCGCTGCTCAGCGCGCCCTGGCTGACCAAGGCGGCGCCGAAGCTGTGGGCGGCGATCGGGGCGCCGGGCGAGCTGGCCGACCAGCGGCTGCCCGAGGCGCTCGCCTGGGGCGGCCTGCCGGCCGGGACGCGGGTGCGGCGGGCCGGTGCGCTGTTTCCCCGGCTGGACGCCGAGGGCAGACGGGCGAGCGGGCGGACGAGCCAGGAGGTGACCTGATGGCCCACACCTCCAACCCGGTCGAGGTCGTCGACTACGACCCGACCTGGCCGGAGCGCTATGCCGAGGAGCGCGAGCGGATCGCCGCGGCCCTGGCGCCCCTGCCGGTCCGGATCGAGCACATCGGCTCGACCGCCGTGCCCGGGCTGGCCGCCAAGCCGGTGATCGACATCCTGGTGGGGGTGCCCGACATCGAACGGGCGGGCCCGGCGGTGGCCGCGCTCATCCGCCTCGGCTACAGCTACGCGCCCGAGTTCGAGGGCATCTCGCCCGAGCAGCGCTACTTCTACAAGGGCATGCCGCACACCCACCACATCCACATGGTGGAGACGGCCAGCGACATGTTCGCCTACCACCTTGCGTTCCGCGACTACCTGCGCGCCCATCCCGAGGCCGCGGCCGAGTACGCCCGCCTCAAGCGCGGGCTCGCCGCCCGTTTCCGTGACGACCGCGACGCCTACACCGACGGCAAGGCCGACTTCGTCAAGACGATCACGGCCGCCGCGCGGCGGGCCGGGGAGACCGGGCAGCCCTCCCACTGACCGCCGACGTATCCTGCAGCTCGACCGGCGGGCGCAACGAGGTGCCCGTCGCCACCACCACTCGCCTGGAAGGTCGCCATGGACCGCCGCACCCCCCGCCCCCCTGTGGACCCTCGCACCGCCCGCCCCCGCTCGACCGACGTGACCGCCGGCCGCGACCGCGCCGGGGCACGGGCCATGCTGCGCGCCGTCGGGTTCACCGACGACGACTTCGCCCGACCGCAGATCGCGGTCGCCTCGTCGTGGAACGAGGTCACCCCCTGCAACGTCCACCTGGACAAGCTGGCCGCCGCCGCCAAGGCCGGGGTGCGCACCGCCGGGGCGGTGCCGCTCGAGTTCACCACGATCGCGGTGTCCGACGCCATCGCCATGGGCCACGAAGGCATGCGGGCGTCGCTGGTGAGCCGGGAGGTGATCGCCGACTCGGTCGAGCTGATGGTGCACGCCGAGCGCTTCGACGGCGTGGTGGCGATCGCCGGCTGCGACAAGTCCCTGCCCGGCATGCTCATGGCCTGCGCCCGGCTCGACCTGCCGTCGGCCTTCCTGTACGGGGGCACGATCCTGCCCGGTCACTTCCGCGGCCACGACGTGACCATCCAGGACGTCTTCGAGGCGGTCGGCGCGGTCGCGGCCGGCAGCATGAGCGAGGCGGACCTGGGCGCGCTCGAGCGGGCCGCCTGCCCGACGGCCGGCTCGTGCGCCGGCATGTACACGGCCAACACGATGGCGATCGCGGCCGAGGCGCTCGGCATGGCCCTGCCCGGCTCGGCCACGCCCCCGGCGGTCTCCGAGCGCCGCGCCGAGTCGGCGCGCCGGACCGGCGAGGCGGTCGTACACATGCTGGAGACGGGCCTGCGCCCACGCCAGATCATGACCCGCCAGGCGTTCCTCAACGCGGCCGCGGTGGTCATGGCCACGGCCGGCTCGACCAACGCGGTGCTGCACCTGCTCGCCATCGCCCACGAGGCCCGGGTCGAGCTCACCTTGGACGACTTCGACCAGGTCAGCCGGCGCACGCCCCACATCGTCAGCATGCGCCCGGCCGGGCTGTACGTGATGGCCGACCTGGACCGGGTCGGCGGCCTGCCGGTGGTGCTGGCCGAGCTGCTCGACGGCGGTCTGGTCGACGGCGACCAGCTCACCGTGACCGGCAGGACGCTGGCCGAGAACCTCGCCGCGCTGCACGCGCCGGCCGCCGACGGTGAGGCCGGCCCCCCGCCGGCCGCCGACGGTGAGGTCGTCCGCCCGGTCGGCCGGCCGTTCGCCGCCGACGGCGGCCTGGCCGTCCTGCGCGGCAGCCTGGCCCCGGCCGGCGCCCTGGTCAAGACGCCCGGGGTCCACGACCTGCGCTTCGAGGGCAGCGCCCGGGTGTTCGACTCGGAGGAGGCGTGCTTCGACGCGGTCACGCAGGGCCGGGTGCGCCAGGGCGACGTCCTGGTCCTCCGCTACGAGGGCCCCAAGGGCGGCCCGGGCATGCGCGAGATGCTCGCCGTCACCGCCGCGATCAAGGGCGCCGGGCTCGGCCGCGACGTCGCCTTGCTCACCGACGGGCGCTTCTCGGGGGCGACCTTCGGCGCCTGCGTCGGCCACGTCGCCCCCGAGGCGTGGGACGGCGGGCCGATCGCCCTGGTCGCCGACGGCGACCCGATCACGCTCGACATCCCGGCCCGGCGCCTCGACCTGGGTGTCGGCGGGGACGAGCTGGAGCGCCGCCGGGCGGCCTGGAAGCGGCCCGAGCCGCGCTACGCGACCGGCGCCCTGGCCAAGTACGCCCGCCTGGTGTCCGGCGCCGACCTGGGGGCGGTCTGCGGCTAGGCGACCGCCATGCCGTCCCCCATGCTGGTCGACACCCACTGCCACCTGTCGATGCTCGACGGCGATCCCGCGGCGCACGTCGGACAGGCCCGCGCCGACGGGGTCGGCTGGGTGGTCGACGTCGGCGTCGACCTGCCGTCCAGTCTGGCCGCGGCCGCCACGGCGGCCCGGCTCGACGGGGTCGCGGCCACGGCCGGCGTGCACCCGCACGACGCCAAGACCCTCGACGACGGCGTCGTCGCCGAGCTGCGCCGGCTGCTCGCCCGCCCCGAGGTGGCCGGGGTGGGGGAGACAGGCCTGGACTACCACTACGACCACTCGCCGCGCAACCTGCAGCGCGCCGCCTTCGCCGTCCACATCCGGCTGGCCAAGGAGTGCGGCAAGGTGCTCGTCGTGCACTGCCGGGACGCCTTCGCCGAGGTGCTGGCGATGCTCGCCGACGAGGGCCCGCCGCAGCGGGTCGTCTTCCACTGCTTCACCGGCGACGACGAGCTGGCCGGCCGCGTCGTCCAGGCCGGCTACACCGTCTCGTTCGCGGGCATCGTGACCTTCAAGCACGCCGACGCCCAGCGGGCGGCCTGCGCGGCGGTCCCCCTCGACCAGATGGTGCTCGAGACCGACAGCCCCTTCCTCACCCCGCACCCGTTCCGCGGCCGGCCCAACCGGCCGGGCATGGTAGCCGTGACCGCCGCGGCGGTGGCCGCCATCCACGGCGCCTCCGTGGCGGAGGTGGCCCGGGCGACCACCGCCACCGCCGCCCGCGTCTTCGCCCTGCCGGTTGGCTAGCCCGCTGCTCGGCCCGGCGCGGGTGCGGGCGCTGCTGGCCGCCCACGGGCTGCGCCCCAGCAAGGCGCTCGGCCAGCACTACCTGGCCGACCCGAACACGGCCCGTAAGGTCGTCCGCCTGGCCGGGGTGCGGCCGGGCCAGACCGTGCTCGAGGTCGGCCCGGGCATCGGCAGCCTGACCCTGGCCCTGCGCGAGGCGGGCGCACGCGTCGTCGCCGTCGAGCTGGACCCGCGGGTCATGCCCGCCCTGGAGGAGGTGCTGGCCGGCGACCTCGGCGTGACGGTCGTGCTGGCCGACGCCCTGCGCGCCGACCTCGCCGCCCTTCTGACCGGGGCACCCCCAATCGTGGGGGGGGG
>JBIOYL010000117.1:0-5796 GCA_044870185.1 Actinomycetes bacterium | reverse complement strand
CAGCACCAGATGCTCCGGCTCCCTCTGGTAGTTCACGTCATCGTTTGGGCCCAGATGCCGCTCCTTTGTCCAGCGGGCCGCCCGGCCGATGTCGCCCTGAGCCAGCAGGAGTCGCGCATGCTGTGCGGCAACGGGGTTGAGCAGGCCGACCACCTCACCCTCCGGGGCAACGCGCTCCCCTTCGTCCATCGCATGGAGGGCACCCTGGGGATCACCCTGAGCCTGTCGGATCCACGCCAGCGCGGCCAAACCCGTGGCCAGCGGCTGGGCGTAAGCAAGCCGGTGGCACAGCCGTATGCCCTCGGTGGCATCTTGCAGGGCGGCGTCCAGATCGCCTCGCTGGTAGGCCACCTCGGCCATGCCCACGTACGCGACGCCCGCGGCGGCCAGGGCCGGCTGGCCGGAGGCCGCCGTGAACTTCAGCATCCGCTGGTAGGTCCCGACCGCCGCGTCCAGGCGGCCCTGGGCGCGCTGGACCTGGCCGAGGAGCTCGCAGACCCGCACGGCCACGAAGCGCTCGCCGGCCGCCAGCCACCCGGTGAGGCTTGCGGTGAAGGCGCGTTCGGCCTCGGGCAGCCGGCCGCGCAACCACTCGGCGATGGCCAGGTAGCCGCGGCCGGTGGAGTCCAGCATCCAGTCGCCCTGGCCGATCTCGGCCAGGGCTCGGCGGGCGAAGGCGATCGCACGATCGGCGTCGCCGCGCAGCTCGGCCAGGTACGCGCGATCCAACGCGATCGCCGCGGGGACGTTGGCCAGCAGGCTTGCGGCCCTGCCCACCGACGGCTCATAGGGCTCCTCGACCACGCCTCCGGCGCCTGCCAGCGCGCACTCGGCGGCATCCAGCGGGCCCTCGACCTGATCCACGCGGCCGCTGAGCAGGGCCAGCAGCGCCTGCGCCAGCAGCAGCCGGGGCCGCGAGGCGACCAGCTCGTTGGGCAGTGCCGCAAGCCACCGGGCCAGCGTGGCCCCTCGCTGCGCACCAGCAGCCCGTCGGCGTGCCGCTCGACCAGCCGCGCCGCCCAGACGGCCTCCCCGGCGGCCAGCGCATGGCGCACCGCGTCGTCGACCAGCCCGTGCGCCTCTGACCAGGCCGCCGCCGCCTGGTGCAGCGCCGGCAGCCGGTCGGGCTGTTGCTGCTGCAGGCGCACCCGGAGCAGGTCGGCGAACAGCTGGTGGTAGCGCCACCAGCCGCGCACCGCGTCCAACGGCGCCAGGAACAGGTTAGCCCGCTCGGCCTGCTCCAGCAGCCGCTGGCTGTCGCTGCGGCCACGGACGGCATCACACAGCGGTCCCGACAGCCGCTCCAGCACCGAGGTCTCCAGCAGAAACCGGACCAGGTGATCAGGCTGGCGGTCCAGCACCTCCTCGGCCAGGAAGTCCAGCACATAGCGGTGGCTGCCGGAGAACGACGCCACAAACCCGGCCATGTCGGGCTGTCCCCGCAGCGACAGGCCGGCCAGCTGCAGGCCAGCCGCCCACCCCTCGGTCCGCGCCACCAGCGCCGCCACCGCCGCGTCGGGCAGGTCGGGCCCGACCGCCTCGCGTAGCAGCCCTGCGGCCTCCTCGGCGGTGAAGCGCAGCTCGCGCTGGCGCAGCTCGGCCAGCTGTCCGCGGGCGCGCAACCTGGCCAGCGGCAGCGGCGGGTCGGCGCGGCTGGCCAGCAGCAGCCGCAGGCCCGGTGGCCGATGCTCCAGCAGGAACCCGAGCGAGGCGTGCACCTGGTGGGCCTCGATCAGCTGGTAGTCGTCCAGGACCAGCAGCACCTCCTCACCGGGCTGGGTGGCCAGCTGGTTGATCAGCGTGGTCACCAGCCCCTCAAACGAGGGTGGCGCCGGCGGGCCGAGCAGCGGGGTGACCCGCTCGGCCACGCCCGGGCGCACCTGGTCAACGGCGGCGGCGACATGCCGCCAGCACCTGGCCGGGTCGTTGTCGCCGGCGTCCAGCGACAGCCAGGCGACCGGCCGGCGGCCGGCCCGGGCCCAGTCGGCCAGCAGGGCGGTCTTGCCGAACCCGGCCGGCGCGCACACCAGCAGCAGCCCCCGCGCCAGCCCCTCCTCCAGCCGCTCCAGCAGACGGGGGCGGGCCACGAAGCCCGGCGGCGGGCGGGGCACATGCAGCTTGGTGGCCAGCAGTCCATCGGGCTCGCCGGCGCCCGCTTGCGGGACGGTCGTTCCGGGCGGTTCGGCCATCGCGTTCTGCCCCGTCATCGCCACACCCCGGGATGGGACCCCGGCACGCCCGCCCATTGTAGGGCGCCGGCTGCAGGCGCCCCGACAGCGGTGGCACCGCACCGCGACGGCAGCCTACCGATCCGGGCCCTGCCCCCGTCGGGGTGAGCTGCTCCTACCCGGATGCGACCTTCGGCTACCGGGCCACCTCCGCCGGGCCGACAGATGTTCACCCCGAAACGGCACCTGCGGCTGACGACCCGACCCGCCGGCAGCCCCTACCGTGCGGGCAGGACAGACACCACAACGGAAAGGAGCGCCGATGCGCCGGTGGGGCGCCACCATCAGCCACCCGGCTGCGGCCGGGCGGCCCGCCCGGCCGGTGATCAGCGTCCGCGGCCTCACCAAGCACTACGGTCAGACCCACGCCGTGCGCGGCATCGACCTGGAGGTCCGCCGTGGCGAGATCCTCGCCTTGCTCGGCCCCAACGGCGCCGGCAAGACCACCACGGTCGAGATCCTGGAAGGCTTCCGACGGCCCACCGACGGTCGGGTGCGGGTGCTTGGCGTCGACCCGGCCGAGGCCGGCGGCGCCTGGCGCAACCGGGTCGGGGTGGTGTTGCAGGAGTCCGATCCCGAGCCCGGCCTGACGGTGCGGGAGCACCTGCGGCTGTATGCCGGCTACTACCGTGCCCCTCGCGACATCGACGACACCATCGCCCTGGTCGGCCTGGCCGACCAGGCCGACACGGTCGCCGCGCAGCTGTCCGGCGGGCAGCGGCGGCGGCTGGACGTCGCTCTGGCCCTGATCGGCGACCCGGAGCTGATCTTCCTCGACGAGCCCACCACCGGCTTCGACCCCGCCGCCCGGCGCTCCGCCTGGCAGGTCATCGCCGGCTTGCGGGCCCTGGGCAAGACCGTGGTGCTCACCACCCACTACATGGACGAGGCCGAGCAGCTCGCCGACCGGATCGCGGTGGTCGCCGCCGGGCGGATCGTCGCCGACGGCACCCCCCAGTCCCTCGGCGGCCGTGACCGCATGCCCGCCACCATCGGCTTCACCCTGCCCCGCCGGCCTGGGCGCCGGGGACCTCCCCGCCGAGCTGGGTCTGCTCGCCGAGCCGGGACCCGACGGCCGCGTGCTGTTGCACAGCCAGCGCCCGCTGCCACTTCTGCAGGCGCTGGCCGGCTGGGCCCAGGCCGGCGGCTTCGACCTGCCCGACCTGGACGTGCATCGGCCCACCCTGGAAGACGTCTACCTCCGCCTCACCAACAAGGGGGAACAATCATGATGCTCCTCATCCGCTGGCTTGCCCGCCGGCTGCGCGCCCGCCGGGCCGGGCGGCCAGACGCCGGGCGGCCAGACGCCGGGCGGCCAGGCGCGGCAGCGTCGGCCGCCGCCCGGCCCGGCCCGCCAAGCGGTGGCAAGGGGCCGCTGGGCCTGGTCGCCCACCAGGTCCGCTACAACCTCGTCCCCCTCACCCGCAGCCGTCAAGGCGGCCTGGTTGCCGCCATCGGGTTCCCGGTCATCTTCCTGGTCCTGTTCGTGGGCGTGTTCGGCAACCACCCGGTCGGCGCCGACCACGTCCAGGCCGCCACCTACTACGTGCCCGGGATCGCCGCGTTGGCGGTCGTGGTCGCCTGCTTTGCCAACCTCGTCACCACCCTGGTCAGCCAGCGGGAGAGCGACATCCTCCGGCGACGCCGCGCCACGCCCGTCCCCGCCCAGGTCCTAATCGCCGCCCAAGCCGCCACCACGCTGCTGGTCTGCCTGGCCGGCGTGGCGGTCCTGCTGGGCATCGGGCGGCTCGCCTACGGCGTCACCCTCCACCGCCCTGCCGTGCTGGGCGTGCTGCTGATCACCCTGGTCGGCTCGGCCGCCTTTGCCTGTCTGGCCTACGCGCTGTCCACGGCCATCGGCTCGGTCGATTCGGCCACCCCCACCGTGCAGGCGATCAGCCTGCCCCTGTACTTCATCTCCGGCGTGTTCATCCCCACCGCCGACCTGCCGCCCTGGCTGCAGCAGGTCGCCAACGTGCTCCCCGCCGAGCACCTGGCCAACGGCCTGCATCACGCTTTCGATCCCGCCGTCCACGGCACCGCGGTGGCGTGGACCGACCTTGCCGCCCTGGCCGCCTGGGGCGCCGCCGGGCTGGCCGTCGCGCTGCGCCGCTTCAGCTGGTCACCGTCGACGGTCACGACCTGACCTGGCGGCCGGCGGTCGGCTCATGCCCGCCTGGCCACCTCCGCTGTCCGTCCGTTCCCTGGCCAGCAGCAGCGGCGACCCCGTCCGGTGGACCGTCCGGCAGCCCGCGAGAGCCGCAAGGAGCTGACGTGCACGCACCGAGCGCCCAGCCCCTCGGCGGTCGCCCAAGACCGGCCGGCGCCAACGCGCCCGTTGCTGGGCCGCTCCAGGTGGCATCGCTCCATGGCCAACCCGGCGGCGCCGAGCCGTGTGGACAATGACGGACATGAGGAATCGGTGCACTACGAGCTCCGCATCCGGGGCCTGCTCGACACCGGACGGAGGACAGCGATGAACCAGCTCTCCGCCAGGGTCCACAAGGACGCCGTCGAGTAGGACTACGGCCAGTCGTCAGGCACCTGTGCGGCTGGGACCCGCGGTGCTCTGATCGGGAACCGGCGAGCAGCGCCCCACCAGAGGATCACCGATGGCCCTGACCACCCTTGACCGGCAGGAAGTCGACTGCTTCACCCGAACGTTCGAGGAGCTGTTCTACCAGGGCGACGCCGCCACCATGACCGCCTTCTACGCCGAGGATGCCGAGATTATGGCGCCGGGCTCCGAGCCGGTGCGGGGACGGCACGCCATCGAGGCGTTCTGGAAGGCGGCATCCCAGGCGGCCCAGCAGACCGGACCGGGCCGTGGCGGCACACCACCCGCATCGTCGGCCGCGCGGTCGGCCCGGTCGTGGTCGGCGGTGGCACGCCGATCTTCGACGGGCAGCCCGCGATCGCCTCGGCGCACCGACCGGACCGGCCGCTCGGCAGCCGCCAGTCGCTGCGGCTGGTCGGCACGCGCACCTGGGAAGGCTCGGGCAACGTCCTCGTCCACTACCAGGTCGGCCGCCAGGAAGCGTGAAGCAGGGAAGCAGGACCCGGAGAGCGATTCGATGCGCGCCGGGCGCAGGAGTGGACGGCGGCGCCGAGCCACTGGTGCGCGGCGCAGCCGGACCTGGTGGCCTTCCGCGGTCAATGCCTGGTGCACCGCGCCGAGATCATGCAGCTGCACGGCGCGTGGCCGGATGCCCTGGAGCAGGCGCGGCGGGCGTGCGACCGGCTCCCCCCTTGAGGCGACCTGGCCCGAGGGCGCCTGTGCAAGCGCTGCTTCCAGTGGCGCGGTGTATCGGCCGAGCCACCGACCATGACCGCTACCGCGACCTGCTCTCCTGCACGGTGGCCGGCGGGTCCAAGGGCAGGCGCAGCAACAGCTCGTCCACGGCGGGGTTGGAGGGCAGCGGCTGGCGCGCCCTGGCCGGGCGGAAGCCGACGCGCGCGTACAGCCTGCGGGCCGCGGGGTTGTCCTCGGCCACCCACGCGACCAGCTCGCAAGCCTGCTGGTCGCGTGACCAGCGCACGGCCTGGCCGAGCAGCGCCTGGGCGACGC
>JBIOYL010000116.1:0-4262 GCA_044870185.1 Actinomycetes bacterium | reverse complement strand
CACTCAGCACCCGCTTTCTCCCTGGCTCGACTCAAGCCAGGATCCCAAAGGGGGTCAGTTTCTGACCGCCGGTAAGGCAACATGGAGGATGTTGAGCGCGACCGGACTGCCGAGGCCGAGCAGGTGTACGGCACGAGCGACCCACCCATCCCGGGCGTGGCCCGTGTACTCGGGGCTGTAGGGCGCGGAAATCTGGATTCGCTGCATGAGTGGGGGCTCCGTGTCATCCGCTGATGCTGTTCTTACTGATTCATCTCGATGCGCTCTATAGCGCTAATCTCCCCTTCTCACCGGCACTCCAGGGCAGTAGGGTCCCGAGGACCCGGACCACCGTCTGAGGGGGGATGCTCATGGTTCGTCGCCTCGTGCTGGCACTGCTAGCCGCCGTCACAATAGTGGGGCTGCTCGCACCGTCGGCGTCTGCCAGCTCCACCATCGTGCAGCCAACCGAGAAGTATGCCGGCAAGACCTACGGCCAGTGGTCGGCGGCCTGGTGGCAGTGGGCGGCCAACATCGCTCGGCCCAACAGCCCAGTCGATGATCCCACCGGGGCGAACTGCGCCGTGAGCCAGAAGGGACCGGTGTGGTTCCTTGCCGGGAACACGGGGGGGACGACGACCCGGAGCTGCACCGTCCCAGCCGACAAGGCGATCTTGTTCCCGATCATCAACGCTGAGTGTTCCGAGGTGGAGGGCGACGGCACGACCGACGCGGAGCTGCGGACCTGCGCCAAGCTCTTGATCGACCACGTGACCGAGACCAGCGCCAGTGTGGATGGCACCGCCATCGACCTTGGGCCGGTGAGCGAGGGCCGGTTCCGGTTCCAGTCGCCGCTGTTCACGATCACCTTCGCGCCGAACAACGGCTTCGACGTCATGCCTGGAACCGGGAAGGCGGTCGCCGACGGCTTCTGGGTGCTGGTGAAGCCGCTTTCCGCAGGGCAGCACACAATCGACTTTCACGGGACGGCTCCCTTCCCCGAGTTCGACTTTACCTTCGAGGTGGATGTCCACTACGACCTGACCGTGACCGAGAACGAGTAGCGCGAGGTCGTCCAGCGCAGCGCCCGTTGCGGGCTACGGTCGGCTGCGCAGTCGGTCGGCTTGCCGCGGGTCGGCCTGCCACAGCGCCTCCGTGGCCGCGTACAGGCCCCTGGCCCGCACCCCGGCCTGGCGTCCGGCGAGGTCGCTAATGCCCAGCGCTCTCGGTAGTACAGGTTGGCGAGCGCCACTCAGCGGCTGCACCCCCTTTTCGTGGCGATGCGGTCGGCATCGGATTGTCGCCGAAGGCGGCGCGGGCCGCAGGTCCGCCAAGAACGCGGCCGCGCCGATCAATCAAGCGCGCGAAGCGCTCCTTGCGGCGTGGCCGCTCCGCTGCCCCCGTGGGGGGCCCCACCAGCGGTGATCCTGCCCACCAGCCGGCAAGGGGTACGCACCTGGTGTGCGTAGGGTCCAGCGTAGGGTTTGGCGTAGGGTCCAGCGTAGGGTCGCCGGCCACCACCAGCCGGGTGAGTGGGCTCGCCGGTGGGCGGGGCAGGGCTGCGGAGCTTGCCAGCGCAGCAGCACGCGCCGAAGGCGCGTCCATCCCTGGGAAGCAAGGCGGTCGCTGAGCAGCCGTGGCCGCGGCCGGCGCGGTCGAGGCATCGGCCAACGAGCCGGGCGTCCCATCGTGCTTGACCTCACGGCACCGCTTGTGCCATATGCACCACGCCCCTTTGGGGACGATCCAGCGGGCCACCAGATCAGCGGGCGGACTCTCCTCCCCCGTCGCATGCGCGACAGCCGTCAGGTCAGCTTCCGGGTCGGACGAGGCGCAGGTGGTCGGCTAGCCGGGTGTTTCGCACATGAGGGTTGGTACCGGTGTCGAGGTCATGGTGGCCTCCGATCAGTCAGCTCGCCCAGCGCGGGCGGGTCGGGTCAACCTTGAGCAACTCCAACAGCTTGGCCTGCAACGGCGGGGGTGTGGGAACGGTGGGCGGGTCGTGCCCCCGGGCGGGGTTGAGCCGCAACCAGGCCAACGCCTGGAAGATCAGCCGGCCGGTCGGCTTGGCCGGCCCGCCCACGTACAACCCGGCAAGCTCAACAGCGGGGGCGATCGCCTTGCGGACCGCCCGCTCGACCAGGCAGAAGATCAGCAACGCCAGGCAGATCACGCTGATCAGCGCGGCGATGCGCCGGTTGGTCTTGAGGAACATCGGCGCGACCCCAAGCGGGCCCTTGAACGCGCCGTAGCGGCGCTCGACCACCTCTTGGCCCTTGTAGCGCCGCAGGACCTCGGCAGCGTCGGCCTGCTCGCAGGTGAGGTTGGTCAGCAGCCCGTACCAGCCGTCGGTGGCCTGCTCGGCGGCCAGCGCGGCCTGGTCGACCGACCACGACAGGGTCGGCTTGCCGCTGGTGGGGTCGGTGCCGACTACCACCTGCAGCAGGCCGCCGAGCTTGCGGTGCCGGGCGATCTGGGCCACGCGCTGGCTGACCTGCGCGGCGGTGCGGTAGTAGCGGCCACCCAGCCCCCGCTGGAGGCGTTGCAGGTCCCCGCCGGCGCGGTCCAGCTTCTTGGCGCGGCTGGCCGCTGCAGCTTGGGCGCGGGCGCTGGACCACACCAACACGCAGCGCACCGCCAGGTCCGGGGTGGCCGGGCGGCGGCTGCGCTTCCGGGCCGGCTTGCCAGCCAGGATGACCGTGCCCTCCAGCACCCGGTAGGCGCCCCGCTGGCTGGGCGGGGTGGCCTGGTCGCGTTCGGCCACGTAGTCGACCGGGCTGGCCTGGCCGACCTCCAGCCCGCCCAGCACGCTGGCGGGCAGGTAGGTCTTGCTGGCCGGCGCGATAAAGCTCACCCGGGCGGTGGTCATCGCCACGATGTTGCCGCGGCTGATCAGCTTGGCGTCCCCGACCAGCAGCATCTGGCGGGTGCCGGCCAGCTCCTTCAAGCCCTCCATCGCGCCCACGACCTGGGCGACCTCCCCGGCGCCGCCGTCGTAGGCGCGATGCCACACCGGCACGCCACCATCACCGCTGGCCACCAAGCCCGTCTGGATCTGCTTCAGATCCGGGCGGCGGTCTTTGGGCTTGCCCCAGCGCGGCTGGGCGAACTCCTGCTCGACCTCGTCATAGGCGCCGTACAACGAGATCGAGGTCATGTCCCAATGCAAGCGAGCCACATCAATGCCGAACACCGCGATCGCCCGCGCCCCCACCGACCCGATGACCTGCTCCAACTGTGGTGCCATGGCGTCCAACGCCCGGCCGATCCGGTCGTCGTTGAGCGCAGCCGGGTCGATCCCGAACACCTCCTCCACCGCCCACTGGCGCGCCCAGTCGGCCACGTGCAGCAGCGGCCGTGGGCTGGTCAGCCGGTTGGCGACCAGCGCCTCGATCACCTGCCCGTGGGTCACCCGGGCGACCTCCCGGACCGGGCAGGCCCGGTCCACGATCCCGGCAAGATCCAACCGTCGGCCAAACTCGGCCACTACCGGCAGCGCGCCCAGCAGCTTCTCGAGGCTGGGCGGTGCGTAGGCGTAGCGGACCGGACGCAAGCCGGGCGGTGGACGGCGCATCCACACAATCTGCCACAACTACCCACCACCAACACCACCCGCCTGTCCCTACCGCACCCCATGTGCGGAAGACAGGGCTAGCACGACGGCCAGGCGCTGATTGACCTCGCCCGAGCCCAGCACGGTGACCACCACCAACGTGCCCTGCTCAGACCAACCCAGCCGCACACTGCCGCCAAGCACCGACGGGGGGTCCTCGGGACAGGCGACCAGCACCGCCCGAGTCCGGTGCACGGTCAGCGTGGCGATCCGGCGCTCGTTTAGGCACTGCAGGTCCGGCCGGCCGGCCCCGCCATGGATTGGTGTCGCGTCGATCGACAGCATACCGAAGCCCCCCGGAGCGCCCACGTAGCCGGGCGGGACCACAAACGCGTCCTCTCGGAGCGTCAGCAGCTGCCCACGCCGACAAAGGGACAACTCCGCGCACAGCCGCGGTGGTGGTGTGCCGGGCGCCGGGGTGGGCAGCAGCCCAGGGCAGGGGATTGCGAGGCCAAGCCGGTCGGCGAACTGCTGGCAGCTGGCCTGGAACCCCCGGCTGGGCGGGGTCAGGTAGACGCCGCCGACCTCCAGCGCGCCGGGTGGCAGTGGCGCCGGGGGGTACCCGGCGCTGGCCGCCTGGGCGGCGGTCTGGTAGCACGCGACCGCGATCGCCCTCGGTGGGGGCCGGGCGGGATGGCCAGCCGGATAGCTGGCGTGGTTGGACATGGCC
>JBIOYL010000115.1:0-34532 GCA_044870185.1 Actinomycetes bacterium | reverse complement strand
GTGTCCGATCCGCGCCCGCCTGGCAGCTGGCGGCGGGCCGGCCCGACCAGGCGGCGGTTGCCGCCTATGCCGCCCGCCTCAACGTGCCCGTCGCCAAGGTGCAAGCCCTCCAGCAGCGACAGCAGGACGCCAACACCGTGCAGGTGCTGGTGCTGGCCGAGGCCGGCGGCCGGTTGCGGACCGCCTGGGTCACGGCCAACCGCGGGACGGCGGGCTGGACGGCGCGATGATCGGCTGGGGTCGGCCCGAGGCCGCTGGCTGGTGGACTCGACAGGCGGCGCGGAGCCGGGTCTACGGCACCGTCGCGGCGCTGCTCGCTCTCGCCCTGCTGGCCGGCAACGCGTCGCCGGGCTTTCCCCTGGCTGCCCTGGCGGGCACGGTCACCAGGGGCCTGGGCAGCCAGCTCCGCGCTCGCATCGACGCGCACGGCGGCGCGCCCACGCTGCCCGCGCTCGACGGCTCGCTTGGCGCCGCCCTGGGCGCCAGCCAGCAGGGCCTGGACGACATCCCCGCACGCTACCTCGCCCTGTACGTGAAGGCGGCGCGCACCTGCCCGAGGCTCACCTGGGCCGTGCTGGCCGGTATCGGCAAGGTGGAGACCGACCACGGCCGCTCCGGGGAGGCGGGCGTGAGCAGCGGGGTCAACAGCTTCGGCTGCTGTTCGGGACCCATGCAGTTCAATATCCGCAACGGCCCGCCGTCGACCTGGGACGCCTACGGCGACGGCGTGCTCGTGCACGTGTACGACCCGACCTACGCGATCCCGGCCGCCGCGCGCCTGCTGTGCGCCAACGGCCTGGCCGGCCAGGTCCCCTCGGACCCATGCCCGGGCATGGCGGGCTCGGCCGGCCTGCACACGGCCATCTGGCACTACAACCACGCCTGCTGGTACGTCCAGCGGGTGCTCGGCTACGCGACCCGGTACACCCGGCCGGCGGGCGGCCAGCCGAGCGCGGCACCCGGCAAGCCGGCGGGTGGCCAGGCGAGCGTGGCCGGCCCGTCGCACGACCCGTTCGTGATGGCGCTCGCCCACAACCGGCGGATCGGCACCACCAGCGGCGCCGGCTGCGACCCCGCCCCCGATCTCGCCTCCGGCAAGCTGGACCTGCGGCTGCAGTCACTGCTGGCCGCGATCGCTGAGCGCTACAGCGTCCGCCTGTCCTGCCTGCGCAGCGGCCACTCCACCTACGTAGCCGGGACGACCCGGGTGTCCAATCATACGGTGTGGCGCGCGGTGGACATCGACCGGGTCGACGGCCAGCCGGTCAGCCCGGCGTCGGCCCGGGCGCGCGCGCTGGTGGTGTGGCTGGACGGCCTGGACGGGCCACTGCGGCCGGGCGAGATCGGCTCCCCGTTCGACCTCGGTCACCGCCCCTACTTCAGCGACGAGTCGCATCAGGATCATGTCCACATCGGCTACAGCGCAATGTGACCGGCCGGCTGCCGCGATCCGGAACCGGCCGCGGGCAGGCAGTGTAGATGAAGCGGCGACCGGATCGCGGGCGCCTGGCGCCGCGGCCGCTGCGCGGGAGGGCGCGGAGGCGCGGGAGGGCGCGGAGGCGCGGCCGCGGAGGACCGCCCCTCGGGGGACGCGGCCCCGTCCCCCGAGGCGGCGGCACCGTGGCTGGGCGGCGACGTGGCGAGCCGGGCGGCAGCTCCCCGTCGGCGCCCGGCGCCGATCACGGCGCCCCGGCAGGGTGGCTATGCGCTCGGGCGTTGGGGCACGGGCGCGAGGCCGCGGTGCGCAGGGCGTCGAGGCGGCGCGCCGGGGCGACCGTGCGCTGGGCGTCGGGGCGCTGCGGCGAGCTGGCTGTGCGCTCGGCAGCGGGGGCACCTGGGTCCGCCGGTCAGCCAAGGTCCAGGACGGGCCGGAAGCCTGCCGCCCAGCTCCTGACCCTGGCGGTGGTCGCCGACAGCGTGGCCAGCTGGTCGGCCACGTGGGCGGGGTTGGTGCTGCCGGGGACCGCCTTGGCGGCCAGGCTGCCCTCGATGGACAGCACGGCCCGGTCGACGCTGGCCAGCGTGGGATGAATGGCGGCGAGGTCGGCGTCGCTGAGGTCGATGACCTTTGCCCCGCGGGCGGCGGCCACACGCACGGCGGCGGCGACGGCGCCGTGCGCCTGCCGGAACGGCACCCCGGCCCGGACCAGCGCCTCGGCCAGGTCGACCGCGGTGGTCTCGCCGTCGTCGGCGGCCGCCCGCATGCAGCCGCGGTCGGGCTCCAGCCCGGCCACGAGCCCGGCGAGCGCACCGGCCGTCGCGGTCAGGATGTCCATCACCTCGAACGCGGCCGCCTTGTCCTCCTGCAGGTCGCGGGCGTAGGCCATCGGCACGCCCTTCAGCGCCGCCAGCAGCCCGGCGAGCCGGCCGATCGCCGTGCCGGCGCGGCCGCGGCCCAGCTCGGCCACATCGGGGTTGCGCTTCTGTGGCAGCATGCTCGACCCGGTCGCCCAGGCGTCGGGCAGCCGCACCCAGCCGCGGCCGGCCCACAGGATGACGTCCTCGGCGAGCCGGGAGGCGTGGACCATGGCGATGACGGCCGCCGCCAGCAGCTCGGCGAGCGTGTCGCGCTGGGCGGTCGCATCCATCGCGTTGTCGAAGGCGGCCCGGAACCCGAGCGCCCGCGCGCTTGCCGCCGGGTCGAGCCGAAACGACGACCCGGCGACCGCTCCGGCGCCGAGCGGGCTCACGTCGGCCCGGCGGCCCGCGTCGGCCAGCCGGCCGATGTCGCGCACGAACGCGAACCCGTGGGCGGCGAGCTGGAAGCTCCACAGCACCGGCTGGGCCGGCTGCAGGTGGGTGAGGCCGGGCACGACCACGTCGCCGTACCGGCGGGCGCTGGCAACCAGCGTGTCGACCAGGCCGGCGAGCGCCTCGGCACCGTCGGCCGCGGCGCGCTTCATCCACAGGTGCAGGTCGGTGGCCACCTGGTCGTTGCGGCTGCGGCCGGTATGGAGCTTGCCGCCGACCGGGCCGACCAGTTCGGTCAGCCGGCGCTCGACCGCCGTGTGCACGTCCTCGTCGGACGGCGCCCAGGCGAAGACGCCGTTGCCGAGCTCCCGCGCCACCTCGGCGAGCCCGGCGAGCAGGAGGTCGCCCTCACCCTGGTCGAGGACACCGGCCACGACCAGGGCGCGGACGTGCGCGCGGCTGCCGGCGATGTCCTCCCGCCACAGGCGCCGGTCGACGTCGAGCGAGGACGTGTAGGCCCACATCGCCGGGTCGGGCGCCTCGACGAAGCCGCCCGACCACAGCGCGCCCCTGGCGGCGCCGGGGACCCAGGCGGCCAGGGCCTCGGACACCAGGTCCCGCGCGCGGTCGGCCTCCTGGTCGGCCCCGGCCGGCGGGCGCCGCCCGGCTGCCGCGCCCGCCGGCGGGGGCGGCGGCGGCCCACCCGGCGACAGGCGCGGCCCGCCCGGTGGCGACGGTGGCCCACCCGGCGACAGGCGCGGACGGGCCGGTGGCAGCGGCGGCCCGCTCGGCGGAGCGGCGCGACCGGCCGGCTCCTCGGCCCGCCCCGACGGGGGCTCCCGGCGCGGGGAGGCGTCCCAGGCCCGAGTCGGCGGTGGCTCCCGGCGCGGGGAGGCTTCCTCGGCCCGCGCCGGGGGCCGCTCCGGGGGCGCCTCCGGACGCCGTGGTGGCGCCGTCGTCCCGGCCCGGCGATCGGCGGGGGCCGGGCCGGCTTCGTCCTCGTCGTCGCTCGGCTCGGCGGGGACCGGCGCCTCCTCGGCTGCCTCCTCCTCGTCGTCCTCGGCGGCAGCGTCCCGGCCGCCGGCCCCCCAGACCGAGGGGAGCCGGCGACGGGGAGGGTCGTCAGGCACCGCCGTCGACCCTCGCTTCGCCGTCGACGTTGGCCCCGCCGTCCACCCTCGCCGCGCCGACGTTCGCCCCGCCGTCGACGCGGGCCCCGCCGTTGACGCGCGCCCAGGTCCTGGTGGGCAGCCCCCACAGCGCCACGAAGCCGCGCCCGGCGTCGTGGTCGAAGCTGTCGCCCGCCTGGTAGGTGGCCAGGTCGCCGGCATACAGCGAGCGCTCGGCCCGGCGGCCGGTGGTCTGGGCCCGGCCGGGCGAGAACTCGATGCGCACCTCGCCGGTCACCGTCTGCTGGGTCTCGGCGACGAACGCGTCGAAGGCGGCCCTGAGCGGCGAGAACCACAGCCCGTCGTAGACCAGCTCGGCGTAGCGCAGCTCGAGCCGCGCCTTCTCGTGCAGCACGTCCCGGTCGAGCGTCAGGTCCTCCAGGTCGCGGTGGGCGGCGATCACGGCCAGGGCGCCCGGCACCTCATAGACCTCGCGGCTCTTGATGCCGACCCGGCGGTTCTCGATCATGTCGACCCGCCCGAAGCCGCAGGCGCCGCCGAGCCGGTTCAGCCGGCCGACCACGCCGACGAGCCCCACGGCGTCGCCGTCCCCGCCGACCGGGACACCGGCCTCGAACGCCACCACCGCCTCCGCGGTGGCCGTGGCGCTGGCCGGCGACGCGGTCCAGGCGAAGGCGTCCTCGGGCGGGGCGACCCAGGGGTCCTCCAGTACGCCGGCCTCGATCGTCCGCCCCCACAGGTTCTGGTCGACCGAGTAGGGCTTGTCGGCGCTGATCCAGCCGAGGTCCAGCTTGTGCTTGTCGGCGTAGGCGATCGCCTCGGGCCGGCTCATGGTCCAGTCCCGCACCGGGGCCAGCACCTCCAGCTCGGGCGCGAGCGCGCCCACGCCCACCTCGAAGCGGACCTGGTCGTTGCCCTTGCCGGTACAGCCGTGGGCGACGGCCGGGGCGCCGCGGCGGCGGGCCTCCTCGACCAGCAGGCAGGCGATGAGCGGCCGCGACAGTGCCGACACCAGCGGGTAGCGGCCCTCGTACAGGGCGTTGGCGGCCACGGCCGGGGTCAGGAACTCGGCCGCGAAGCGCGCCCGGGCGTCGACCACGATCGCGTCGACGGCGCCGGCGGCCCGCGCCCGCTCGGCCAGCGCGACCAGGTCCTCGCCCTGGCCGACGTCGGCCAGCAGGGCGACGACCGAGCGGCCCTGCTCGGCGGTGAGGCGGTGGACGGCGACGGTGGTGTCGAGCCCGCCCGAGTAGGCGAGGACGACGAGGTCGGTGCTCATGATGAACCAGGCTCCCTCGATGTCAGGGTCAGGATAGAGCGGCGTCGGCGGCGGTGCGGGCCACGAGTACGCCGAGCCGGCGGGCCATCGCCTTGCCGGAGGTCCGGTCGGCGCACACGACGAGCACGGTGTCGTCTCCGGCCACCGTCCCGGCCACCCCGGCAAGGCCGGCTCGGTCGAGCGTGGAGGCGAGCACGTTGGCGTGGCCCGGCGGGGTGCGTAGCACGACCAGGTTGCCGGCCGGGATCACGCTCAGCAGGCTGAGGTCCAGTACCCGGCGCAGCTCCGCCTCGCTCACGCCCGGCGCGCCGTCGGAGGGGGCCGCGGCGTAGACGAGCCGCCCGTCGGGGCCACGCACCTTGACCGCGCCGAGCTCCTCCAGGTCGCGCGACACGGTCGCCTGGGTCGCGTCGAAGCCCTGCGCGCGCAGCGCGGCGAGCAGGGCCGCCTGGCTGGAGCACTGGCGGCCGCGCAGCAGGGCGACGAGCGCCTGCTGGCGCCGGGCCTTCACGTGCATGCGCCCACCTCCCCGAGCGCGCCGGCCAGGCGGGCCAGAGCGTCGTCGATCTGCAGCTCGGTGACCACCAGCGGCGGGGCCAGCCGCAGGGCCCGCTCGGTGACCGGGTTGACGACCAGCCCCCGGCCAAGCGCCGCCGCCGCCACCTCCTTGGCGGTCACCGGCGCGCCCTCGCCGAGGTCGAGGGCCAGCCACAGGCCGAGCCCGCGCACGGACGCGCCCGCGCCGACCCGGTCGCGCAGGACGGCCAGCCCCTCGGCCAGCCGCGCCGCCATCTTGTCGACGTGCCCGTCCAGCAGCGGCAGGACCTCGTCGAGGGTCGCCATGGCCGCCGCGCAGGCGACCGGGTTGCCGCCGAAGGTCGAGCCGTGGTCGCCGGGCTGCATGACGTCGGCCACGTCGGCGCGGGCGATCGTCGCCCCGATCGGGAAGCCGTTGCCGAGCGCCTTGGCCATGGTCACCACGTCGGGCCGGACCCCGGCGTGCTGGTGGGCGAAGAAGCGCCCGGTGCGACCCATGCCGGACTGGATCTCGTCGAGGACCAGCAGCACGCCGGCCGCCCGGGTCAGCTTGCGGGCGCCGGCCAGGTAGCCGGCGGGCGGCACCTGGATGCCGGCCTCGCCCTGGATGGGCTCGAGCAGCACGGCGGCGGTGTCCGGGCCGACCGCCGCCTCCAGCGCGGCCAGGTCGCCGAACGGCACGTGGGTGAACCCGGGGGGCAGCGGCGCGAACGGCGGGTGCAGGGCCAGCTTGCCGGTGGCCGCCAGGGCGCCGAGCGTGCGGCCGTGGAAGCCGCCCAGCGCGGCCACCACGCCGACGGCGTCCTGCCCGCGGGTGGCCCGCCCCCAGCGGCGGGCCAGCTTGATGGCCGCCTCGATGGCCTCGGCGCCGGAGTTCGAGAAGAACACCTTGGCCGGCTCGCCGAACAGCCCGGCCAACCGCTCGGCGAGCGCGACCTGGGGGCCGGTGAAGTACAGGTTGGAGGTGTGGCCGAGCTTGCCGAGCTGGGCGGTGACGGCCGCGACCACCCGCGGGTTGGCGTGCCCGGCGGCGACCACCGCGATGCCGCCGAGGAAGTCGAGGTAGTCGCGGCCGTCGGCGTCGTACAGGCGCACGCCCTCGCCGCGGACGAACTCGACCGGCGGGCGCACGTAGGTGGGCCACAGGACGGCCGCCTCTCTGGTGGCGATGTCGGTCACCGGGCTGCCTCCGTTGCGGTCGGGGTGGGCGGCGTGGGGTCCTGCTGGCCGGTCGGGCCGGTGGCGCCCTGGACCATCGTCCCGGCGCCCTGGTCGGTGAACAGCTCGAGCAGCAGCGCGTGCTTGAGCCGGCCGTCGAGGATGTGGGCGCCGGCCACGCCCGCGCGTAGGGCGGTCACGATGCCGTGGAGCTTGGGGACGATGCCGGCCGCGAAGCGGCCCTCGGCGAGCATCGGCTCCAGGTCGGCGACGGCTATGCGCCGGATGAGGGAGCGCTCGTCGCCGAGATCGGCGTACAGGCCATGCACGTCGGTCAGGTAGATGAGCTTCTCGGCGCCGAGGGCGGCCGCGAGCGCCCCGGCCACGGCGTCGGCGTTGACGTTGTAGGGCCGGCCGCCGGGCCCGGCGGCCACCGTGGCCACCACCGGGATCAGCCCGGCCGCGGTCAGCGCGCGCAGCGCGGTCGGGTCGACGGCATCGACGTCGCCCACGTAGCCAAGGTCGGCGCCGCCCGGGTCGACGCGTGGCCGCGCGGTGACCAGCAGCCCGTCCTCGCCCGACAGCCCCACCGCGATGCGGCCATGCCGGTTGAACCGGCCGACGAGCGCCTTGTTGACCCGGCCGACGAGCACCATGCGGACCAGGTCGATGGTCTCCTCGTCGGTCACCCGGTGGCCGGCGACGAACCGCGGCTGCTTGCCGAAGCGTTGCATGAGCTCGCTGATCTCGGGCCCGCCGCCGTGCACGACCACCACGTCCACCCCGACGTAGCGCAGCAGCACCACGTCGTCGACGAACGAGTCGCCCTCGGCGGGTCCCCCGTCGACCGGGGGGCTAGGCTCGAGCCCCCCGGCCCCTCCGCCGCCGACCGGGGGGCCAGGCTCGAGCCCCCCGGACCCCCGGGCCATGGCCGCCCCGCCGTACTTCACCACCACCGTGCGCCCGGCGTAGCGCTTGATCCAGGGCAGCGCCTCGTGCAGCACGGCCGCCTTGGCCTGAAGGTCCTGGGTGCGGATGTCGAGGGTGGACGTCACGTCGTGTACTCCGAGTTGCGCCTGACGTAGTCGGGGGTCAGGTCGACGGTGCGGATGCAGGCCCACGGGCCGGGACCGCCGAGGTGCAGACGGAGCTCGACCTGGCGGCCACGCATCGCCCCGTCCGGGTCGCGCCCGGTGGGCATCCCGTCGCGGACCAGCGCGACGCCGTCCAGGTCGAGCGCGACCCGGCTCGGGTCGAACGCCACGCCGGCCGTCCCGGCCGCCTGCAGGATCCGTCCCCAGTTCGGGTCGCCGCCGTAGACGGCCGTCTTGACCAGCGGGCTGTCGGCCACCCGGCGCGCCACGGCCAGCGCGCCCGCCTCGCTGGCGGCGCCGCCCACCCAGACCCGCACGACCTTGGTCGCACCCTCGGCGTCGGCCAGCATCTGCCAGGCCAGGTCGTCGCACACGGCCGCCACCGCCTCACCCAGCTCGGCCGCGTCCGGGGAGCGGCCGGCGGCGCCGGACGCGAGCAGCAGGACGGTGTCGTTGGTGGACTGGGCGCCGTCCACGGTGATGCGGTTGAAGGTCCGCTCCGCCGCCTCGGCGAGCACGGCCTGAAGCACGGCCGGGGCGGCCACGGCGTCGGTGGTGAGCACGGCCAGCATGGTGGCGTGCGGCGGGCCGAGCTGGGGGGCCGGCGGGCCAGCGGCCGGCGGGCCGAGCTGGGGGGCCAGCATGGCGGCCCCCTTGGCCATGCCGGCGACGGTGAGCCCCTGGCCGGTCACCACGCCGGCCTGCTTGCGGACCGTGTCGGTGGTGCGGATGGCCTCGGCGGCCTGCTCGCCGCCGGAGCGGTCCAGGTTGGCGGCCGCCTTGCGGATCCCCTCGGCGACCCGGCCGGTGTCGAGCGGCACCCCGATCAGCCCGGTCGAGCAGACGAGCACCTGGTCGGCATGGCAGCCGACCGCCCGGGCGACCTGCTCGACGCTGGCGCGGACCGCGGCGTCGCCGGCCGGCCCGGTGCAGGCGTTGGCGTTGCCCGAGTTGGCCACCACCGCGCGGGCGTGCGGCGAGGCGGCCAGCCGCGACCGTGACCACACCACCGGCGCGGCCACGACCAGGTTGGTAGTGAACACCCCGGTCGCCACGGTGCCCGGCGGGCCGACGACGAGCGCCAGGTCGGGCTCGCCCGACGGCTTGAGCCCGCAGGCGACACCGGCGGCCGTGAACCCGCCGGCCGCCGTCACCCCGAGGGTCCGGTCCACGCTGCGCACCAGGGCACCTCCGCAAGGGTCTCAGGGTCCAGGCGCCCGCCGGGGCGCCCGGCCCCACCGGCGCCTCATGGGCCGGGGGGGACGAGGTCGAGGCCCGCCGTCTCGGGCAGGCCCAGGGCGATGTTGGCGCACTGCAGCGCCTGCCCGGCGGCGCCCTTGCCCAGGTTGTCGATCGAGGCGGCCGCCACGACCCGCCCGGTGCGGGTGTCGGCAACGGCGGCGACCTGGGCCCGGTTGGTGGCGGTCACCGCCCGGGTGTGGGGCCAGGACCCGGTGGCCAGCACGTCGACGAACGGCTCGCCGGCGTAGGAGTCGGCGTAGCAGGCGGCGAGCTCCGCGTCGGCCGCCGGGTCGGCGGCCGGGCCGGCCACGGTCGCATAGCAGGTGGCCAGCAGGCCCCGGCTTGCCGGCACCAGATGCGGGGTGAAGGTGACCGCCAGCGGGCGCCCGGCGGCCAGCGACAGCTCCTGCTCGATCTCGGGCGTGTGCCGGTGCGAGCCGACGCCGTAGGCGCTGACGTCCTCGTTGGCCTGCACGAACAGGTAGGCGTCCTTGGCGCTGCGGCCGGCGCCGGACAGCCCCGACTTGGCGTCGATCACGATGCCGTCGGGGGAGACCAGGCCGGCGGCGACCAGCGGGGCGAGCGCCAGCAGCGCCGCGGTCGGATAGCAGCCGGGCACGGCCACCTTGGCGGCCCCGACCAGCTCGGCGCGGTGCAGCTCGGGCAGGCCGTACGGCCAGGCGCCGAGCTCGGAGGGCTGCGGGTGCTCGGCGCCGTACCACACCGGGTAGGCGAGGGGGTCGCGCAGCCGGAAGTCGGCCGACAGGTCGACCACCAGGGCGGCCGCGGCCAGGGCGCGGGCGGCCAGGGCGGCGGCCCGCATGTGGGGCAGGGCGAGGAAGAGCACGTCGGCGCCCTTGTCCAGCCCCTCGTCGACGGTGCACAGCGCGAGCTCGCCGTAGGCGAAGGCGAGCCCCGGGTAGCGGGCGGCCACCGGCTGCCCGGCCGTCGAGTCGCCGGCCGCCCAGGCGACCCGCAGGTCGGGATGCCTGGCCAGCAGGCGGAGCAGCTCGGCCCCCGCATACCCGGAGGCGCCAACCACGCCAACCGTTGCCGTCATGCGAATAACTATGCAGGTTTGGCGGCGGGGATGCAATCGACCCGCCCCGCCGGCCAACCACCCGACCAGCGTGCTCGATGTCGGGTTCGCGCCGGCCGGGACGGTGGGGCGGCCGGGTTGTGCATGCGGCTACGGGATATGCAATCATTGCCACCCACGCGCATGGGGCGGAGGAGGACGCAGGCGGATGCGGATCCGGGTGGGCGGTGACAGCGACGGGGCGGCAGCCGCCGCCGTCGTGGAACGCGTCCTGTCCGAGCACGGGCTGGCCTTCGACCCACACCACCTCGACGCCGACATCCTCGAGCCCGCCCGCCACTACCTCGGCAGCGGCGGGGCGTTCTTCGTCGCCGTCGACGCAGGCGACCGGGTCATCGGGACGGCCGGCCTGTACCGCACCGGCCCGGACACCGGCGAGGTCCGCAAGATGTTCCTGCTGCCCGAGGCCCGCGGCGCCGGGCTCGGCCGCGGGCTGCTGAACGCGGTCATCGAGGCCGCCGAGGCGCGCGGGCTCCGGCGCCTCACCCTGACCACGCGTCACCGCTACGACCGGGCCATCCGCCTGTACGAGCGGGCCGGCTTCCGCCCGGTCGGGGTGGCCGAGCGCCGTCGCGGCGGCGACGACGGCCTGAGCTACGCGCTCGAGCTCGCACCCGAGCGCGTCCCGGGCCGACCGGCGGGTTCCCCCCGCCGACGACTCCTCTCTCCTGTGTTGGCCTGAGCCCGCTCCCGCGGGAGCCTCGGCAAGCCGCGAGGCCTCTTCCCCGCGTCGACCCGAGCCCGCCCCGGCCGCCCGGCGGGCCCTCGACAGACCGGCCGCGCCCGGTGGATCGTGGACCCATGCCACCGGTCGCCATCCGACCGTCCTGCAACCTCCGAGAGGCCACGCGATGAACGACGTCCAGACACTCCGCTTCCCGAGCGAGCTGCAGCCGGCCCCTGCCCCCTTCACCTATGTCGACGGCGTGCTGTGCGTCGACGGCCTGCGCCTGGACCGGGTGGTGGAAGGGGTCGGCACGCCGGCCTATGTCTACTCGCTCGACGCGGTGGCCGCCGCCTACCGGCGCATCGCGGGGGCCTTCGCGCTCATCGGCGGCCGGGTGCTGTACGCGGTCAAGGCCAACTCGAACCTGGCCCTGCTCGGACGCCTGGCCGGGCTCGGCGCCGGGTTCGACGTGGTGAGCGGCGGCGAGCTGATCCGGGTGCTGCGGGCGGGCGGCGACCCGGGCGCGGTCGTGTTCGCCGGTGTGGGCAAGACCGGCGCCGAGCTGGCGCTGGCCGTCGAGCACGGCGCGCTCGTCCACGTCGAGTCGGCCGACGAGCTGGCCGCCCTGCAGGCGGTCGCCGACCGCCTTGGCCGCCGGGCCCGCTGTGCGCTGCGGGTCAACCCGGACATCGCGGTGGACACCGACGTCCACATCGCCACCGGGCACGACGAGGCCAAGTTCGGCGTCCCGGCCGGGGTCGCCCGCGACCTGCTCGCCCGGCTCGGGCGGGGCGAGTTCCCCGCCCTGGACGCGGTCGGGGTGCACGTGCACGTCGGCTCGCAGCTCCCCGACCCGTCCGGCATGGTCGCCGGGGCCACGATCGCGCTCGACGTGCTCGAGGCGGGGCGGGCGGCCGGGCTCGACCTGCGCTGGCTCGACGTCGGCGGCGGCCTCCCGGTGGACTACGCCGGCGGGCCGTCACCCGGCCCCGAGGTGTTCGCCGCCGCCCTCGGCCCGCTGATCGCCGGCCGGGGCGTCACCGTCGGCGTCGAGCCCGGACGGGCGCTGGTGGCGGCCGCCGGCGCCCTGGTGGCCAGGGTCCTGTACCGCAAGCCGCGGGCGCGGCGCATGGTGGTGGTCGACACCGGCATGCACCATCTGCTCCGCCCCGCCCTGTACCAGGCGGTGCACCGCATCGTGCCGGTCCGCCAGGCCGGCCCGGCCGGTCCCACCGAGGTGGTCGGGCCGATCTGCGAGTCGAGCGACGTGCTGGCCCTGGCCGCCGACCTGCCCGAGCTCTCACCGGGCGACCTGGTCGCGATCCTGGACGCCGGCGCCTACGGCATGACCATGGCCTCCAACTACAACAGCCAGCCCCGCCCGGCGGAGCTCGTGGTCGAAGGCGGCCGGGCGCGGCTGGCCCGCCGCCGCGAGACCTGGGAGGAGCTGCTCGCCTGGGAGACCGGCGTGGACGCCCGGGCCGCGCCGGCCGATGTGGCCCCGCGCCCCCACTAGCCTGTCTCGTCAGACGGGTCGCCTGCTTCGTCAGACGGGTCGAGCCGGTCCGGGCTACGCCGCCTGGCCGGACGTGGTCCGGGCGGCGTGCTCCGCGGTGGCGGCGGCCCGGCGGCGGTGGGCCAGGGCGGCGACGGCGGCGGTGGCGAGACAGCACACGGCGGCCAGCCAGAAGCCGGAGCGCGGGCCGTAGCGCTCGGCCAGCCAGCCGACCAGGAGGCTGCCGAACGGCGTGGAGCCCAGAAACAGCAGGCCGTACAGGGACATCACCCGGCCACGCATCCTGGGGCTGGCGGTCAGCTGCAGGGTCGAGTTGGCGGTGGTGATGAACGCGATGCTGGACACCCCCACCAGGACCAGGGCGGCCGCCGACCAGGCGGCGCTCGGGGCCAGCGCGGCCAGGATCGAGGCGACGCCGAACGCGGCCGCGGCGCCGAGCAGCAGCGGGCGGGTGGGGCGGGCGCGGCCGGCCGCGTACAGGGCGCCGACCACCGAGCCGACGGCCATGACCGAGGCGAGCAGCCCGTACAGCTCCGGGCCGCCGTGGTAGGTGAACCGGGCCAGCAGCGGCACGAGCACCCGGTAGTTCAGCGCGAACGTCCCGATGATCGTCACCATCAGCAGGGTCGACCGGAGCACGGGATCGCCCCAGGCGTAGCGGAGCCCCTCGCGCACCTGGCCCCGGCCCCGCCCGGCATGGGCCTGCCGGTACAGCCGGGCCGGGTCCATGGCGACCAGGCTGCCGATCACGGCCAGGTAGGAGACCCCGTTGACCAGGAAGGCGGGTGCGACCCCGAAGGCGGCGATCAGCACCCCGGCGGCGGCCGGGCCGATCACCCTGGCCGAGTTGAACAGCGCGCTGTTCAGCCCGACCGCGTTGGCGACGTGGTCGGGGCCGACCATCTCGCTCACGAACGCCTGACGGGCCGGGTTGTCGAACGCGGTGGTGCAGCCGAGCAGCAGGGCGAGCAGGTAGACCATCCAGAGCCGGACCACCCCGGTCAGCGTGAGCAGCCCCAGGGCGACGGCGAAGGTGCACATCGTGGCCTGGGTGACCAGCAGGATCTTGCGCTTGTCGAGCCGGTCCGCCACCACGCCGCCCCACACGCCGAGCAGCAGCACGGGCAGGAACTGCAAGGCGGTGGCGATGCCCACCGGCAGCGAGCGGTTGGTCAGCCGCAGGACGAGCCAGTCCTGGGCCAGCTGCTGCATCCAGGTGCCGCTCACCGACACGAGCTGCCCGAAGAAGAACAGCCGGTAGTTGCGCACGCGCAGGGAGCGGAAGGTGCGCCGGGTCGCAAGTTCGGCCAGGCTCACGGCCCCGCCGCCTCCTCCTCGAGCAGCCGCTCGATCACCGGTACGGCCTTCCAGAGAAGGGTGCGCTCGGCGGGAGGCAGGGCCTGGATGCGCTCGGCCAGGAAGGCGTCCCGGCGCGAGCGGGTCCGCTCCAGGAACCGGTGACCGTCGGCGCTGACCTCGACGTGGACGAAGCGACGGTCGCGCGGGTCGGCCCGCCGGGCGATCAGCCCGGCTGCTTCGAGACAGGCCACGATGCGGGTCATGGTGGGGCGCCGGACCCGCTCCACGGCGGCCAGCTCGCCGATGGTGAGCGGCCCCTGGCGGTCGATGCTGGCAAGGGCCGCGAGCTGCGAGGCGGTGATCTCCCCCTCGACCTGCTGGCGGAGCCGGCGGGCCAGACGCAGCACGGCCATGCGCAGCCGCGTCACGAGCTGGGTGTCCACGGCGTCGGCGGATGGGGCAGGAAGCACGGCAATCACTTCGCTCTACTAATTAGCATTACGAACTACCATAGCCGATGGTACCCCTTCCCCGCCGAGCTGGCGAGCAGCCAAGGCGACCGCAAGGCTAGGCGAGGGCCGGTGCGACCTCCTGGCCCAGCACGGCCACCATGTCGAGGTCGTCGTGGACCAGGTGCTGGAGCATGACCCGCCACACCCCAGCCGCCTCGACGGCACGCAGCTGCTCGACGACCTGGTCGACGGTGCCGACCACCATCCCCGCAGGCGGATCGGCGAGCAGGCGCTCGGGCGGGTCGTCCCGACCAGAGCGGGCGTTCAGGCGGGCGGCCCGCTCCAGCACCTCCCGCCGGTCCCGGCCGACCACGCAGCCGGTCATCAGCGAGAAGCGCAGCGTCCCCGGGTCGCGTCCCGCCGACCGCCACGCGTCGGTGACCCGCGCCCGGCGCCGCGCGCACTCCTCGGGCGACGCGAACACCGTGTTGTACTCGTCGGCCCAGCGGGCGGCCAGGGCAGCGCTCCGGCGCCCGGCCGAGCCACCCACGATCAGCGTCGGACCAGGCCGCTGCACCGGCTTGGGCAGCGCGCGCAGGTTCTCGAGCCGGTAGTGGCGCCCGGAGAACGAGAAGGCGTCCTCGGCCCACTGGCGGCGCACGATCTCGAGCTGTTCACCGAGGACGGCCATGCGGACGCCGACCGGGGGCATGTCGAAGCCGTAGGCGCGGTGCTCGGCCTCGTGCCATCCGGCCCCGAGCCCGAGCTCGACCCGGCCGCCGGAGATATGGTCGACGGTGACCACGCTCTTGGCCAGGACCGACGGATGGCGGAAGGTGGCGGGGGAGACCAGCGTGCCGAGCCGGATGCGGCTCGTCCGCGCGGCCAGGCCGGCCAGGGTGACCCATGCGTCCAGCCCGCCTCGCTGGACCCCGCCGACCACCGACAGGTAGTGGTCGGAGCGGAACAGGCCCTCTAGCCCGCCGTCCTCGCAGGCCTGGGCCAGGGCGAGCCACTGGTCCCAGGTCACGCTCTCCTGGCCTTCGATCATCAAGCAGATCCGCACGTCCACCTCCGTAGAAGCCGCTCGGGCTACCCCGCGACGCGGCGCTGCCGTGCCGGCGGCAGCGCCCGGAGCCGCAGCAGGATCCACAGCGCCTCGACACCATCGCGCCAGGTCAGCTTCTTGCCCTGCTCGCGGCTGCGGGCTCGGTAGCCCACCGGTACCTCGTAGGGCCGGATGCCCCGCTTGAGCAGCTTGCCCGTGACCTCGGCCTCCATGCCGAAGCCGGCCGAGCGGATGTCGAGGGAGCGGTACAGCTCCACCGGCATGAGCTTGAAGCAGGTCTCGAGGTCGCTGATCCAGGTGTCGAACAGCAGGTTCGCCCACATGGTCACGGCCTTGTTGCCGAGCACATACCAGAACGAGTAGGCGGTGTGGCTCGAGAACGAGCGCGTGCCGTAGACCACCTGGGCCTCGTCCCGCAGGACGGGCTGCAGCAGTGCGGGGATGTCCTCGGGCGCGTACTCCAGGTCGGCATCGCAGATGACCAGGTAGTCGCCACTGGCCAGGCTCGCCGCGGTGCGGATGGCGGCCCCTTTGCCGCGGTTCGCCGGGTGACGATGGCACCGCACGCGCGGGTCATCGATCCGCTCGACGAGCGCGGCGGTGCCATCCCGGCTGCCGTCGTCGACAAGCACCAGCTCCATCTCGCACGGGTAGGGGACGTCGAGCACACGCTTCACGGCGACCTCCAGGGTGGCCGCCTCGTTGTAGACCGGCATGAGGATCGACAGCTTCATCGGCACTCCGCGGCGCGAGGAACCAAGTGACCGGAAACGGTACCGCACCGCCGGCGCCGGGCGTGAGCCGGCGCCGGGCGTGCGGTGGCGCGGGGCGTGAGCCGGCGCGGGGTGTGCGGTGGCCAGGTGGATGAGCGCCGCTCGGGGCGGGCGCACGGCGCAGCTTCACGCCTGCATGCCTGCCCCGAGCGGCCGGCGGTGACCGGCTCGGGAGGAGCCGGCGCAGGATGCCGGAGCGCCTACGGGGTCGTGCGGTCGCCGATGCCGGTCGTGGGCTGCTCCTGGCCGGTCACGCGGAGCGAGCCGGCGCTCGGCACGAACACCGACTCCGAGCCCGAGTCCCAGCGGACGGTGATCATGCGGCCGTCCACTCCTGTGACCACGCCGCTGCGGGTGGCGCTGCCCACCTTCTCGGATTCGACGAGCACACGATCGCCGATCTTGACCATCCTCGACCTCCCTTGCCGTGGGGGCGGTTCCGGCCCTTCGAGTGTCCCCTCCCAGCTTATGCCGCACAAGCGGCCCGGGCGCAGCCGCCGGCCCGGGCGCAGCCGCCGGCCTGCCGGCCGGCGCGCGCCATCGCGCGAGCACGTCACGCTCGGGCCAAGGCGAGGCGTCGCAGCCACCGGCGCAGCCACCGGCCGCGGCGGGACCGCGGGACCGTGGGCAGCTGGAGTTGCCGGCCGCGCGGCCGCCACGTACGGTCATCTCCTCGGGGGCAAGGCACCGTCGATGCGAGGAGGTCCTACGCTGCCATGGCGACCTCGCATCCGGCCCGCAGCAGCGCCGTCGCCCTCGTGCGCGCGCTCGGGCCCGCGCAGCGGTCGGCGGTCGGCGCCGGCCTGCTCGCCTGGACGGGTGCCGCGTTCGGCTTCTTCGTGTTCGTGCTCGAGGCGCCGAGGATCGCGGCCGGGCTGCACAGCTCCATCGTGGCCGTCGCCTGGGCGGTGGCTGCCACCTTGCTGTGCCGGCCGCTCGGCGCGATGACCTTCGGGTTCGCCGGCGTGCGCTTCGGCAGGCGGGCGGCGATGGCCGCCGCGGTGCTCGCCTGCGCGCTGCTGTCGCTGGCGAGCGCGCTCGTGCCCGGTCTGCCCGCGCTGATCGCCACGCGCGCGCTGTACGGGGTGGCCATGGGCGGCGCGTGGACGCTCGGCACGACGGCGGCCATCGAAGCCGTCCCCTTCCGCTCCCGTGGCCTGGCCTGGGGCCTGATCCAGACCGGCTACGCGCTCGGGGCGCTGCTCGCGGCGCTGACCCTCCTCGCGTTGTCCAGGCATGCGGGCTGGCGATGGCTGCTCGTCGCCGGCGCGCTACCTGCCCTAGGCGCGCCCGCCATCCGGCTCGCCATGCCGGCCGCCCCGCCGCCCGTGGCCCCGTCCGTGCAGGAGCGGGCCCGTACCCGCTGGCAGATCCTGCGCTCGCGCTGGGCGCTGGCCGTCTACATCGCCGTGCTCGTGGCCACGCCCAGCCTGGCCGCCCACGGCAGCCAGGACCTGCACGCCACCTTCCTGGCCGTCCAGCACCACGCCTCGCCCACCGCCATCGGCCTGGTCGAGGCGGTCGCCGCCACCGGCGGGGTGGCGGGCGGCCTCGCGCTCGGGTCGGTCGCCAACCAGGTCGGGCGGCGCGCCGCGATCGTGACCACCGCCCTGCTCGTGATCCCCGTCCTGCCCCTGTTCGCGTTCTCGCTCACCCTTCCGCTGCTCGCCCTCGGCGCCTTCCTGGTCCAGTTCGCCGTCCAGGGCATCTGGACCGTCATGCCGGCCTACGTCGACGAGCTCTCCCCCGACGGCGTGCTCGGCACCCTGCCGGGCGTCGAGATCCAGCTCGGCCCCCTGCTCGCCGCCGGCGCCATCCCGCTGCAGGCGGCGGTTGCCGCCAGAGAGCATGGCCACTACGGCACCCCGCTGTTCTGGGTCACCCTGGTCGCGCTCGCCGGGGTAGCGGTCGTGACCCTCCTCGGCGAGCCGAGCCGCGGGTTCCGCCGGCCCGGCGGCCACGACGCCATGCGGTTCCGTCCGGGCATCGGCTGAGCCGTCCGCCCGGTCGCACCACGGGTAGGGGCAGCCCTGATCGGGCGGCGGCGCGGGAACCTCGCTACGATGGGCGCGCTTGCTGGTTGGCGGAGGCGGCATGGCCGACGTCGTGCTCGACGATGTCTCGCGGGTGCAGGCCGACGGCAGTACTGTCGTGTCGCACCTGACCCTGCACGTCCGCGACCGGGAGCTGCTCGTCCTGATCGGGCCGTCCGGCTCCGGGAAGACCACCGTGCTGCGCATGATCGCCGGCCTGGACCCGCTCAGCTCGGGCGAGATCCGCTTCGACGGCGCTCGGGTCGACACCCTGCCGCCCCACCGGCGCGACGTCGCCATGGTGTTCGAGAGCAACGCCCTGTACCCACACCTGACCGCCGGCAGCAACATGCGCTTCGGCCTGGAGCTGCGCAAGCTGCCCGCCGAGGAGATCGACAAGCGGGTGCAGGCCGAGTCCCGCGTGCTCAAGCTCCAGCGGCTGCTGGGACGCCGGCCGGCCACCCTGTCGGCGGGGGAGCGCCAGCGGGTCGCGGTCGGGCGGGCCACCGTGCGCGTGCCCCGCGTGTTCCTGATGGACGAGCCGCTGGGCCACCTCGACGCCGGCGAGCGGATGCGCGTGCGCGCCGAGATCGCCCAGCTCCAGCGCGGCCTCGGGGTGACCACCATCTACGTCACCCACGACCAGGAGCAGGCCATGGCCGTCGGCGACCGGGTCGCCGTGCTACGAGCCGGCGTGCTCGAGCAGGTGGACACGCCGCGGGCCCTGTACGACCGGCCGGTGAACCTGTTCGTGGCCGGCTTCTTCGGCGAGCCGCCGATGCGCTTCGTGCCGGCATGGTTGCGGGGTGAGCCGTCGGGCGCCTGGCTGGAGCTCGGCACGCTGCGCCTGCCCTTCCCGGGCAGTCCGTCCGGGCCGCTGCGTCGGTTCTACGGCCGCGCACTGGTCCTCGGGCTGCGCTCCGAGCACGTGCAGCTCGACCCGGCCACCAGCGCCGAGCGGCCGATCGACAGCCCGCGGCCGGCCGCGGGCCCGCGGCCGGCCGGTGCCGCGGCGCCGCTGCCCGCCGTCGTCACCGACGTCGAGTACGTCGGCGCCGAGCTGTTCGTCCACTGCCAGCTCGACGCCGGCCCGGCGCTGGGCGAGGACGCCGTGCTCACCGCCCGCTGCCGCCACCTGCGCCTGCGGCGCGGCGACCGGGTCGGCTTGGTGGTCGACCTTCGCGGCCTGTGCTGCTTCGACCCGGCGACCGAGGCGCTGCTGTGGAGCTTCCCGGCAGCGACCCCGCCGGTCGGCGCCTGAAGGCGGTGGGCGGCCACGCCGTCGGACAAAGGAGAGTCGGCATGGACGCCACGGCGCGCTTCGCCGAGCTGGTCTCGGGCCCACCGGGCGACATCCCGCTCGACGAGGCGGCCCTGCTGATCGCCGCCCACGCCTACCCCGGCCTGGACGTGGCGGCCGAGCGCGGTCGCCTCGACAAGCTGGCCGCCGCCTGTCCCGACCCGAGCTTCGACGGCTGGCGCCGCTACGTCTACCGGGAGCTTGGTTTCACGGGAAACATCGACGACTACCATGACCCGCGCAACTCCTACCTGAACGAGGTGGTCAGCCGGCGGACCGGCATCCCCATCACGCTCGCCGTCGTCGGCATCGAGATCGGCCGCCGCGTGGGCCTGGCCCTGGCCGGCGTCAGCATGCCCGGACACTTCCTGGTCCGGGAGCTGGCGGCGCCGTGCCGGATCGTGGACCCGTTCGACGGCGGCACGGTCCTCGACCAGGCGGCCTGCCGGGCCCGGTTCGAGCGCATCCACGGCCGGTCGGCCGTGTTCTCCGCCGCCTACCTCGACCCGGTCGGGCCACGCATCGTCCTGGCCCGCATGCTCGCCAACCTCAAGGCCATCTTCGCCCGGCGGGGTGACGCGGCCGCTCTCTGCTGGGTCCTGCGCCTGCGGCTTGCCATCCCCGAAGTGCCGGCCGGCGAGCGGGAGGAGCTGTCCCGGGCACTGGCCGCGGTCGGCCGGTTCGTCGAGGCGGCCCAGGAGCTGGAGGCGCTGGCCGCCCTCGAGGTGGAGCGCGCGGACACGCTCCACCTCGAGGCACGCACCCTGCGGGCCCGACTGAACTAGGCCTGGTTGCAACGGCTTGAGGGCTCCGCGCACGGGCGAGGACCCTTCTGTTACAAGGATGGACGGTGGGCGCCGAGCTGCGAGGCGGCCCTCACAGGAGTTCGGCGATGAGGCGGGCGGCGCGGGCGGCACCGTCGGTCGCCACCGGCCGGTAGTCGAGGTCGCGGCCGAGCTTGGCGGTGATCACGGCGGCGATGGCGTCGGGGTCGGCGCTGGCGTAATCCATCCGTCGCCCCGCCCGGTAGCGGTCCAGCCGGTGGGCGACGTGGAAGTTCTGCTCGAAGTGGTGGCGCAGCGGAAAGTACACAAACGGCCGCCGGTTGGCGACAAGCTCCATGCAGGTGGTCAGGCCACCCTGCACCACCGCCAGGTCGCAGGCGGCCAGGTGCCGGTACAGCTGGGGGACGTAGGCGCGCAGCTCCAGGCCCGGGTGCATGGGGAGGCCGGCCGGGTCGATGCGGGGCCCGGCGACCATGATCATGCGCAGCCCGGGCACGGCCCGCCTGGCCAGTGGGTAGGCGGCCATGACCTTGCGCAGCAGGGGCCCGCCGACCCCGGAGCCGCCAACGGTGACCACACAGACCTGCTCGTCGTCGCGCCAGCCCAGCTGGTGCCGCAGCGCCGGCCGGTCGGCCAGGCCGGCAGGGTCGAAGGGGGAACGCCGGCGTCGACCACGTCGCCGTCGGCGACCACGTCAGTTTCCGGGTCGGTGCCGGCCGCGACGGGCTGATCGACGCGACCGCCATCGCAATGGCGCACCCCACACTGCCGGTGCACGTGGCCGTCTACCAGTTGGCGATGGGGAGCGGGTCACCCATCACGGCGAGCATTTCGACCTCGACGACGCCGTGGTGCTGCCGGCACCGGACCCGCCGATGCCGATCGTGGTGGGCGGCCACCGACGCCGACGCGGCGGTCGATGCGGTCGCACGCGTCAAGGCCCTGCTGCTGGCGGCGGCGCCCGCCTGACCGGGCGCGCCGCCGCGGCGCGCGTTCGCCCGGGGACGTCGGCGCGGCGGGCGATCTCGACGAGCAGCCGGTCGAACACGCCGAGCAGCCGGTCGAACACGCCCTGGGGGACACGACAGGCCCACCGCGAGCCGGTGGGCCTGTCGTGGAAAGACGTCTAGCCTTGGAGCGGCCGGACGTTGGCCGCCTGCGCGCCCTTGGGTCCCTGCGTGATGTCGAACTCGACCGTCTGACCCTCATTCAGGGTCCGGTACCCGCTCGTCTGGATCGCGCTGAAGTGCACGAACACATCCTCGCCCTGCTCGGGCGCGATGAAGCCGTAGCCCTTCTCGGCGTTGAACCACTTCACGGTGCCAACCGTCATGAACTCTGTCCCTCCCCTCCTATGCTCGGAGGACCAACCAACGCCGGCGCGACCGCGCCGACGGCAAGGGACAAGCTCGAAACGCTGACCGCGAAGCGAAACGTGAACCTCCTGCGGTCTGGGAGGGTAGCACGGCAGCGCCGCCCCCGTCCCGCCTCGCGGCCGGATTTCTCATGCCGCGCCGTCGAGCCGAGAAAAGGACCACCCATGCCCGCGATCCTCAGGTTCCTGCTGTACGCGGCCGCCTTCGTCTGCTTCCTGCTGGCCGCCGCCGGTCGCCCGGTGGGGCGCCTCAACCCGGTCCCGCTCGGCCTGGCCTGCTGGGTGTTCGTCGGCCTGTGGTCGTCGCTCGAGGCGGTCCGGTAGGCAGGCGGTCCGGTAGGCAGGACTAGTCGGCGGGCTCGCCTACCAGGCCTGGTCGGCGGGCGAAGCAGGGGCGTCGATGGGATACCGGGTTCGGAGCCATACGGGTCCGACGTCTCAAGGCAAAGTCCCTCGCCCCCTGCCTCACCCGCGCCCAGCGTACCGCGTCGCCGCGACTTCGTGGGACGGGCGACGGTCAGTGGGCTCGACCCGGCTGCGCCGGCCGCGCCGGCTGCCCCGGCCGCGCTGGCTGACCCGGCCGCGCCGGCTGACCTGGCTGCGCCGGCTCGTCCAGGCCGAGCCGGTGGGCGGCAGCGGCCGCCTCGACCCGGCTGTGGACACCGAGCTTGGCCAGGATGTTGGACACGTGCACGCTGGCCGTCTTGCCGCTGATGAACAGCACCTCGGCGATCTGCCGGTTGGACCGGCCCTCGGCGACCAGGCGCAGCACCTCCAGCTCGCGCGGGGTGAGGCCGGCCGTTGCCGGCGCCGCCGGCAGGCCGGCGCCGAGGTTCAGGCGGCCACGCCGGGCGAGCGCCTCCAGCTCGGCCCGGAGCGGCGCGGCCCCGAGCCGGGTCGCGGTCTCGAGCGCGTCCCGGGCGGCCGCGGCGGCACGGTCGCGTTCCCCGGCGGCGAGCAGCGCCTCGGCCAGCCGCCAGCGCGACCGTGCCGCCTCGTAGTCGTAGCCGTACGAGAAGCCGTCGGCGGCGGCCGCCCAGCGCTCGGGATCCGACCGGCCCTGCACGCGGGTCCACTCCGCCTCCGCCCGGGCCAGCCAGGCCCTGGCTTCGGGGCCGACGGCACGGCCGGCCGCCAGGGCGCCCTCCCAGGCCGCGTGGGCCCGCCGCAGCAGCGCCCGCCCCGCCGTCAGGGCGTCGTCCACGCCGGCCGCGTCACCGGCGACGCGGGCCCGCTCGGCCCGCACGGCCTCGGCGGCCAGGCCGAGCGCGCTCAGCCAGATGGCGCCGAGCGCCCAGGGCCGGCCGGCCACCTCGACGGCGGCCAGGCCGGACCGCACCGATGCGCGGGCCCGCTCCAGGTCGCCCTGCCAGGTGGCCTGGTCGGCGCCGCACCCGCCGGCCAGGTACAGCACGTAGGTGTCGGCACCGGGCAGGGTGCCGATCCTGGCCAGCCGCTCGCCCGCCTCCGCCCGGCCGCGGCCAACCTCCACGTACAGGGCGGCGGCGGACAGGCCGGCCACCCAGGAGTTCGTCAGGCGCTCGTCGAGGGCGCCCGCCAGCCGCTCGGCCTCGTCCCAGTGGCCGGCCATGTAGTGGGCGATGCGCTGCATCAGGCGTACCCAGCCACCGACGGAGCTCCAGGCCAGGCCGCTGCGCCCGGCGAGGTCGCTGCCCTCGTCGAAGGCGACGCAGGCGGCGTCCAGGTTGCCGCGGTCCAGCTCCATGGTGGCCAGGTTGTTGACCGCCCGCAGCTCCAGCTCCCGGTTGCCGGCCTCGGCCGCCCGGCGGCGCGCCTCGACCAGCAGCGGACGCACGCGCTCGGCGTTGCCGCGGCGTTCGGCGAGGACGGCGAGGGTGATCAGGGCGTTGGTCTCGTCGTCGGCGCTGCCCACCGCCCGCGCCACCGCCAGGGCCTCGTCGCACCAGCGCCGGGCCTCCTCGAACCGCCTGGTGTTCGTCATCAGCGCGTGGGCGAGGGTCGCCGTGGCCCGCGCCCGCAGCGGGGTGGCGGGCTGGGCGGGCACCAGCTCGACCGCCCGGCGGCAGACGGCCAGCACCTCGTCCGGGGACGCGTCGTCCCGGTCCTGCAGGTGGTGGCCGAGGCGCTCGTAGGCCAGGGCGGCCCGCCCCGGATCGGCGGCCGGGTCGATCCCGGCGACGGCCTCGCGGGCGAGCGCGACCGCCCGTCCGAACTCCCCCGACGCGCTGGCCGCCTCGACCGCGCGCAGCAGCAGGCCGACCCGGTCGGTGCCCGTGACCGCCGCGGCGTCCGGCACCCGGTCCCACAGCTCGAGCGCCTGGCCGAGGTGGCGCAACGCCTCGGCCGGGGCGGACACCGCCGTGGCGTCGTCGGCGGCCCGGACCAGCGCGGCCAGGGCCCCGGGCAGGTCATGGCTGGCCAGACAGTGGAAGGCGAGCTCGGCCGCCCAGGCCCGCGACCCGCCGCTGGTCGGCCGGTCCTCGGCGAGCAGGCGGGCGTAGGCGGCGTGGAGCCGGCTGCGCTCGCCGGGCAGCAGGTCGCCGTACACCGCCTCCTGGAGCAGGGCGTGACGGAACCGGTAGCTCTCGGTCGCCGGATTGGCCACCAGCACCTGCATGGCGATCGCTTCCCGCAGCCCCTCCTCGACCTCCGCCTCGGCCCGCCCGGCCGCCGCGACCAGCAGGCGGTGGCTGACCCGGCGCCCGGCGACGGCGGCCACCTTCAGCACCTCCTGCGCGCCGTCGGACAGGCCCTCGATGCGGGTGAGCAACAGGTCGGCCAGGGCCATGGGCAGCGCGGCCTCGCCGGGGCCGACCCCGGCGGCCACCAGCTCCTCGGCGAAGAAGGCGTTGCCCTCGGAGCGGGCGAGGATGCGGTCGACGGTCGCCGCGGACACCCGCTCGCCGCTCAGCGCCTCGAGGTAGGCGGCCAGCTCGTCCCGGTTGAACGGGGCGAGCTCGATGCGTTCCAGGTCGGGCACGCGCACCAGCTCGGCCAGGAACGGCCGCAGCGGGTGGCGACGGTGGAGCTCGTCGGAGCGGTAGGTGGCGACCAGCGTGATCCGGCCGCTGCGCAGCGTGCGGACCAGGAAGGCGACCAGGTCCCGGGTCGAGCGGTCGGCCCAGTGCAGGTCCTCGATCACCAGCAGCAGAGGCGCCCGCTCGGCCAGGCGGACCAGCAGGGACAGCACGCCGTCGAAGAGCTGTACCTGCTCCAGCTCGCCGCCGTGGGACGCCCCCCCACCCGGCTCGGCCGGCAGCTCGGGCAACAGCCGGGCCAGCACGGGCACCGCGCGGGCGACCGAACCGGCCAGCTCGGCGTCATCGGGGTCGGCGCCGAGGTCCCGGAAGGCGTCCAGGAACGGAACGTAGGGCAGGCCGACGTCGCCGACCTCCATGCAGCCGCCGGCCAGCACCCGCACCCCACGCTCGCGCACGCGGCCGGCCAGCTCGGCCAGCAGGCGGGTCTTGCCCACGCCGGCATCGCCGGCCACCAGCGCGAAGGTGGGCCGGCCCTGCCCGGCCCGGTCCAGCGCGGCCAGCAGCCGGCCGAGCTCTGCGGCCCGGCCGATGAACCTCGTGCTCGCCAACCTCGCCATGCTGGCAAGTATTGTGCCAGCCACCCGGCGATGCTTGGCCTCCTGGTCGGCGCGTTGGCAGTCGTCTACCGTGAGGGCGCCGGCGGCGCAGCCGGCCGGCGTCCGCCGAAGGAGGCACCATGCCCACCGCCAATGCCATCGCGCAGGCTCCCAGACCCTACAACGAGCCGGTGCGTGGCTACGCGCCCGGCTCCCCCGAGCGCCAGCGGCTCGAGCAGCGGCTGCTCGAGATGGCCAAGGAGCGCATCGAGATCCGCCACGTCATCGGCGGCCAGGCCACCTCCGGGCCGGCCACGTTCGAGCTCGCGGCGCCGCACCGGCACGAGCTGGTGCTCGCCGACGTGCACACCGCCGGACCGGAGCAGGTGCGCCAGGCGATCGGCGCCGCGCTGGCCGTGGCGTCCGACTGGGCCGCGCTGCCCTGGGAGGAGCGGGCCGGCGTGTTCCTGCGCGCGGCCGACCTGCTCAGCGGACCGTGGCGGGACGCGCTGAACGCGTCGACCATGCTCGGCCAGTCGAAGTCGGTCCACCAGGCCGAGATCGACGCGGTCTGCGAGCTCGCCGACTTCTGGCGCTTCAACGCCCACTACGCGGCCACGCTGTACGCCGAGCAGCCGCTGTCCTCGCCCGGGGTGTGGAACCGTATGGACTACCGGCCCCTCGAGGGCTTCGTCCTGGCCATGACCCCGTTCAACTTCACCTCGATCGCCGGCAACCTGCCCACCGCGCCCGCCCTGATGGGCAACGTCGTCGTCTGGAAGCCGTCGGAGAAGCAGGCGCTGTCCGCCCACTACCTGATGGAGCTGCTGCGGGCGGCCGGGCTGCCCGACGGGGTCGTCAACCTCGTGCACGGCGACGGCGCCCTGGTCAGCGACGTGGCCATGGGCCACCCGGAGTTCGCCGGCCTGCACTTCACCGGCTCCACGGCGGTCTTCAAGGGCCTGTGGCACAAGGCGGGCGTGCGCCTGGACAGCTACCGCAACTACCCCCGCCTGGTCGGGGAGACCGGCGGCAAGGACTTCGTGCTCGCGCACCCCTCGGCCGACGCCGACCGGCTGGTGGTCGCCCTGGGGCTCGGCGCCTTCGAGTACCAGGGGCAGAAGTGCTCGGCCGCCTCGCGCGCCTACGTCCCGCGCTCGCTGTGGCCGATGGTCCGGCATGGCATCGCCGACCTGGCCCGCGCGCTGCCCATGGGCGACGTCGCCGACCTGTCGGTCATGCTCGGCGGCGTGATCGACGGCAAGGCGTACGGCCGCCACGCCGAGGCCATCGCGGCCGCCAGGCAGGCCGGGCTGGAGATCGTGGCCGGCGGGCGCGCCGACGACACCGACGGCTGGTTCGTCTGGCCGACCGTGCTGCGCACCGACGACCCACGCTCCGACACCATGGTGCGTGAGCTGTTCGGCCCGATCCTGACCGTGTACGTGTACGACGACGCCGACTTCCAGGACACGCTCGAGCTGGTCGACGACTCGCCCTACGCGCTCACCGGCTCGCTGTTCGCCACCGACCGCTTCGCCGTCGCGCAGGCGCTCGACCGCCTGCGCTACGCCGCCGGCAACCTGTACGTGAACGACAAGCCTACCGGCGCGGTGGTCGGCCAGCAGCCGTTCGGCGGCGCCCGCCAGTCGGGCACCAACGACAAGGCCGGCTCCATGCTCAACCTGGTCCGCTGGGTGTCGCCGCTGGCCATCAAGGAGAACGCCGTCGCGCCCAAGGACTGGCGCTACCCGCACGTCGGCTGACGGCGTCGCCCGGGCATTTGCCTTCGGTCGCGCGGTGCGGTGTGATCCACCGAGCCATCGATGGGAGGCAAGATGGATCACCCGACGAGTCCCGGTCGAGACCCCGACGCACACCTCAGCCGCAGACGCTTCCTCCAGTACACCGCGGCGGTCGGTGCGCTGGCCGCCGCAAGCCCCGCGCTGCCCGCCCTGACGGGCGGCGGCACCGCCGCGGCGGCCGAGGGCGCGGCGGCCGGCGCCGCCGGCGCGCCCGGCGGTGTCCCCCACTTCAAGTGGGCGGAGGCGACCATCGCCGAGCTGCAGGCGGCGATGCAGGCCGGCACGCTGACCTCGGTCCGCCTGACGCGTGCCTACCTGCAGCGCATCGCGCAGATCGACCTGTCCGGGGTGCAGCTCAACTCGGTGATCGAGGTCAACCCGGAGGCGCTCGCCATCGCCCAGGCGCTGGACGCCGAGCGCCGCAGCAAGGGTCCCAGGGGCCCCCTGCACGGCATCCCCATCCTCGTCAAGGACAACTTCGCCACCGACGACCGCATGGAGACCACGGCGGGCTCCCTGGCCCTGCTGGGCTCCCGGGTTCCCCGCGACGCGTTCGTCGTGGGCCGGCTGCGCCAGGCGGGGGCGGTCATCCTCGGCAAGGCGAACCTGTCGGAGTGGGCCAACTTCCGCTCGACCCAGTCGTCGAGCGGCTGGTCCGGCCGGGCCGGCCAGTGCCTGAGCCCCTACGTGCTGGACCACAACCCGTGCGGGTCCAGCTCGGGGTCCGGGGCGGCCGTGGCGGCCAACCTGGCCGCGGCCGCGCTCGGTACCGAGACCGACGGCTCGATCGTGTGCCCGTCCTCGGCCAACGCCCTGGTGGGCATCAAGCCCACCCTGGGTCTGACCAGCCGGTCGGGCGTGGTCCCCATCGCCCACAGCCAGGATGTCACCGGCCCGATGGCGCGCACGGTGGCCGACGCCGCGACGGTGCTCGGCGCCATGACCGGCATCGACCCGCGCGACCCCGCCACCCAGGCCAGCCGGGGCCACTTCTTCCGGGACTACCGCCGGTTCCTCGACCCCAACGGGCTGCGCGGGGCGCGCATCGGCGTGTGGCGGGCGGGCGTGTTCGGCATCAGCCCGGAGGGCGACGAGGTCGCCGACGCCGCCATCGGGCAGCTCGGCCGGCTCGGGGCCGGCATCGTCGACCCGGCCGACATCCCCAACGTGAACGACGTGTTCGACCCCGAGTTCACCGTGCTGCTGTTCGAGTTCAAGGCCGACATCGCCGCCTACCTGTCACAGCTCGGCCACACCTCGATGCGCACGCTCGCCGACCTGATCGCGTTCGACGACGCCCACCCGCAGCAGGAGCTGCGCTGGTTCGGCCAGGAGATCTTCCTGCTCGCCGAGCAGACCGACGGCCTGAACGACCCCGCCTACCTGCAGGCCCTGAAGGCGTCCAAGCAGCTCATGCAGACCGGCATCGACGAGGTGCTGCGCAGGTTCGACCTGGACGCGATCGTCAGCCTGACCGGCAGCCCACCTTGGACGACCGACCTGGTCAACGGGGACCACTTCCTCACCGCCAGCTCGACCCCGGCCGCGGTGGCCGGCTACCCCAACATCTCGGTGCCGGCAGGCTTTGCCGACGGGGAGCTGCCGGTCGGCATCAGCTTCATCGGCAGGCGCTGGGCCGAGCCGACCCTCATCAGGCTGGCCTACGGCTTCGAGCAGGGGACCAGGGCGCGGCACGCGCCGAGGTTCCTGGCTACGCTGGGGGTGCGGGACTTCGTCCCCAGGGACACCCGGGCAGGCGGCCAGGCGGCCGGCAGCCCGGCGGCGGCTGGCGGCCCGGTGGCCGGCGGCCAGCCTGGCCGCGGCGCGCCCGTCGGCGGTCGGCGGCGGGGTCAGGCGCGGCCGCTTCGCCGGGACCCGGTCGCGGGCAGCCTGTAGCGACCCATCTCGAGGTAGGGAGCCGGCCATGGAGTACTGGACCCCGGCCAGCGCGCTGGTCGTTGCGGCGCATCCTGACGACATCGAGTTCGGCTGCGCCGGCACGGTCGCCCGCTGGGCCAGCGAGGGCGCCCGGGTCACCTATGCGCTGCTCACCAACGGGGCGGCCGGGTCCAGCGACCCGGCCATGACCCGCGAGCGCCTGGCCGAGCTGCGCGAGGCCGAGCAGCGGGCCGCCGCCAAGGTGGTCGGCGTCGAGGCGGTCGAGTTCCTCGGCTACGAGGACGGCCTGCTCGAACCGACCCTGGAGGTCCGCAAGCAGGTCGTCCGGCTGATCCGCAAGCACCGGCCGGAGGTGGTGGTCACCGGCGACCCGGCCACCCGCTACTTCGGCGACCGCTACATCAACCACCCCGACCACCGGGCGGCCGGGGAGGTCGCCCTGGCCGCCGTCATCCCCGGATCGGACACCCGGCTCGCCTATCCCGAGCTGCTCGCCGAGGGCCTGGAGCCGGTCAAGCTGACCGGCGTGTGGCTGATGATGAGCATGACGCCGAACCTGGTCGTGGACATCGGCGACTTCATCGACAAGAAGCTGGAGAGCCTGCGCTGTCACGTCACCCAGATCGGTGACGAGCCCTGGAAGGAGGACGCGGGGTTCGTGACCGCCATGGCCGAGCTCGAGGCGGCCGAGGAGCCGTTCCGCTACGGCGAGGCGTTCCGGGCCTTCCGCTTCGACCAGCCCTGACGGCCACTGCCCGGCCAGGCCGAAGCCCCGGCGGCCGCATCCCCGGGCGGCGCGCATCGCGGTCCGCAGTCCTCGCCAAGATTCTACACCTGTGCTTGCCTTGTTGGACCCTCGGCCCGCCGCCGGAACGCAAAGACCTCGACGAACCGGTCCAGGGCGCTTGGATCGCCGCGCAGCTCGACCCGACCACCGGCCAGCGCCTTCTTGGGCGACAGGCCCTCGAGCAGCAGCGCGTTCAGGGTCTCGACGTCCATGACCATGACGACATCAGGGTTGGTCGCCTGGCCTTCGCGCGTGCTGCAGCGGCCCTGGTCGATCCGCACCTCGAACACGTGGTCGCCGATGTGCAGCTCGAAGGTCTCGGTCAGCCCGGCGGCGAGCTCCGGGCGGAACACGTCTCGCATCGCCACGAAGTAGGCGCCGGGCACCAGCGTGTCGGTGTCCCGACGCGGGCCGAGGAACTGCGCGCCCCAGCGACCGATCGCCGCCACCACCGGTTCCAGCGCCTGGCCGAGCTCGGTGAGCCGGTACACCGACGATCCCGCCGGCGGAGGCAGGACCGCGCGCTCGACGACGCCGAGCTGCTCGAGCTCGCGCAAGCGGTCGGCGAGCAGGTTCGTGCCGATGCCGGGGAGCCCCTCGAGGAGGTCCTTGTACCGCTTCGGCCCGAGCAGGAGGTCCCGGATCATCAGCAGCGTCCAGCGGTCCCCGATCAGGTCCAGGCCGCGAGCGACCGCGCAGTACTGGTGGTAGCTGCGCCCGGACGTCCTCTTGCTCTGCCTGACCATGACAACATCATAGCACGCGCTTGATAGAGTCATGTCTAGACTATATCTTTTTCAAGTCACCGCTACCCCAAGAAGGGAGGCCGGTCACATGTCCGCTCATCCGCAGGGAGCCGTACGCCCGCGTCTCGGCTGGACCCTGGGCCTCACTTCCGTGGCCTTCTTCATGGTCGCCCTCGACGCCCTCGTGGTGATCACCGCCCTGCCGGCGATCCACCGTGACCTCGGCGGCAGCCTGTCCAGCCTGGAGTGGGCGGTCAACGCCTACCTGCTGGTCTTCGCCGCTGGCATCATCACGGCGGCCGCCCTGGGCGACCGGCTCGGCCGGCGGCTGGTGTACGTGGCGGGGCTGGCGCTGTTCACCGCGGCCTCGGCCGCGTGCGCCCTGGCCCCGAGCGCCTCGCTGCTCATCACGGCACGGGCGCTGCAAGGGCTCGGCGCGGCGATCGTCACGCCCCTCAGCCTGACCATCCTGACCACGACCTTCCCCGCGGAGCGCCGCGGCAGCATCGTGGGCCTCTGGGGCGGGATCGCGGGCCTTGCGGTCGCCACCGGCCCGCTGGTCGGCGGGGCGGTGACCCAGGGCCTGAACTGGCACTGGATCTTCTGGGTCAACGTCCCCATCGGGCTCGCCGCGGCCATCCTGTCCGCATCCCGGCTCGGCGAGAGCCACGGGCCTGCGACCAAGCTCGACCTGCCCGGCGTGGGGCTGGCGTCCGGCGGCTCGGCGGGCATCGTGTGGGGGCTCATGCGCGCAGGTGACGCGGGCTGGTCGAGCCCCGAGGTCCTGGTCGCGTTGGGCCTTGGCGTCCTGCTGCTGGTGGGATTCGTCGCCTGGGAGCGTCGGGCGCCCGCGCCGATGGTGCCGCTGCGCCTGTTCCGGATCCGCGCCTTCGCCGCGGCCAACGCCACCGCCATCCTCATGACCGCCACGATCTTGTCCGCCGCCTTCCTGATGGCCCAGTTCTTCCAGCTCGCCCTCGGCTACGGGCCGCTCGCCACCGGCATCCGCCTGCTGCCGTGGACCGCGACGCCGCTGCTGGTGGCGCCGGCGGCGGGCACGGTCGCCGACCGGCTCGGGCCGCGTCCGCTGATGGTCGCCGGGCTGCTCCTGCAGGGCCTGGGGCTCGCGTGGATCGCCCTGGTGGCCACCACCGGCGTCGGCTACGCCCCACTGGTGGCGCCCCTGGTCGTCGCCGGGGTCGGCATCTCGATGGCGTTGCCGACCACGCCGGTCGCCGCGCTCTCGGTGGTCGCCCCACCGCAGGTGGGCACGGCCTCGGGGGTCGTCAACACGCTGCAGCGCTTCGGTGGCGCGTTCGGCGTCGCCGTCGTCTCGGCGGTCTTCGTCGCCCACGGGAACCTGGGAACCGCCGCACCGTCGACGCGGGCTTCCGTCCCGCGCTGGCGGTGGCCGCCGGGTTCTCCATCCTTGGCGCGGCAAGCGCCCTGGCGGTCACCGCCCGCCGGGCGCAGCCGAACGCCACGTCCCGCCAAGCGCTGCCACAGGCGGCAAGCCGCGAGCCCGTTCACGCTGCGCGCACACACGCCGGATGAGCCGAAGGGCGTGGGCCAACAGGGTCAAGGCCGGCCACACACCCATTCGGCGCCTGCAGCAACTGCAGGCTGGCCTCGGGTAACCCTGAAAGCCCCGGCGCACTCCTCGTGACGCCTCACCTCTCCGGGCATGCTCCGCCATGCCATCCTCGCGCCTTCGGGAGGGGCCGCACCCGGGGCGGCCACGCGCCGTCACGCTTCGCGACGGGCCGCCCATCAGCCCAGCAGGCGGCGCAGCACCTTGTCCGAGCCGCTCCGGGGGATCCGGTCGACGACGACCAGCTCGCGTGGGGCCGCTGCGGCCGGCAGGCGGCCCAGCGCGAACGCCCGCAGGCTTGCCAGCGACGGCGGCGCGGCAGGGTCGGCGGGCACCACGAAGGCGACGACCCGCTGCCCCCACTCGGGGTCGGGACGGCCGCGCACGGCGACGTCGGCGACGGCCGGATGGGCGGCCAGCACGCGCTCGACCTCGGCCGGGGCAACGTTGACGCCGCCCGTGACGATGAGGTCGTCGCGCCGGCCGAAGACCACCAGGCGGCCGTCCGGACCGATGCGGCCGAGGTCGCCGGTGTGCAGCATGCCGCCGGCCAGGGCGGCGGCGGTCCCGGCCGGGTCGCCGCGGTAGCGCCGCATGACCATCGCGCCGCGGACGCACACCTGGCCGCCGGCGCCGATCTCCAGCTCCACGCCGTCGAGCGGATGGCCGTCGTGGACGACGCCGCCGAACGTCTCGGTGAGGCCATAGGTGGTGACGAGCGGCACCCCGGCGGCGGCCGCCCGCTCCCGCAGGGCCGCCGGCACGGGCCCGCCGCCGAGCAGGACGGCGCGGAACCGGTGCAGGGCGACCCCGGCGTCGAGCAGGCGCCCCAGCATGGTCGGCACGAGCGAGACGAGCGTGGCGTCCGCCGCCCGCACCCGCTCGGCCTCGAAGCGCTCGTGCACCTCCAGCCCGGCCCCGCTGTGCCAGGCCCGGGCCACGATGGCGAGCCCGGCCACCGAGTGCAGCGGCAGGCAGGCGAGCCAGCGGTCGTCCGCTCCCGCCCCGAGCGCGCGGCAGACGGCCAGCGCCGAGGCGGCGATGCCGGCGGCGGTGAGCTCGACCGCCTTCGGCCGGCCGGTCGTGCCCGAGGTGGTCGCCAGCGCGGCCACGCCGGGCTCGGCGGGCTGGCCGCCGGGCAGGGCGTGGCGGCCCTGCTCGTCGACGAGGTGGGTGGGCCGCACCGAGTCGAGCAGCCGCCGCACGGCCGGGGCGGGCGCGTCCGGGTCGAACAGCGCGACCGCCTCGCCGGCCTCCCAGCAGCGCACGGCCGCACGGGCGGCGGCCGGGCGTGGCAGGGCGATGGCGACCAGGGGGGCCGAGTCGGCGTGCGGCATCCCCAGAGCCTATCCCGCCGGGCCCACCCGCCGCCGAGGCCACCCGCCGCCCGGCCGCCCGCCGCGCCGCCCGCCCGCTCGCCGCCGGGCCCACCCGCCGCCGGGCCCACCCGCCGCCGGGCCCACCCGCACTACACTTGGCGCCAGCACGCGCACCTGTCGGGCAAGCTGAGCAAGCAAGGACGTCGCACACGTGGACTGGGAAGCGCACGGCACCTGGACCGACATCCGCTACGAGACCGCCGAGGGGATCGCGAAGGTCACCATCAACCGGCCGGAGGTGCGCAACGCCTTCCGCCCCAGGACCCTGTTCGAGCTCGCCGACGCCTTCAACCTGGCCCGCGACGACCCCGCGATCGGCGTCGTCATCCTGACCGGCGCGGGTACCGAGGCGTTCTGCTCCGGCGGCGACCAGCGCATCCGGGGGGACGACGGCTACGTCGACGACCAGGGCATCGGCCGGCTCAACGTGCTGGATCTCCAAGTCCAGATCCGCCGCCTGCCCAAGCCGGTGGTGGCCATGGTGGCCGGCTACGCGATCGGCGGCGGCCACGTGCTCCACCTGGTCTGCGACCTGACCGTGGCCGCCGACAACGCCCGCTTCGGGCAGACCGGCCCCCGGGTCGGGTCGTTCGACGGCGGCTACGGCGCCGGGCTGCTCGCCCGCACGGTCGGGCGCAAGAAGGCCGCCGAGATCTGGTTTCTGTGCGAGCAGTACGATGCCCGGCAGGCGCTCGACATGGGGCTGGTCAACACGGTGGTGCCGCTGGACCGGCTCGAGGAGACCACCGTGGCCTGGTGCCGCAGGATGCTCGGCCACAGCCCGCTGGCGCTGCGGCTGCTGAAGGCCGGCCTCAACGCCGACTCCGACGGCCTGGCCGGCGTCCAGCAGCTCGCGGGCGACGCCACCCTCCTCTACTACATGACCGAGGAGGCCCAGGAGGGACGCAATGCCTACCGCGAGAAGCGGCGGCCGGACTTCTCCAAGTTCCCCCGGCGTCCCTGACCGCCGGCCCGGCCTGGCGGTCTGGGTCCGCGGCGCCCGGCCGCGCACCCTGAGCGCGGCCGTGGTGCCGGTGCTGGTCGGCACCGCCGCGGCCGCCTCGGCGGGCGGCCACCACGCCATGGTCGCCTGGCGCTTCGCGGCCGCGCTGGTCGTCAGCCTCGCCCTCCAGGTCGGCGTGAACTACGCCAACGACTACTCCGACGGCGTGCGTGGGGCCGACCCGCCCGACCGGCTCGGGCCGGTGCGGCTCACCGCCTCCGGGCTGGCCAGCCCCGAGGCGGTGCGGCTGGCCGCGGCGCTCGC
>JBIOYL010000114.1:0-6642 GCA_044870185.1 Actinomycetes bacterium | reverse complement strand
GCACCAGCTCGCCGACGCGGTGCCCGGCCGCTACCGGGCGCTGATCCTGCTGGCCGGCTATGGTGGGCTGCGCTGGGCCGAGCTGGTCGGGCTGCGCCGCCGGCATGTCGACCTGGCCGGCGCTCGGGTCCAGGTGGTTGAGCAGGCGGCCGAGGTTGCCGGCAAGATCATCGTGAGCCCGCCAAAGACGGATGCCGGGCGGCGGGTGGTGACGCTACCGAGGCTGGCGGCCGACGCGCTGGCCGCGCATCTGGAGGAGTACGCGGAGCCGGACCCGGATGGGCTGGTGTTCACCACGCCGAAGGGCGCGCATCTGCTGCGCAGTCCCTTCAACCGGTTCGTGTGGCGGCCGGCGGTCGAGCAGGTCGGCCTGGACGGGCTGCGGGTGCATGACCTGCGGCACACGGCGGCTACGCTGGCGGCGGCGGCCGGGGCGACGACCAAGGAGCTGATGGAGCGGATGGGGCACACCTCGCCGGCGGTGGCGCTGCGCTATCAGCATGTGATGGCGGACCGGCAGGCCCAGCTCGCCTCGGCCCTGGACGATCTGGCCCGGCTTGCGACCGCTCCGGCGAAGGGCACGGCGAGGGCACGTAAGGGCACGCAGAGGGCACGGCGGCGGCGGTAGGGAATGGACCCTCTGGCGGCGAGCCCGCGACCTGGAACCATGGTGGAGCGGGTGACGGGAATCGAACCCGCGTCACGAGCTTGGAAGGCTCGAGCTCTGCCATTGAGCTACACCCGCATGATGGCCGCCATCGACCCGTCGGCCGGTCGGCCGGTCGGCCGGACCGGGGAGGACGACCAGATCCTGCTCGCAAGCAAGCGCCACCGAGGGTAGCACCTGCTTGTGCGTGTCCCGTTCATCCGTGCTGCGGTCGCCGCCGAGGACCCCCGTCCTGGTGGTGGTGAGCGCCGTCAAGATCGCCCTGCTGCGTTCAGCCCTCGACCGGGACGCCGAGGCGGTCTGGTTCGCTGACATAGCCGAGGTCGGCGCCAACCCGGCCCGGATCATCCCCGTATGGCGTGAGTTCGTCAACGAGCACGCCCACGCGGGTCGTCGGCTCAGGGCATCGGAGAGCCGATCTGGCAGGGCCGGCGTCCCGCGGAGCTGGTCGAGTGCCAGCGCCACGAGTTCCTGCTCAACCTCGCCTTCGCCGGCGTCCCGGCGTGGTGGCTGCTGTGCCCGTACGATACGCAGGCGCTTGAGGAGGCGGTCATCGACGAGGCTGCCGCAGCCACCCGCTGGTCATGCAGGGCGGTGTGCAGCGGGAGAGCGCCGACTATCGCGGCATCGCCGTGGCGGCCGCCCCGTTCGACGCTGTCCTGCCCCGAGCCGCCCGGCGATCTACCCGAGCTTGCGTTCGGGGCCGGCCCCCGAGTGCCTGCGGCGGTTCGTGGCCCGGCACGGCGCCCGCGCGGGCCTCAGCGCGGCACAGACCACCGACCTCGTCCTGGCGGTCCATTGGTCGGCCGCGAACGCCCAACCCCGACCAGGACGGCGGCCGAGGGTTGTGGCTGGTCAACCAGCTGTGCGACCTCGTCCAGCTCCGGTCGGCCCCCACCGGCACCGTCGTGCGGCTGCATATGCGGCGCACCCCGCGGCCACCTCGAGCTGCGCGGTGACGCCGGCGCTGCGACCGCGACCAGGATCCGGACCGCCATGAGCGGACCGGAGCGGGCGAGCGCCTGGCGATCGACGAGCAGTTCCGGCTGCTGGTCGCGGCGGTCAAGGACTACGCGATCTTCCTGCTCGATCCCGACGGCCGGGTGGTGAGCTGGAACGCGGGCGCCGAGCGGATCAAGGGCCATGCGGCCGCGGAGATCCTGGGTGCGTCGTTCACACGCTTCTACCCGCCCGCTGATGTGGCTGCCGGCGTGCCCGCCGCGGCACTGCACCAGGCGAGTGTGGAGGGCGCTTCGCGGGCCACGGGTGGCGGCTGCGCAAGGACGGCAGCCGCTTCTATGCCTATGTGACGATCACCGCCCTCCGGGATGCCGAGGGCAGGTTGCCGGCGTGGCCGCGGCGCTGCGGGGCGCCTGGCGGACGATGGCGCTCACCGGGCACGGCCCGGCCGAGCTGCTCGCCGCCCTGGAGAAGGTGCTGGTCTCCGAGCGGCGCAGCGACGAGCTGTTCGCCACCGTCGCCTGCGTGTGGATCAGCCCCGACCGACGGCAGGTGACGATCGCCCTGGCCGGCCACCCCCCGCCGCTGCTGGTCCACCACGGCAACACCAGCGTCGTCCGCGTCCCCCACGGCCCGGCGCTGGGCATCGACGGGGCTGGTGCGTCGTGGCCGTCGAGCTCGCTGGAGGTGGAGCCGCCGTGGCTGCTGCTGTGCTACACCGACGGGCTGGTCGAAGGCCACGACGCGCCCGACAGCAGCAGCCGGTTCGGGATCGAACGGCTGGCGGACACCGTCGTGGCGCTGGCCGGCGAGCAGATGGACCCGGCGCGGCTGCTGGACCGGCTGCTCGCCATGGTGCAGACGGCCAACGGCGGGCAGCTGGCCGACGACGTCGCGATCGTCTGCCTTGTCGTCTCCGGTCGGGCCCGCCCGTAGCCGCAGCCTGCCCCTCGGGCCACGCCGGGCTACACCCCCGCGCTGGCAGGACGTCCGAGCTGGCGTTCCAGGTCGGTGCCGAGGATGTTGCGGGCCAGCGCGGTGACGAGCCCGGCGAGCTCGGCATGCTCGTCGGGATGCCAGCCGGCGAGCAGCTCGGCGAGGCGCTCGCGGCGGGCGGCCAGGAGCCTGTCCAGCGTCGCCCGGCCGCCTGGGGTGAGCGACGGGACGCGATCGTGGCCGCCCGGCGGGGCGAGCAGGCCGGCCTCGGTGAGCCGGTGCAGCTCGACCGCGATCCGGTCGGCCGGGAGGTGGACCCGTCTGGCGAGCTCGGCCGGGGGGGTCTCGGGGTGCTCGTCGAGGCGGTACAGCAGCCAGCAGCCCCGCGCGTCCAGGGACACGCCGGCACGCTCGGCCAGGCGCCGGTACACCAGCTGGCGGTCCTCGCGGCGTGCCAGCGTGCTCAAGGCGCGCGCCAGCTCCTCCTGGGAGCTGCGCTCGGCGGGCATGGCGAAGGTCTCGCCGGGGTCGGTGGCCTGCGCGGTGCGGCGCAACGGGACCTCCGGCAGGAACAGGGCGACCGCGAACGCGGCCAGCGCGAACGGCACCGCGGCCAGGAAGACGGTCTGCAGCGAGTGCGCGTAGGCCTGCACCAGCCCGCTCCTGGCGGCGGGCGGCAGCTGCTGCAGTTGCGCGGGCGTGATGTGGCCGCCGCCGGCGACGCCGGCCGGCAACGCCCCGGCCGGCAGGTAGCGGGCGAGGTCGACCGCCAGGCGGTTGTTGAGGATCGCGCCGAACAGCGCCACCCCGAACGACCCGCCGACCGACCGGAAGAAGGTCGTGCCGGAGGTCGCCGCGCCGAGGTTGCGGTAGTCGACCGCGTTCTGCACCGCCAGCACCAGCACCTGCATGACCAGCCCGAGGCCCAGGCCGAGCACCAGCATGGCGCCGGAGGCGGCGAGCGTGCTGGTGGTGGCGGTCATGCGGGACAGCAGGAACAGCCCGAGCGCCATGATCGCGGTGCCGGCAACCGGGAACGCCTTGTAGCGGCCGAGCCGGCTGATCAGCTGCCCGCTGCCGATCGAGGTGACCAGCACCCCGAGCATGATCGGCAGCATGTGCAGCCCCGAATCGGTTGGGCTTGTGCCTTTGACGACCTGCAGGAAGGTCGGCAGGAAGGTGACCGCGCCGAACAGGGCGAGCCCGACGATGAAGCTGATGACGCCCGCCAGGGTGAACACCCGGTTGGCGAACAGCGACAGGGGCAGGACCGGCTCGGCGGCGCGCCGCTCGGCCACGACGAACCCGGCCAGCAGCACCACCGTGGCCACGCCGAGCCCGATGATCTGCACCGACCCCCACGGGTAGGTGGTGCCGCCGAAGGTGGTCAGCAGCACCAGGCTGGTGGCCGCGCCGGCCAGCAGCACGGTGCCGAGGTAGTCGATCTGGTGGCGCAGCCGACGGTCGCCGGCGGGCAGCACGACCGCGGTCACCGCCAGCGCGACCGCGCCGATGGGCAGGTTGATGTAGAACACCCAGCGCCACGACAGCTGGTCGGTGAAGAAGCCGCCGAGCAGCGGCCCGGCCACGCTGGCCAGCCCGAACACCGCGCCGAACACGCCCTGGTAGCGGCCGCGGTCCCGGGGCGCGACGATGTCGCCGACGATGCCTTGGGCGTTGACGATCAGCCCGCCGCCGCCGAGCCCCTGCACCGCCCGGAAGGCGATCAGCTCGCCCATGGTCTGCGACAGTCCGGCCAGCACCGAGCCGACCAGGAACAGCACGATCGCGGCCTGGAACACCGGCTTGCGGCCGTACAGGTCGCCGAGCTTGCCCCACAGCGGCGTCGAGGCGGTCGAGGCGAGCAGGTAGGCGGTCACCACCCAGGCGAGGTGGTTGAGGCCACCCAGCTCCCCGACGATCGTCGGCAGCGCGGTCGCCACGATGGTCTGGTCCAGCGCGGCCAGCAGCATGCCGAGCATCAGCCCGCCGAAGACCAGCAGCACCCGCCGCTGGTCCAGCGCCATCGCCGCCCGCGTCGGGCCTGGCGTCCGCTCGCTCACCTCGACCCCTTCCATCGTCCGCCGGACGTGGCACGCTCGCGCACAGCTTGCCATGCCGGCCCGCCGGCCAGGGAGGAACCCGTTCAGCCCCTGGCGGCGGCCTGCTCGGGGGCTGGGGCCGGGGCGTCCGGCTGGTGGTCAGCGACCGGAGGGGAGGCGACGAGCACGTTCCCGGCGGGCCAGCGGTCGCGCAGGACCGGAGGAGGAGCGTGCCCATGAGCAGCATCTGATAGCTGGCAAGTGGGCGGCCAGGGCGGCCCAGGAGCGGGTCTTGGTAGCGGCCTGCCACTCGGTCTGAGTGACCCAGTCGCCAAGCAAGTGCCGACCAGCAGGACCGGGAACGGCGGTTCACAAGCCTGATCGATGGTCCGCCATGGGCACACTCAACCAGTATCGACAGCGGTAGAACGAGCGTTCAAGCGATCTGCGGCACACGCCAGCCGGCGCACATTCCGAGGTCATGCCTGCTCATGATCTGGGAACCGCCGCAGCCAGTAGTCGTGGTCCCATGGCGTCGGCTCCGGCTGCTGTTCGACGGCGACGGCCGGGGTCAGGAAGACGACGGCGGCGCGTGGGATCGCCGCCGTCACGCGCCCGCGCAGCTCGGCCAGCAGCTGCCGCAGGCGCAGGCCGGAGACTGCGTCCAGCGGCTGGATGTCGGCTGTGACCAGGAGCTGGTGCGGCCCGACGTAGACGCTTGCCACCTGGCCGACTGCAGCCACCTCTGGGTCGGCGGCGAGCAGGTCGCGGCTGCGGTCCAGGACGACCGGGGACTTCGAGCGGTTGGTCAGCAGCGCGCGGTTTCGTGCCGCCAGCCGCAGCCCGATGGCCGCCAGCAGCAGGCCGATCACGATCCCGGCGGCGGCATCGGGCGCTGGCGAGCCGAGGAGCTGGTCCAATCCGAGTCCGGCGAGGGCGATCGCGTTGCCAAGCAGCGCCGCCGTGTCCTCATAGTAGACGGCCGTGACCGCGGTGTCGGTGGTGGAGCGGACGTGCTGCTGGAACGGGACGCCGCGGGCCGTCGCCTCCCGCCGGAGCTGGCGCACCGAGGCGAGCCACGAGGCGCCGTCGAGCAGGAAGCCGAGGCCGAGCACGGCAACGCCCACAAGGCCCGCCTGCACCTCGCTGGGGTGGAGCAGACGCTGGATGCCCTCCCAGATCGACTGGTTCCGGCCGTCTCCGCGAGCAGCAGCCCCTCCCAGCGCAGGTAGAGGCGAGCTTGCGCATGGTGACGGTGTCGGCGGCGGCCTTCTTGTCCTCGCTCTCCATGGCCCTGTTGGTGAGCGATTCCACCAACCGGCGCCCCATGAGCTTGAAGGCCGGCGGGGCCAGGTCCAGTCCGTACATGCTGGTGACCAGCGCGGCCGCCACCTTGCCCTGGGCCATCTCCCGGTCGAAGCGGCGCACCCAACCGGTGTACCTCGACGACCGGTCCATCAGCAGGGCCGGCTCGTAGGCGGCGATCTTGCGGATGGCCGGCTGGGTGCGTGCGGCCTGCAGGGCGATCAGCGCGCCGATGCTGACCCCGAAGACCCGTTGCGCGCCGGATTCGGTGAGGACGGCCTGGAGGTCCTCGACCTCGGTGCGGATGCTGTGGTCGGGGCGGTGGGGGCCGGATAGGCCGCGGCCGCGTCGGTCGGGCAGGTAGACGGTGAACGCGTCGGCCAGCGCCAGCGCCAGCCTGGTGTGGCTGCGGGCCGACTCGTTGCTGCCGTGCAGCAGCACCACTGCCGGTCCCTGGCCGACCCGCAGGTAGCCGATGCGGGTGCCGTCCTTGGAGACAACCGCGTCGGTGGTCATGACGTCCTCCTTCTGTCGGTTCGGCCCCAGAGCAGAACCCGCTTCCCGGCTTGGAACACTGTGTTCAGGGGTTCCTCCCGTTCGTGGCGGTTAGCGCCGATTTCCACGCGGTTGCCGTCGACCCCAGCCGCGGGGTAGGAATGTGCAGGTAGACGCTGGTATGTCCCGGGCTGTAGTGGGGATGGTCGCGCTGACTGGTCGAGCAGTATCTGGATG
>JBIOYL010000113.1:0-2374 GCA_044870185.1 Actinomycetes bacterium | reverse complement strand
ACAAGGGCCTGGAAAACGTGGAGCGGGTCTTCCGCGGCCTGAACAGCGACCTGCTGATCCGCCCCATCCGCCACCGGCTCGAAGACCGGGTCCGCGCCCACGTGCTGATCCGCATGCTGGCCTACTACGTCACCTGGCACATGCAGCAGCGCCTGGCCCCGATGCTGTTCAACGACGACGACCCGGCCGCCGGCAAGGCCACCCGGCCCAGCCCGGTCGCCCCCGCCCAGCGGTCACCCGTGGCGCTGGGCAAGGCCACCAGGAAGGTCACTGCCGACGGCGGGCCGGTGCACAGCTTCGCCACCCTGCTGGCCGACCTGGCCACCATCACCGCCAGCCGCATCCAGCCCACCGCCGGGCAACCAGAGTTCACCCTGATCACCACACCCACCCCCCTCCAGCGCCGGGCCTTCGAGCTCCTCGGCGTCTCCCACCGCCTCGGGTACGCGTAGTCAGTAACCATCAAACCAGCGCGCGTTTCCGCAGGCACAAGCCCTACCAGACCCCACGCAGGGGGAACTTCGGCTTAAGCCCAATGCCGGTCAGTTAGCCTGCTTTGCTGAGGACGACGACCGCGTCAGCGACGGGCATGGTCGGCCGGGGCCAGCTGCGATGGCGGGCACGTTTGAGCTTGTAGCCGCTCATCTTGCGCTTCACCGCACGCGGGTAGGCACGCAACCTGCGTCTGGGCAGCTGCTCGGTGAGGATCTCAGCGATCGCCCACCCGACCGCCCTGGCGACCTGGTCAGGGGGAAAACACCGCGTGGCTGGCCAGGTGCCGGCGCACGATCCGCAGCGTGCCGGTAAACGACAGCCGGTCGGGGTCCAGGTCGTGTTCGACGGCGGCCTGGCACATCAGCTTGCGGATCGCGTAGTGGACCAGCAGGTGCGCCCAGACCTCCTGCTCCACCATGGCAGGGGTCTTGGAGCGCAGCACCACCTGTGGGCCGCGCTGGTGGGTTTTCAGCTCATCCAGCGCGGTCTCGTGTTCCCACCGTTGGGCATACAGGGCGGCCAGCTCGGCGGCGGGCGCCAGGTCAGGGTCTAGGATCGTGGTCACCAGCCGGTAGACCTCCCCGGCCGCCTGCGGCCGGCCAGGGTCATCCAGGCGGTACTCCAGCACCCGCACCACGATCGGGTGGCGTTTGCGGCGGTCGCTGGCGGCGTACAGCCGCGACAGCCAGGAGCCGTCGCAAAGCACCTGGTCGACGGGCAGCTTGGGGGCGGTCTTGCCGGTCTTGGCGCGCCACAGCAGCTCCGCGCCGGTCGCGGCGGCGGCGCGCCACAGCTCCGCGCCCACAAACAGCCGGTCGGCCAGCACCAGCACCCCCGCCAAGGCCCCCTGCTGTAGCCCGCCGAGCAGCCGACCAGCCAGCGTGACCTCGCCCGTCCCGTACGACCCCAGCACCGCGCCCACGGTGGCGTGGGTGCCGCACTCGGTCAGCCCGACCACCCGCACCTGCGGGAAGGCGCCGGTGCCCTCCCCCCGGCCGCTGTTGGCCCGCCCGAACGCCGCATCGTTGGCGGGGGTGTCGGCCACGTCCAGCGTGGTCCCATCGATCGCCCCCAGCCGCCAGCCCCGATACCACGCCCCCTGGGTGTCGGCCGTGGCCAGCGGCCGGGCGGCCTGCTCGAACAGGGCGCGCAGCGGCTCCGGGCCCAGCCGCACCCGGGCCTGCACCAGCGCGGACTTGACCGGCAGCCGCGGCGCCAGGGCTGCCCGCCGGCGCCGGGCGGGCCGGCGCAGCGCCTCCACCAGCAGCCGCAGCACCTCCAGGTAGGCGACATCCGCAAACAGCGCCAGCGCCAGCAGGTAGTACACGACCATGCGGGCGGGCAGCAGGCGCCGGCGCTGCTCACGCTTGCCGGTCTGGGCCAGCACCCGGTCGACCAGCTCGGGTGGGAACGTCGCGGTCAACGCGCCGATCGCGACCCGGTCCGACAGCCGCTCCTCCACTGGCGGCTTGAGCTGCCCTGCTCCTGGCATCCGCCCTCCTTCTCAGCCCGGGAAGAAGGGGGACACTACCACCCAAACAAGGACTAACTGACCGGCATTGGGGCTAGCCCTACTTGCCGGTGCGGGCCTCGCGGCCGGCCAGGTCGAGCTCGAACCAGACCGTCCAGCCGCCGGGGCTGCCGTCCACGCCCCAGCGGTCCGAGAGGGCGTCGAACAGGTCGAGGCCGCGGCCGGTCATGGAGGCGATGTCGCGGACCCGGCGCCGGGGGCCGGTGGGGCCGCCGGCGTCGTGGACCTCGACCCGCAGCAGGTGGTCGGAGATGGCGTACTCGACGGCGAAGGTGCCGCCGTCGCCCGAGGCCGAGTGCAGCAGGGCGTTGGTCGCGGCCTCGCTGACCAGCAGCCGGCTGATGTCGC
>JBIOYL010000112.1:0-2807 GCA_044870185.1 Actinomycetes bacterium | reverse complement strand
GGGCAAGCCCGCCGGCGCGACGCGAGCGCCGCCGGCGGCGGCTCGCCCGCACCGCCTGGGCCCGGCGCGCGTCCCGGTGCAGGTCGGCGATCCGCTGGGTCGCCAGCTCGGGCTGCAACGACCAGGTCATGTCGGTCCTCCTCTCATCCAGTAACTATCAAAAACTCTACACCGGTGTCTGCCGGGCTGCAACCGCCAAACGTGGATTGCGGGTGATGAGCGCCGACCGGCTCCGGATGCCTCACCAGCGCCGTCGGCACGGCGGGCTCGCGACGGATGGCCGACTTGATTGATCAGTCGGGATTTTGGCTGCGGGCAGGTTGGTTGCTAGCCTCCCGCGCTGCCGTGCCGTTCGTCGTGGTTCGTTCCGCTCGAGCTCGACGCTGGTGCGCACGCGGGGTGCCCGGGCACGGCCGGCCTGCCCCGTCGACGCCCACCGGCAACTGGAGGGGATTCGCCAGATGCCACGCAGATGGGCAACGGCCACGATCCTGATCGTGTCCCTGGTCTGCTCCGTCGTGGTCGCGGCCGGCGTGCGCGCCCGTGCCGACGTCGACGCGCAGGCCGGCGTCACCGTGGGCGGCGCCGGCGTCGACGTGGACCTCGACCTGCCGCTGCCGGCCCTGCCGGTCGGCCCCGGGCCGCTCTACCCGCTCGACACCTACGGGCCGACGCCGGACGACAACGTCGTGCTGCGCTGGGACGGGCAGGCCCTGGCGGCGATCCGGGCGACCAGGCCCGGGCCCACCATCGTCGCCCGCGCGCTGGCCATCGTGCACACCAGCATGTACGACGCCTGGGCGGCCTACGACCCGGTGGCGGTCGGCACCCGCCTGGGCGGCTCGCTGCGGCGCCCGGCCGCCGAGCGCACCCTGGGCCGCAAGAGCAAGGCGATCAGCTACGCCGCCTACCGCGCCCTGCTGAACCTGTTCCCCGCCCGCTCGGCCGACGCCACCGCCTTCATGAAGGCGCTCGGCTACAACCCCAACGACACCTCGACCGACCCCAGGACCGCCGCCGGGGTCGGCAACACCGCCGCCCAGGCGGTGCTCGACTTCCGCGCCGGCGACGGCGCCAACCAGGCGGGCGGCTACGCCGACACCAGCGGCTACGTGCCGGTCAACACCCCCGACCAGGTCAACGACCTGTACCGCTGGCAGCCGCTGCGCCTGCCCGACGGCAACGGCGGCTACCTGGTGCAGAAGTTCCTCACCCCGCACTGGCGCAACGTGGTCCCGTTCGCGCTGAACTCACCGAACATGTTCCTGCCCCCCGGCCCGGAGAACCTCACCCTGGCGGCGATCGACAAGGAGGTCGACGAGACCCTGGCGCAAAGCGCCTCGCTGCAGGACTACCAGAAGGTCAGGGTCGAGTACTGGGCCGACGGGCCGGCCAGCGAGACCCCGCCCGGCCACTGGTGCCTGTTCGCCCAGGCGATCTCGCGCAAGGACGGCCACAGCCTGGACGACGACGCCAAGCTGTTCTTCGCCCTGGCCAACGCGGAGCTCGACGCCAGCATCGCCGCCTGGAACGCCAAGCGGCACTGGGACTACGTCCGGCCGATCACGGCGGTGCGCACCCGCCGTGCCGGCCAGTGGGTGCTGGCCTGGGGCGGACCCTACCAGGGGACCAGGCTCATCAAGGGCGAGAACTACCTGCCCTACCAGCCGATGACCTCGCTCACCCCGCCGTTCCCCGAGTACGTGTCCGGGCACTCGACCTTCAGCTCGGCCGGCGCCCGGGTCCTGCGCATGTTCACCGGCAGTGACCTGTTCGGGGCGCGGGTGACGATCCCGGCGGGCTCGTCACGCATCGAGCCGGGCGCCACGCCGGCCACGCCCATGGTGCTTGCCTGGCCGACCTTCACCGACGCGCTCGACGAGGCGGGCAACTCCCGCCGCCAGGGAGGCATCCACTTCCTCGACGCCGACCTGGGCGGCCGCAACCTGGGCGACGCGGTCGGGGCGAACGCCTGGGCCGGGGCGCAGAACTACATCAACGGCACCGGGTAGGCGGCGGCTCCTGGTGGCCGGCGGGTGCCGGTGGCCGGCGGTCGGCGAGGCGCCGGCGGTGCGGTTGGCCGGCGGGCGGCCGGTGAGCGTGCCATCCTTGGTTGCCTGCGGGACCATCGGCTCGACCTACCGCCCGGCGGCCGGCCGCTCGACCGGCCGCCGGGCCGTCCCGGCACACGGCAACCGTCCCGGCACAAGGAGACCAGCACCATGCCCCGCCAGATCCGCGTCGGCGTCGCGCGTACCATCCCGGCTCCGCCCGAGCGCGTGTACGAGCTGCTCGCCGACTACAGGCACGGCCGGCCGCGCATCCTGCCCGGGAACTACCGCGACTACAGGGTCGAGGAGGGCGGCCAGGGCGGCGGCACGGTCGTCTCCTACCGGCTGCGGGCGGCCCGCCGCGAGCGCGCCTACACCATGGAGGTCGCCGAGCCCACCCTGGGCTCCACGCTCATCGAGCGCGACCGCGGCTCCTCGCTGACCACCACCTGGATGCTCTCCCCCGCGCCGGGCGGGACGGCCACCCAGCTCGAGCTCGTGACCGTCTGGGAGGGTGGCGGCGGCGTGGGCGGCTTCTTCGAGCGCACCTTCGCCCCCAGGGGGCTCACCGCCATCTACAACGACATGCTCGACCGGCTGACCAGGGCCGTCGCCGAGCCGGCGCAGCGCTGACCATCGCCCGACCGAGGTCGGCACCGGGGTCGACGCAGGGTCGGCGGCCGCCCGGTGGGTAACAAATCCTCGACAACCGGACGGCAGTGGTTGCAAGCCCGGCGAAGGACAGGTTGACTCGAT
>JBIOYL010000111.1:0-11676 GCA_044870185.1 Actinomycetes bacterium | reverse complement strand
AACTCCAGCTGACGGCGTCGGGGGCCACGACACGGTGTCATGCGCCGTCCGCGGCATCTGGCGACGATGCCTGCCGGCGCGGCCGCCATCGGCCAGCCCGGCCGCGATCGGCCGGCCCGGCCGCCATCGGCCAGTCGCCTCGCCATTGACCGGCCACGTTGCGTACCCTGGTGGGCGAGGCCGGCTTCGGTGGTTCGAGCGGCCCTTGCGAGGAGCGTGCTGCGTTATGAATCCCCGTGGAGACCAGTCCTGGGGCGGCGATCGGCCCTGGGGCGGAGCCCAGCCCTGGGGCGAACGGCTCGGTGCCGAGACAGCCGCCGCCGGCGACGACAAGTCGACCGCCCGCCTGATCCGCGACGCCATCGGTATCGTGCGAGGCCGGCTGTCGGAGGTGGCCCGCAGCGGCATCCAGCCGCTCCTGGACGAGGCCGCGAGCCAGATCCGCCCGGCCAGCAGGGACGAGCTGCGCCAGCGCTACCCGGGGCTGCCCGACGACCAGATCGCTCGTCGTCTGGTCGACCGGGCCGCCCGCACGGCCACCGGGCTCGTGTTGGCGATCGGCGGCATGCTCGTCGCCCAGGAGACCGCGGCGGCCGCCTCCTCGGTCGCCCCGCCGGCGGCCGGCGGCATCCTTGGCGCCGTGGGCGTCACCGCGCTGGCCGAGGTGCTCGCGCTCTTCGCGCTGGAGGCCAAGCTCCGCGCCGACCTGTCCGCCCTGGCCGGTGAGCCCGTCCAGACGCCCCGGGAGCTGCTGGGTGGCGTGCTCGGGGAGGTCGAGCTGGCCGGCGGCTGGGGCGCCGTGCGCCGGCTCTCACTGCGCCGCGGGCTGCCCGAGGCGGCCGTCCGCCGGGCGGCCAGGCAGGTTGCCCGCCTGGTCCCAGTGCGGTTCGCGAGGATCGTGGTGCCCGAGATCATCGCGCCACTGCTGGGCGCCGTCTGGGCGGCCCGCTTGGCCAACAAGCAGGTCCGCTCGACCGGCGAGCGGTACTGGGCCGAGCTCCGGGCCCGCCCCCGCACGACGGTCATCTGGGGGCCCTTTGCGCCCGGCAACGACGGTGGTAGGTCCGGCGCCTGGGGGCCGACCTCGCCGTACCAGCCGCCCTCCCTGCTCCCGCCCGCCAACCCCGGCGGCTGGTCGCCCCCACGCTGAGGGGCTCGACGCCTACCGCTCGATCGGCACCCCGACCAGCGAGCCCCACTCGGTCCAGGAGCCGTCGTAGTTGCGCACCCGCCGGTAGTCGAGCAGCTCGTGCAGGACGAACCAGGTGTGGGCCGAGCGCTCCCCGATCCTGCAGTAGGCCACCACGTCCTTGTCCGGGCTGATCCCCTGGCCCTCGTACAGGGCACGCAGGTCGGCGTCGGCCAGGAACTTGCCGGTCGTGCCGTCGACCGCCTTGCTCCAGGGGATGTTGGCCGCCCCGGGGATGTGCCCCGGGCGCTGCGCCTGCTCCTGGGGCAGGTGGTCGGGGGCGAGCTTCTCGCCCCGGTACTCCTCGGGCGAGCGCACATCGACCAGGGCGGCGGCGTCGCTGCCGACGTAGTCGCGCAGGACCTGGTCGCGGAAGGCCCGGATCTCCAGGTCCGGCTCGCGCACCGGGTAGCCGCTGGTGGCCGGGATGGCCGGCTGCTCCGTGGTCAGCTCGCGGCCCTCCAGCTCCCACGCCTTGCGGCCGCCGTCGAGCAGCCTCACCGGGCCGTGCCCGTAGACCTTGTAGTACCAGTAGGCGTAGGCAGCGAACCAGTTGTTGTTGCCGCCGTACAGCACGACCAGCGTGTCGGGGGTGATGCCGAGCGAGTCGTTGAGCTTGGCGAACGCCTCCGGCGCGATGAAGTCACGCCGCAGCGGGTCCTGCAGGTCGGTGTTCCAGTTCACCGCCACCGCCCCGGGGATGTGGCCTCGGTAGTAGGCGTCGGTGTCCTCGTCGACCTCCACGACGCGTACGTCGGGGTCGGCGAGATGCTCGGCCAGCCAGTCGGTGGTGATCAGGACCGAGTCGCGGCTTGCCATGGCGGATGCCTCCTTGCGGAACGCGTCGGCGACGACGCGGGAAGGGACGGACGAACGGGTGTGCGGCAAGGGACGAACGAAGCGCGTGCAGCGGGACGGACGAAGCGTCTGCGGGGAAGCGGCCGCGGGAGTGCGCTAGGCGCGCGCCGCCGCGGCCCGGCGACAGGGTGGCCGACCGGCCGCCGAGTTGCCCGTGCCGAGCCCGTGGGGAGCGCAGGCCCGGGTGGTGAAAGCGGCCGGGCCCAGCCGCGCGGCGCGGTGCGAGGCGCCCGGTTGCGGGCCCAGCCGCGCGGCGCGGTCGGGGCCGCCCGGTGCCGGGCGGTCGGCGGTGCGGCGCACGCGTTCGCTCATGTCCGAGCAAGGCTGCCAGTCGCAGCCCGTCCGCGTCAACCGCCCGACGCCCGGCGCCGGAAGCGTACCCTCAATCAATGGGTGGGTGGCCGGACGGATCGGCGGCGCCCACAGGAGCCGAGGCTTGCAGCGAGGAGGCAGGGATGCGATTCGATCCGAGCGCCACCGATGCCCTCATCGTGGTCGACATGCAGCGCGACTTCTGCCCTGGCGGCAGCTTGGCCGTGCCGGAGGGCGACCAGATCGTGCCGATCATCAACGAGCTCGCCGAGCGCTTCCCGAACGTGGTGGCCAGCTACGACACCCACCCGCCCGACCACTCGTCGTTCGACCACCAGGGCGGCCCCTGGCCGCCGCACTGCGTCGAGGGCACCGAAGGCTGGCAGCTCCACCCCGACGTGCGCGTCTCGCCCCACTTCCAGGTCTTCAAGGGGCGGGAGCGCGAGCTCGAGGGCTACACCGCCTGGACACCGGAGCTGGCCGCCTGGCTGGCCGAGCGCGGTGTGCGCCGGGTGGTCGTGGTCGGGCTCGCCCTCGACTACTGCGTGCAGGCGACCGCGCTGGACGCCAAGGCGGCCGGCTACGACGTGGTCGTGCTGACCGACGCGACCAAGGCCGTCAACGTCAAGCCCGACGACGCCGAGCGCACCCTCGACGCCCTGCGCGCGGCCGGGGTCCGCGAGGACACCGCCCGCGAGGCCGCGGCCTAGCAAGGAGGCAGGACCGTGCCGTCGAAGGCACAGCAGTTCCGCCAGCACTGGGCCGACGAGATGGACGGCGCCGCGATGTACCGGGCGCTGGCCGAGCGGGCCGAAGGCGAGCAGCGGGAGATCTTCCTCGAGCTGGCCGGCGCCGAGGAGCGCCACGCCCGCCACTGGGCCGCCAAGCTGGCCGAGCTCGGCGAGCCGGAGCCGACCGCCGGCAGCCACCGCCTCGGCCGCAAGGCGCGCCTCATCGGCTGGCTCGCCCGCCGCTTCGGCCCCACCGCGGTGCTGCCCATCGTCCAGCGTGCCGAGCTGGCCGACGCCGGCCACTACGACGACGTGCCCGACGCGACCGTGGCGATGGCCACCGACGAGCGCATCCACGCGCGGGTCATGGCCGGCCTCACCCCCGGCAACGCCCGCTCGGGCATCATCCGGGGGGAGCGCTGGCACCGCGGTGACGCCTCCGGCTCGCTGCGGGCGGCGATCTTCGGGGTCAACGACGGCCTGGTGTCCAACCTGTCGCTGGTCATGGGGGTGGCCGGCGGGCAGGCCTCCGGCCGGGTCATCCTGCTGGCCGGCCTGGCCGGCCTGCTCGCCGGCGCCTTCTCCATGGGCGCGGGGGAGTACATCTCGGTGACCTCCCAGCGCGAGCTGTTCGAGCGGGAGATCGCGCTCGAGTCCGAGGAGATCGCGGCCATGCCCGAAGAGGAGGCCAACGAGCTCGCCCTGATCTACCGGGCCAAGGGCATCGGACGCGAGGAGGCCGAGGCCATGGCCAGGCGGATGATGCGCGACCACGAGCACGCGCTCGACACGATGGCGCGGGAGGAGCTCGGCCTCAACCCCGACGAGCTCGGCTCGCCCTGGGGGGTCGCCTCCTCCAGCTTCGCCGCGTTCGCGACCGGCGCCATCGTCCCCGTCGCCCCGTACCTGTTCGCCCGCAGCGCCGGCGCCTTCGTGGCCTCGATCGTGCTGTCGCTGGTCGCGCTGTTCGCCGTCGGCGCGGGCATCAGCCTGCTCACCGGCCGGTCGCTGCTGCGCTCGGGCCTGCGTCAGCTCCTGGTCGGCACGCTCGCCGCGGCGGCCACCTTCGGGATCGGTCGGCTGATCGGCGTGTCGGTGAGCTGAGCGCCGTGGCACCCGCAGCCGGATTCGACGTCCGCTTGGCTGTTGTGCAACCTATTGCCCCATGACCGCCGCACAACGTGTCCTGCTCGTCGGCCCGCCGGGATCGGGCAAGGGCACGGTCGGCCCGTACCTGGCCGAGCTGCTCGGGGTCCCCTACCTGTCCGCCGGCCGGCTGCTGCGCGCCTCGGTCGAGCACGACGACCCCCATCACATCGCCGAGCAGGTCAACCGGGGCCATCCGGTCCCCGACCGGGTCGCCGTCCAGGTCGTGGGCGAGCGGCTCGGGCCAGGTTTTGTCCTCGACGGCTACCCGCGCACCGCCCGGCAGGCGGCCGAGCTCGACCGGCTGCTGGCCGCCGACGGCCGGCCCGTGCAGGTGGTCGTCGAGCTGGTCGTGCCCGACGAGGTCGCCTCGGCGCGGCTGTCCCGGCTCGCCCGCATGGAGAGCCGCAGCGACGACAGCCCCGACACGGTGGCCGCCAAGCTGGTCGCCTACCGCCGCGACGTGACCCCGCTGCTGGCCCACTACGCCGGCCGGGTCCGCCGGGTGAACGGCCAGGGCGACATCGACGAGGTGTGCGCCCGGGCCGAGCGCGCCCTCGCCTCGCTGCCCCGGGCTGCCCGCGCCTGACCTGCCCGGCCGGTGGCCACCGCACATCGAAGGAGGGCGGGTGGAGCTCGAAGGGCGCGTGGCGCTGGTCACCGGCGCCTCCAGCGGCATCGGGCGGGCGCTGGCCGAACGGCTGGCCGCGGCCGGGGCGACGGTGCTCGCGGCCGGGCGGGACGCGGCCGCCCTGGACGCGCTGGCCGGTCGGAGCGGCGCCCGCCCGCTCGTCGCCGACCTGCTGGACCCGGGCGCGGCCGAGCGGCTGGCCGCGCTCGCGCTCGAGGCGGCCGGCCGGGTGGACGTGCTGGTCAACAACGCCGGCGCCGGCTGGGCGGGTCCGTTCGCGGCGATGGACCCGGCCGCCGCCGCGCGGCTCGTCGGGCTCAACCTGCTCGCGCCCGTACGGCTCACCCGTGCGCTCGTGCCGCAGATGCTGGCGCGCCGCTCCGGGCAGGTGGTCAACGTCGCCTCGATCGCCGGCCTGGTCCCGGCACCCGCCGAGGCGGTGTATGCGGCCACCAAGGCGGGGCTGATCGGGTTCTCCGACAGCCTGCGGGCCGAGCTCGCCCCGGCCGGGGTGGGCGTGCTCGTGGTCGCCCCGGGCGTGGTCGACACCCCGTTCTTCGACCGCCGCGGCGCCCCCTACGCGCGCCGCTGGCCGCGGCCGATCGACCCGGCCCGGGTCGCCGACGCCACCGTCGCCGCCCTGCGGGCCGGCCGCGCCGAGGTCCTCACGCCGGCCTGGCTGACCGTGCCGGCCCGCCTGCACGGCGCCCTGCCCGGCCTGTACCGGCGGCTCGCCGCCCGCTTCGGCGGGTGAGCGGGTGGGCTACCCGGTGCTGCGCAGCGCCCGCAGCGACTGCTTGAGGGAGCCCATGGTGGCCAGCACCGCGCTCGGCTCGTAGCCGCAGTGGGCCATGCAGTTGGCGCAGCGGGGATCCTTGCCGCGCCCGTAGGCGTCCCAGTCGGTCGTGGAGATCAGCTCCCGGTAGGTCTTGGCGTAGCCGTCGGCCATCAGGTAGCAGGGCCGCTGCCAGCCGAAGATCGAGTAGCTCGGGATCCCCCAGGCGGTGCAGGCGAAGTCGACCTTGCCTTCCAGGAAGTCCAGGAACAGCGGCGAGTGGTTCAGCCGCCAGCGCTTGCGGCCCCCATCGGCGAACGCCTTGCGGAACAGCTCCCGGGTCTCGGTGACGCCGAGGAAGTGCTCCTGGTCGGGTGCCTTCTCGTAGGCGTAGGCGGGCGAGATCATCATCTGGTCGACCTGGAGGTCGTCGTTCAGGAAGTCCAGCACGTCGCGGACGGTCTGGGGCGAGTCGGTGTTGAAGAAGGTGGTGTTGGTGGTCACCCGGAAGCCGCGCCGCTTGGCCTGGCGCACGGCGGCGACCGCCTGGTCGAACACGCCCTGCTGGCACACCGAGGCGTCGTGGCGCTCCCGCAGCCCGTCCAGGTGCACCGCCCAGGCGAAGTACGGCGACGGCGTGAAGCGGTCCAGCTTGCGCTGCATGAGCAGCGCGTTGGTGCACAGGTAGACGAAGCGCTTGCGGCGCACCAGCTCGGCGGCGATCAGGTGGATCTCCGGGTGGATCAGCGGCTCGCCGCCGGCGATCGACACCATCGGGGCGCCGCACTCCTCGATCGCGGCGACCGCGTCCTCCACGCGCATGCGTTGCTTGAGGATGTGGGCCGGGTACTGGATCTTGCCGCAGCCAGCGCAGGCCAGGTTGCAGGCGAACAGCGGCTCCAGCTCGACCAGCAGCGGGAACTTGTCGATGCCGCGCAGCTTCTGGCGGGCCAGGTACAGGCCCAGCCGCACGCTCTGGCGCAGTGGCACGCTCATGGCGGGGTCACTTCCTTTGGGAGGGTGAACGTGACGGTCTCGGTCGCGACCGGCTCCTCGACGACCTCGACCGGGCCGAGGTCGGCCAGGGCGGCCAGCACCTGGCGGACCAGCGTCTCGGGTGCCGAGGCGCCGGCGGTCAGCGCGACCGTCGCGGTGCCGGCCAGCCAGGCCGGGTCCAGCTCGGCGGCGTCGTCGATCAGGTGGGCGGGGCAGCCCGCCCGCTCGGCCACCTCCACCAGCCGCTGCGAGTTGGACGAGTTGGCCGAGCCCACGACCAGGGTCAGCTCGGCGGCGCCGGCGGCCGCCCGGACCGCGTCCTGGCGGTTCTGGGTCGCATAGCAGATGTCGTCGGACGAGGGGCCGCGCAGGGCGGGGAAGCGCGCGCGCAACGCGGCGACGGTGCTGGCGACGTCGTCGACCGCCAGGGTCGTCTGGGTGAGGAAGGCGACCCGGCCGGGGTCGGGGACCTCCAGCTCGGCAACGTCGGCGGGCCCGGAGACCAGCCGGACGGCGTCAGGCACCTCGCCCATGGTGCCCTCGACCTCTTCGTGGCCCGGGTGGCCGATCAGCACCACCGTGTGGCCGTCGCGGGCGAAGCGGCGCGCCTCGGTGTGCACCTTGGCGACCAGCGGGCAGGTCGCGTCGATCACGTCCAGGCGGCGGGCGGCCGCCTCGGCGCGCACCACCGGCGCGACCCCGTGGGCCGAGAAGACGACCGTGGCGCCCGGCGGCACCTGGTCGAGCTCGTCGACGAACACGGCGCCGCGCCGCTCCAGATCGTGGACCACATGCAGGTTGTGCACGATCTGCTTGCGCACGTACACGGGTGCGCCGTGGCGCTCCAGGGCCCGCTCGACGATCTGGATGGCGCGCTCCACCCCGGCGCAGAACGACCGCGGCGCGGCCAGCAGCACCCGGCGTGGCCCGCTGGCGGCCGCCCAGGCGGCCAGGGCGGGGCCGACCCGCCGCAGGGTCCGGTAGGCGCGCACGAAGCCGGCCGGTGTGGCCGGCGTGGCCAGCTCACGCGACGGCGTGTCCAGCACCACCCGGACGGCCGCGAACGGCCCGCCGCCCGCCGCCCGGGCCAGCCAGGCCGTCTCCAGGTCGACGGCGATCGCGCCGGTGGCGTGCAGCTCGGCCCGCTCGGCCCCGCGCACGACCCGCTCGCTGGAGGCGACCGGGCCGGCCACGGCCCGCAGGCCGAGCCGGCGCAGGGCGGCCACCAGCAGCGGAGCCGACGGGCAGGCCCGCCGGCCGCCCGCCCCGGCGACCTCGCTGGCGACCACGACGTCGCCGGGCTCCAGGTCGGGATCGAGCGCGCCGCAGAACCCGGCCACCGCCAGCGCCCGCCGTGCCCCATCCAGCCTGGCCGCCGCCGCGGCCGAGCGCCGCGGCCCCATGCCGGTGGCGCGCACCGCCGTGGCGGGCAGGCCGGCGCGCAGGGCGCGTGCCTCGACCTCGAGCGGCGCGGCCACCAGCAGCGGCCACGGCGCGGGAGCTTGCCCCCGGCTCATACCCCTCCTCTCAGGTACCGGCCGAGCGCCATGACCGGGAACACCAGCCGGTACAGGTGGTAGTTGATGTAGAAGTCGCCCGGGAACCCGGTGCCGGTGTAGTGCGGCTCGTCCCAGGTGCCGTCCGGGCGCAGGTGGCCGGCCAGCCAGCTGACCCCGCCGGCGACCGCGTCGGCCGGCCCGCCGGCGGCGAGCAGGGCGAGCAGCGCCCAGGCGGTCTGCGAGGCGGCCGAGGCGCCCCGGCCGCGCCAGGCCGGGTCACGGTAGGAGCGCAGGTCCTCGCCCCAGCCGCCGTCGTGGTTCTGGTGGGTGACCAGCCAGGCGGCCGCCCGCCGGACGCGCGCGTCGGTGGGGGGCACGCCGGCGGCGACCAGGGCGGGCACGACCGCCCCGATGCCGTAGATATAGTTGGCGCCCCAGCGGCCGAACCAGGCGCCGTCCGGCTCCTGCTCGCACGACAGCCAGGCGACCGCCTCCCGGATGGCCGACCCGTCCCCCTCGCCGGCCAGCATCTCCACCACGTGGGCGGTCACGTCCGCGCTGGGCGGGTCGATCACCTCGCCGAAGTCGCAGAACGGCAGCTCCCGCAGCAGCGCCCGGTCGTTGTCGGCGTCGAACGCCCCCCAGGCGCCGCACCGGCTGCGCATGCCCAGCGTCCAGCGCACGGCGCGCCGCACGGCCGCCTCGACGCGGGCCGGGTCGGGATGGACGACCCGGCGCAGCGCCATCACCACCTCGGCGGTGTCGTCGATGTCGGGGTAGACGTCGTTGTCGAACTCGAACGCCCAGCCGCCCGGGGACAGCCGGGGTCGGCGCACCGCCCAGTCGCCGCGCACCCGGATCTCCTCGCCGAGCAGCCAGTCGGCCGCCCGGACCAGCGCCGGGTGGTCGGCGGGCAGGCCGGCGTCGGCCAGGGCGACCACCGCCAGGGCCGTGTCCCACACCGGCGACTGGCAGGCCTCCAGCCGGCGCAGGTCGCCGTCACAGACGGTGAAGCGCTCCAGCCCCCCCAGGCCCTTGCGCACGGCCGGGTGGTCGAGGCCGTAGCCCTGCAGGTGCAGGGCGATGAGCGAGTACACCCAGGGCGGCTGGATGCCGCCCCACGACCCGTCGGCCTCCTGCCGTTCCAGGATCCAGCGTTCCGCCGTGGCCAGGGCGCGCCGGCGCAGGCGGGCGACCGGCCGGCGCTGGTAGGCGCGCAGCAACCGGTCCAGCCGCTCGAGCCGCCCCGGCCAGGTGCGAAGCGGCGCGGCCGGGGCCGGCGGGGCGCCGCTGCGCAGCTCGTCCAGCCGGAACCCGAGCGGCCGCACCGGCCGGTGGGCGCCGACCACGGTGACGGCGACCACGGTCTGCCGGGCCCAGCAGGCGAAGTCGTAGACGTTGCCCGGCACCCAGGCTGGCAGCAGGATCAGCTCGGGCGGCAGGGCGGGCAGCGCCGCCCACGGCCACAGCCCGAACAGGGCGAGCCACAGGCGGGTGAACACGCGGGTGCGTTCCAGGCCGCCGGCCTGGCGCGCGAACGCGGCCGCCTGCCGCATGTGGGCCGCGTCGGGCGGGTCGCCGGCCAGGCGCAGGGCCACATAGGCCTCCACCGTGGTCGACAGGTCGGCGGGGCCGCCGAAGAACGTCACCCAGGTGCCGTCGGCGCGCTGCTGCGAGCGGATCCAGCGGGCGGCCGGCGCGGTCACCGCCGCCGTGCGGATGCCCAGGAACTCGCGCAACAGCAGGTCCTCGGCGTCCATGGTCACGTTGGTGGCCAGCTCCCCCTTCCACCAGCCCTGGTCGTGCTGCAGGCCGAGCAGGTGGTCGCGGGCGCGGCCCAGCGTCGCGGCGGCCGCCTCGCGGATCGCCGTGCTCGCCGTCGTGCGCATGGCCTACAGCTCCCTGGTTGCGACGAACCGGGCCACCTGGACGAGCTCGGCCCGGGCGGTGGGGTCGATCGGTGCGTGCTCCAGCTCGGCCAGGGCCAGCCCGAGCTGGCGGTCCGCCTCGGCCACGGCCCGCCTGCGGCCGCCGGCCTGCTCGACCAGTGCGGCCGCGAGCGCGAGCTCGTCGTCGCCGAGGGTGTGCCCGTTGCCGAGCAGGGCGCCCAGGCGCCCGGCGGCCGGCCCGCCGGCCTCCAGGGCGGCGGCCACCGGCAGGGTCTTCTTGCGCTGGCGCAGGTCGCTGGACGCCTGCTTGCCGGTGACCTCGGGGCTGCCCCAGGTGCCGAGCACGTCGTCGACCGCCTGGAAGGCCAGGCCGAGCCGGTAGCCGAACTCGTGCAGGGCCTCGCACACCGGTGCCGGGGCGCCGGCCAGGACCGCGCCGACCGAGGCGGCGCAGGCGACCAGCGCGCCGGTCTTGCGGCCGCTCATGGCCAGCGTCTCGGCGACGGTGACGGTGGCACGGCGCTCGAAGGCGACGTCCTCGTCCTGGCCGGCCATGACCTCGCCGGTGGCGCGGGCCAGGCTGGCCGCCGCCCGCACCCGCTCCGGCGTCGGCTGCTCGAGCAGCAGCTCGTGGGCCAGCACCAGCAGCGCGTCGCCGGCGAGCACGGCCGCGCCGACGCCGAACAGCGTCCAGGCGGTCGGCCGGTGGCGTCTGGTCACGTCGCCGTCCATGACGTCGTCGTGGAGCAGCGAGAAGTTGTGCACCAGCTCGACGGCGACCGCGCCGGGCACGCCGACGGCGGCGGGCGCGCCGGCCGCTTCGGCCGACAGCAGCGCCAGCGCCGGCCGCAGCGCCTTGCCGGCCTGCCCGCGCGCCGGCTGGCCGTCGGCGTCGACCCAGCCGAGGTGGTAGGCGACGACCCGGCGGTTGCCGGGGGACAGGCGCTCGACGGCGGCCGCCAGCGCCGGCTGCACGAGCGCCCGGGCGCGCAGCAGCGCGTCGGGCAGGCGTCGGCTCATGCGGCCACCTCAGGGGACCCCTCCGGCGCGGGCAGCCGGCCGCCGAGGCCCTGGTCGGCCAGCGCCTGGCGGGCGGCGGCCAGGCCGCTGCGCACGGCGCCCTCCATGGTCGCCGGCCAGCCCGTGTCGGTCCACGCGCCGGCCAGGTACAGGCCGGGCACGCCGGTGCGCGGGCCGGGCCGCAGCGCCCGCGTGCCGGGGGCCTGGCGGAAGGTGGCCGCGCGTTCCCGGGTCACGAGGAACGAGGTGACCGTCGCCTGGCGGGCGGCCGGGAACGCGCGCGCCAACGCCGGCACGAGCAGCGCCCGCAGGTCGGCGACGCGCAGGTCGATGAGCCGGTCGGCGGCCGAGACGGACAGGGCGAGGTACTGGCCCTGGTCGAGCCCGGCCGCACGGGTCCGGTCGAACACCCATTGCAGCGGCCCGCCGAGCACGGCGGCGAAGCCGAGCCGGGTCACCGGCCGGTCGTAGACGACGTGGGCGTTCAGGATGGGCGAGACGCCGAGCCGCGCGAGCGCCGCCGGGTCGGGCAGGGCGCCGGCCGGCAGCAGCGCGGGCAGACGGTCGTGGGGCACCGCGAGCACGACGGCGTCGGCTTCGACGTGGCGAGCGTCGGCGCGGACGTGGGGG
>JBIOYL010000110.1:0-5272 GCA_044870185.1 Actinomycetes bacterium | reverse complement strand
AAGGGGTGTTGGGTGATGGCGAAGAAGCGGTTTGTGCGGTCGAAGCCGCATTTGAATATTGGGACGATGGGGCATATTGATCATGGGAAGACGACGTTGACGGCGGCGATTACGAAGGTGCTGCATGCGCGCAACCCGGAGGTGGCGTTTACGCCGTTTGAGCAGATCGATAAGGCGCCGGAGGAGAAGCAGCGGGGGATCACGATCTCGATCGCCCATGTCGAGTACGAGACCGACAAGCGCCACTACGCGCATGTGGACATGCCCGGCCATGCCGACTACATCAAGAACATGATCACCGGGGCGGCGCAGATCGATGGGGCGATCCTGGTGGTGAGCGCGCCGGATGGGCCCATGCCGCAGACCCGCGAGCACGTGCTGCTGGCCCGCCAGGTGGGGGTGCCGTCGATCGTGGTGGCGTTGAACAAGGTGGATCTGGTCGACGACGAGGAGCTGTTGGAGCTGGTCGAGTTGGAGGTGCGGGAGTTGTTGACCAGCTATGAGTTCCCCGGCGACGAGGTGCCGATCGTGCGCTTGTCGGCGTTGAAGGCGTTGGAGGGCGATCCGGCCGCCGAGCAGCAGGTCGTGGCGTTGATGGCGGCGGTGGATGCCTACATCCCGGAGCCGGAGCGGCTGGTGGCGCGGCCGTTTTTGCTGCCGATCGAGGACGTGTTCACGATTACGGGGCGGGGCACGGTGGTGACCGGGCGGGTGGAGCAGGGGGTGGTGCGGGTCGGTGACGAGGTGGAGATCGTGGGCATCCGGCCGAAGACGACCCGGACGGTGGCGACCGGGGTGGAGATGTTCCGCAAGCTGTTGGATCAGGGGCAGGCGGGGGACAACATCGGGGTGTTGTTGCGGGGGGTGCGCAAGGATGAGGTGGAGCGGGGGCAGGTGTTGGCCCGGCCGGGGTCGATCACGCCGCATACGGAGTTTTCGGCGCAGGTGTATGTGTTGAGTAAGGAGGAGGGCGGCCGGCACACGCCGTTTTTCAATAATTATCGGCCGCAGTTCTACTTCCGCACCACCGACGTGACCGGGGAGGTGCGCCTGCCGGAGGGGACCGAGATGGCGATGCCGGGGGACAACACGGAGATGGTGGTGCGGTTGATCCAGCCGATCGCGATGGCGGAGGGGTTGCGGTTCGCCATTCGGGAGGGTGGGCGCACGGTCGGCGCCGGCCGCGTCATCAAGATCCTCAAATAAGCCGCCGCCATGCAGATGAACCAGAAGATCCGCATCCGCCTCAAGGCGTACGACCACGAGATCATCGACCAGTCGGCGCGCAAGATCGTCGACACGGTGACCCGCACCGGCGCGCGTGTGGCGGGGCCCGTGCCGCTGCCCACCGAGAAGGCGGTCTACTGCGTGATCCGCAGCCCCCACGTGGACAAGGACTCGCGGGAGCACTTCGAGATGCGCACCCACAAGCGGCTCATCGACATCCTCGACCCCACCCCCAAGACGGTCGACAGCCTGATGCGGCTCGACCTGCCCGCCGGCGTCGACATCGAGATCAAGCTATGAGCCCCATCGACCTCAACCTGAAGGGCATCGTCGGCACCAAGCTGGGCATGACCCAGCTCTTCGACGAGCGCCTCCGGGTCGTCCCCGTGACGGTCATCCAGGCCGGCCCGAACACGGTCGCCCAGGTGAAATCGCCCGAGCGCGACGGCTACGCGGCCGTCCAGCTCGCCTACGGCGACGTCAAGCCGAGGCGGGTGTCCAAGCCGCGGGCCGGCCACTTCGCCAAGGCCGGCATCGCGCCCAAACGGCACCTGGTCGAGCTGCGCACGACCGACGCCGGCCGCTACGCGCCCGGCCAGACCATCACGGCCGACACCTTCGCGCCCGGCGAGCTCGTCGACGTCGTCGGCGTGTCCAAGGGCAAGGGCACGGCCGGGGTGATGAAGCGCCACGGCTTCCGCGGCCTGTCGGCCTCGCACGGCACCGAGCGCAAGCACCGCTCGCCCGGCTCGGTCGGCGCCTGCGCCACCCCCGGCCGGATCTTCAAGGGCCTGCGCATGTCCGGCCACATGGGCCACGAGCGCAAGACCGTGCTCAACCTGAAGGTGGTCAAGGTCGACCCCGAGCGCAACCTGCTGCTGGTGCGCGGGGCGGTGCCCGGCGCCAAGGGCGGCCTGGTGATGGTGCGCTCCTCCATCCGGGCGGGGGTGCGGGGCTGATGGCGACCATCGACGTGCTGGATGCGGCCGGGCGTGCGGCCGGCAGCGTCGACCTACCCGACGAGGTCTTCGGCGTGCAGGTGAACGTGCCGGTCATGCACCGGGTGGTGCGGGCGCAGCTCGCCGCCGCCCGGGCCGGCACGCACTCGACCAAGACCCGGGCCGAGGTGCGCGGCGGCGGCAAGAAGCCGTGGCGTCAGAAGGGCACCGGCCGGGCCCGCCAGGGCTCGATCCGGGCGCCGCAGTGGACGGGCGGCGGCGTGGTGTTCGGCCCACGCCCGCGCGACCACTCGCTGCGGGTCAACAAGAAGGAGAAGCTGCTCGCCCTGCGCTCGGCCCTGACCGACCGGCGGGCCGGCGGCAACCTGGTCGTGCTCGACGCGCTCGACTTCGACGTGCCGCGCACGGCCCGGGCGGTCGAGCTGCTGGCCGCGCTCGGCCTGGCCGGCCGCAAGGTGCTGCTGGTGGTGGACGGCCTCGAGGAGGCGACCATCAAGAGCTTCCGCAACCTCGAGCTGGTGCACCTGCTCACCTTCGACCAGCTCAACACCTACGACGTCCTGGCCAGCGACGCGGTGGTGTTCACCCGCGACTCGCTCGACGCCTTCCTCGGCCGCGGCGGCCGCGGCCAGCAGACCGACGACGAGCTGGTCCTCGAGGAAGACCCCCGGCGGGTCACCACGGCGAGCACCGGGGACGAGGAGGGGTCGTCGTGAAGGACCCGCGGGACGTGGTGCTCCGGCCGGTCGTCAGCGAGAAGTCCTATGCGCTGCTGGACGCCAACACCTACACGTTCATCGTCCACCCGACCGCCAACAAGACCGAGATCCGCGAGGCCGTGCAGGCCATCTTCGGGGTCCGGGTGACCAGCGTGAACACGCTCAACCGCAAGGGCAAGCGCAAGCGCACCCGGCAGACCTACGGCCGCCGCGCCGACACCAAGCGCGCCCTGGTCACGCTGGCGGCGGGCGACAAGATCGATATCTTCGAGGCCAAGTAGCATGGGCATCCGCAAGCACAAGCCAACCACGCCGGGGCGGCGCGGCAGCTCGGTGGCCGACTTCGTCGAGGTGACCAAGCCCACCCCGGAGAAGTCGCTGCTCGGCCCGAGCCCGCGCAAGGGCGGCCGCAACGTGCACGGGCGCATCACCGCCCGCCACCAGGGCGGCGGGCACAAGCAGCGCTACCGCGTCGTCGACTTCCGGCGGGACAAGGACGGCGTGCCCGCCAAGGTGGCCGGGATCGAGTACGACCCCAACCGGACCGCCCGCATCGCCCTGCTCCACTACCTCGACGGCGAGAAACGCTACATCGTCGCCCCGGCCCGGCTCCGGATCGGCGACCTGGTCGAGTCCGGCGAGCAGGCCGACATCAAGCCGGGCAACGCGCTGCCGCTCAAGAACATCCCGGTGGGCACGGTGGTGCACAACGTCGAGCTGCGCCCGGGCGGCGGCGCCAAGCTGAGCCGCTCGGCCGGCTCGGGCACCCAGCTCGTCGCCAAGGAGGGGTCGCTGGCGACCCTGCGCCTGCCCTCCGGTGAGATCCGCCAGGTCCAGACGGCCTGCCGGGCCACGGTCGGCGAGATCGGCAACGCCGAGCAGGAGCTGATCAGCTGGGGCAAGGCGGGCCGTAACCGCTGGCGGGGCAAGCGTCCCAGCGTGCGCGGGGTGGCCATGAACCCGGTCGACCATCCGCTCGGCGGTGGCGAGGGCAAGAGCTCGGGTGGCCGCCACCCGACCAGCCCGTGGGGCAAGCCCGAGGGCCGCACCCGCCGGCGCAAGCCCTCCGACCAGTTCATCGTCCGCCGCCGCCGCAAGGGACGGGGCCGGTGACCAACCAGGAATCGCGCCACGTCGAAACGCGAGGTAGCTGACCATGGCACGCTCACTGAAAAAAGGTCCGTTCGTCGACGACCACCTGCTCAAGAAGGTCGACGAGCTGAACCGCAAGCGCGACAAGCGGGTGATCCGGACCTGGTCGCGGCGGTCGACGATCATCCCCGACATGGTCGGGCACACGATCGCGGTGCACGACGGGCGCAAGCACGTGCCCGTCTACATCTCGGAGGCCATGGTCGGCCACAAGCTCGGGGAGTTCGCGCCGACCCGGACCTTCCGCGTCCACCGCTCCCAGGAGCGGGCAACCAGGGTGCGGTGAGGGCGGCGATGGAAGTCAAGGCCCAGGCCCGGTTCGTCCGGGTGACGCCGTTCAAGGCGCGCCGGGTGGTGGACCTCATCCGCGGCCTGCACGTCGACGAGGCCCAGCGGGTGCTGCGGCTCACCCCCCGGGCGGCCGCCACCCCCGTCCGCAAGGTGCTCGACTCGGCCATCGCCAACGCTGAGCACAACCACCAGCTCCCGGCCCGCAGCCTGTATGTCGCCAGGGCGTACGTGGACGAGGGCCCGACCCTCAAACGCTACCGGCCGCGCGCCCTCGGGCGTGCCTACCGCATCCGCAAGCGCACCAGCCACATCACGGTCGTGGTCGACTCCAGGGAGGTCTCGTAGTGGGACAGAAGGTCAGCCCGTACGGCTTCCGGCTCGGGGTCACCACCGACTGGAAGTCGCGCTGGTTCAGCGAGAAGGACTACAAACGCTACCTGCACGAGGACATCGCGATCCGCAGCTACCTGCGGCGCAACCTCGCCCACGCCGGCATCTCCCGGGTGGAGATCGAGCGCACCCGCGACCGGGTGCGGGTGGACATCCACACGGCCCGCCCGGGCGTGGTCATCGGCCGCCGGGGCGCCGAGGCCGACCGCATCCGCGCCGAGCTCGACAAGATCACCGGCAAGCAGGTGACGCTCAACATCCTCGAGGTCAAGGGCGCCGAGCTCGACGCGCAGCTCGTGGCCCAGGGCGTGGCCGAGCAGCTCGCCAGCCGGGTGTCGTTTCGCCGGGCCATGCGGCGGGCGGTCAACGCGGCCATGAAGGCGGGCGCCAAGGGCATCCGGGTGCAGTGCTCGGGCCGCCTGGGCGGCGCCGAGATGGCCCGCACCGAGTGGTACCGCGAGGGCCGCGTGCCCCTGCACACCCTGCGGGCCGACATCGACTTCGGGCTGGCCGAGGAGATCGGAAGAGCACACG
>JBIOYL010000109.1:0-10801 GCA_044870185.1 Actinomycetes bacterium | reverse complement strand
TGGTCGCACACCACCGGGGCCGCGTCGTCCTTGGGTCGCTGGTATCGCCTCCTTCGCCGTCGCGCTGATAGCCAGGGAACCACCCGCGTGGGCCGGACACCACCGCATCCAGGTGCGTTCCAGGTGCGTCTCGGGTGCGCTTCAGGTGCGCGTGGGATCGCTTACTCAAATGCACCAGGTTGGAACATGTGTCCCAAGCGCACCGTACAATGCCGGGGACTCGGTGCAGCCACGAGAAGGGGAGCCACGCGATGGCGCCACAGCGGCGGTGGCAGCCCAACCAGCGCCTGGTGTACGAGCGCGAGCGGCGCGGCTGGTCACAAGACGACGCCGCTCGGGAGGCCGAGCAGGTCGCCGACCGGCTGGGCCTGCGCGGGCTGGGCTTTACCGGCGATCAGTTCGGCCGCTGGGAGCGGGGTGAGTGCCGGCCCCGGCCAGCCTACCGGCGCGTGGTCTGCGAGCTGTATGGCGCTTCAGCTGAGGACCTTGGGCTTTGCGAGCCACCGTCCGCCATCATGGCCAGCGTCGCGGCAGTGGCGTCGGCGCCGGACCGCCTCACTGCGGTACCGTCACCGCTGGCTGCCCTTTCGGAGGCAAAGCCCGGGGCGCAGGACCAGGAGGTGACGACCACGAACCGCCGGGAGGCCATCAAGCACGCGATCGCCCTTGGGGCCGGCCTGGTGGTCGGGGGGCGCATGCTCGCCGACGCCGCCGACGCAGCGGTGGTGGCCAGCCGCAGGTGGTCGGCTTCCAGCGTCGATCCCATCGCGCTCGAGGAGCTCGACCAGGATGTCGAGCGCTTCGCGCGGGATTACTACAGCACCCCGCACGCGCAGCTCTTCCCAGCGGTGTGGGAGGACTGGCTGCGAGTTGAACGGTTCCTGGATGGTCGCCAGAGCCTCAAGGACCGCGCGCATCTGCTGCTGCTTGGCGGGCAGCTGACCTACTTCTTGGCGCGGCTGTCGTTCCACATGGGCGATCATGCTGCCGCCCGCAAGCATGCGGTGCTGGCCTGGCAGTACGCCGAAGACGTTGCCCAGCCGGTGCTGTGCGGATCGGTGAAGGCGCTCCAAAGCTCCATCGCCTTCTACGCTGGCCAGCAGCAAAAGGTGTTGGACGTGGTGCGGTCTGCCGAACCCTACGTGGTCCCCTACATCCACGCTCGACTTGCGGCCTATGCCATGCGGGTGCATGCAGTGCTGGGCGACCGGCCCAGCGCGGAAGCTGCGCTGCGGCGGATGGAGCGCCAGCTGGTGGAGCTGCCGGTCGAGCCGGGCGAGTCGCCCTTCACCGCCGCCACGGCGATGCTGTTTGCGGCCGGGGTCTACGCGCGCCTGGGTGACGGCACGACCGCCGAAGGGTACGCCCACCAGGCGCTTGCCTTGTACGACTCCCCGCAGCTACGCGGCACGCTGTTTGCCGACAAAGGCCACGCCACGCTCAACCTGGCCGCTTCGCTGCTGGCCCGGCAGCGACCCGAACCCGAGGAAGCGGCTCGCCTGAGCGCCGAGGCGATCAGCGTGCCAGACACCCAGCGCAATGACACCGTCAGAAGGCGGGCGGTGGAGCTCTGGGAGCTTCTGGCCGACTGGCGCATGCTCCCAGCGGTCAAGGACTTCGGCGACCGGTTGCGCGGCTACAAGCCCCTCGCCCTCGCGCTGCCCGCACCGACCGTCTGAGCTCGCCACTACCCCGGGCCAGCGGCTATTTGCTCGCTTTGCAGGGCTCGGCCGAGCGCCTCGTAGGGAAACGCCTCGGCGCGATGGCCGTCGCGACCCTCCATGGCCGCCGCCATGCACAGCGAGTTGAGCACGGCCTCGTGGGTGACCTCACCGGCCATCTCGAACAGCTCACGCATCTTCGGGGCATCGTCACGCAAGAAGCGGAACCGCTCGTAGGGCTGCTGTCGGCGATGCGGGATGCGGTGCGCGGTCGAAAACGCGACCACATAGTCCCCGCTGGCGTTCGAGGCGAAGCTGCCAGCCCGCGCCAGCCCGAAGGTGGCACGCACCGCCAGCCGGCGAAGCTGGCGCTCAGACAGCGGCGCGTCGGTGGCAAGCACCACAATGACCGAGCCGCCGCCAGCAGCCCCATCCTGGACCGGCTTGGCGGCGTCCAGCCCCGACCCCAGCAGCAGATGCAGGTCGCCCCACCGGCCGTAGTTGGCCACCACCAGCACCCCGAGCCGGTCGGCAGGTGCCTGCAACGTCAGCCGTGACGCAGTTCCCACCCCTGCCTTGAAGCCAAAGCAGGTCATGCCGGTGCCGGCCCCCACCGACCCCTCGCCAACCTCCTGCTCGCTGGCCGCCTCGATCGCCGCCAGGGCGTGCGCTGGTCGCACGTGCAGACCGCGGGCGTCGTTGAGGTAGCTGTCGTCGCACTCGGTCACCACCACGTTGACCGTGCCCCCGCCCCGGCCAACGTCGGGGTTGCGCGCCAGCACGTAGCGAAGCCCGCCCTCCCAGGCCGCCCCGACCGACAGCGTGCTGGTCACCAGGATCGGGCTCTCTAGCGTGCCGAGCTCGGCCAGTTGGCTCAGCCCGGTCGCCTTGCCGTAGCCGTTGATGACCTGGCAGGCGCCAAGCACCTTCTCGTCGTAGACGTTGCCATCGTGGGGCAGGATCGCCGTCACTCCGGTGCGCACCGCGCGCCCATCGGCCAGGTCGTCGAGGAGTGTCACATGCCCCACGCGTACACCTGCAACGTCTACCAGTGCATTGCGCGGACCCGTGGGGAAACGCCCGACCGAGTAGCCGAGCTCGCGCAGGCGCAGCCGCTTGGAGAACATCACCACCTCATCGCCACGGCAGCCACTCTGCAGGCCTCAGCCGCCACCCAACGGCCCCCAACCAGCCTCGCGCAGGGGAGGCTAGGCCGGCAGCGGCTAGCGACGGTGACAGGCCTGGCAGGATCGACGAGATCCAAACCCATGATCTGCGAGGGCAGCGTAGCAGGATCAGGCGTGGGGTCCGTGGGACACGTGCGTGAGCAGCAGCAGTCCTGGCAGGTGCCGGACAAATCGCCCGGTCGGTGCCGAGGTCGTGGCCGACGAGGCCAAGCCTGCGTCTGGCGACCGCCACCACGGTCAAGGCGACGAGGAGCACAAGCGAGTCACGGTACAAGCCACCGTCGTTCTTCGAAGGGACAAAGCGGGGGACGCCGACCGAGCTAAGGGGATGGGGAAGCCGAGCGTCCTGCTCTCATTCCGGCAAGCCATTGAGCTGACAGGGACCGTAAAGCTTGGACTGCTGAGCCGGGCTGTAACAACTTTCTCTGCATCCTCAAGGCCGGCCGCGGGCGGCCGCCTGCGGCGGGCAACGCCACGACTGCACTGGCCGGCCATGGTCGGCTTCGTCGATGAACCGTCTGTCGCCAGTCATGAGGAAGCCCCGCTCGTCGCTGGCGATGCCCCTCGGGGGGAGGTCCAGGGACCCGCTGCTGCTCTGCGAGGCCGCCACTGGTCGAGTGTGCCTCGAGGGCAGAGAATCGGGATGAAGTCAGACCCCCCGCGGTGGCGCCGTCCCTTGGAGATCGGGAGGCTCGGATGCGGCAGCAGCGGTGGGAGAAGCGCTGGGAGCACTTGAGCGGCACGTTGTGGGTGCTGCCGCTGCTGCTCGTGGTCGGCGCCCTGGTGCTGGGTGGCACGCTGGCACAGATCAACATCCAGCCTAGCTCGCGGCTGTACCCGTTGCTGTTCCGCGGCAGCGCCGACGAGGCCAGGCGGGTGCTGCTGGGCGTGGCGACGACGGTCGTCGGGGTGGTCGCCCTGGTCATCGGTCTGACCGTGGTTGCGTTACAGGTGGCGTCCAACCGCTATTCGCCGAGACTGCTGCGCGACTTCCTGCGCGACCGTGCAGCGCAGGTAGCGCTTGGCCTGCTCGTGGCGACCTTCACCTACAACGCGGCGGGCTTGTACACGGTCGGCGCACACGCCGGCGCCCCGGCCGGGCAATACGGCCGGCTGGCGGTCACCGTCGGGCTCTGCCTGCTGATCCTGTCCATCGGGGCATTGATCTTCTTTGTCAACCACATGGTCCACTCCATTCAGATCGACGCGGTGCTGGCCCAGATCAGCGGGGCGACCGCGCGCGCCATCGCGAAAGAGCCACCCGGGATCGGCAGGGCATCCGGCGAGACTGACGCTGCCGGGCCCGGCCTGGACCCTCCGCCCTGGGCGCTGGAGCTGCGGACCCAACGCTCCGGCTACGTGCAGACCATCTACCCGGAGCTCCTCCTGCCGGTGGCGCTGGCACAAGACGTCACCGTGCGGCTCGCCCTGTCGGTCGGTGATCACGTCGTCGCCGGGACGCCGCTGGCCTGGGTGTGGCGGACCTCGCCCGAGCAGCCGCCCACGCAACCAGAGTCCCTGCAAGCGGCGCTGACCGACGCGGTGACGATCGGCTTCGAGCGCACCATCCGCCAGGACGTCGCCCTTGGGCTGGTGGAGATCGTCGATATCGCGTTGCTGTCGATGCACGTCTTCGACTTCTACACGGCGGTGCAGTCGGCCAACGAGCTCGCCAGCCTGCTGTCCGAGCTGGGAAGGCGCCCGCTCGGCACCGAGACGGTCCCCGACCCCGACGGCACGGTCCGGGTCATCCTGCCGGCGCCGTCCTTCGAGGACTACCTCGATCTGGCCTGCGGCGAGATCCGGCGGCGCGGCGCCGGTGAGCCCGTGGTTTCACGTGCCCTGCTGCGCATGCTGCGGGACGTGGGGACCGTGGCCGTCACCAACAGCCGGCGGGCGAGCGTCGGCGAGCAGGTGCGCCTGGTGCTGGCCACCGCGGAGCGTTCCGTGCAGGAGTCCGGCGACCTGGCGCTGATCCGCGCGGACGCGGACAAGGCGCTGCGCCGGGTCACGGCCTCGCCGTGGTCGCGGACATAGCCGTTCACCTTCGACAGCAGCAAGCGCTGCTCGGCTACCTCCAGATCCCGAGACCGACAGTTTCGTGTCCCGAAAGCAACGGCTCAGGGCTGAGCCCACCGACCTGGACCACGCCACCGGCCCGGACCTGGGTACCATTCGCCTGGACCGGAGGTGGACATGAAGCTGCAACTGTTTCACGCGACCAGTCATTTTTCGACCTGTTTGAGGCCGCCGCCGACAACATGGCCGAATCCGCTCGGCTGCTGGATGACCTCCTCGAAGACTTCGTCGACCCGGAGATGAAAGCCAAGCACCTCAGCACCTCATGGAGCACGAGCACGAAGGCGACCGCATCACCCATGCCATCCTCACCCGCCTCGACTCCACCTTCATCACGCCGTTCGACCGTGAAGACATCTACGCGCTCGCCTCGCAGCTCGACGACGTCGTCGATGAGATCGAGGAGGCCGCCGGCATGCTCGTCCTCCATAAGGCCTCGGTTGCGCCGATCACCCACACGGTCGAGTCCTCTCGCGCGGCTTTGCCTCCAGCAGTGCAAGGTGGTAGGAAGCGCTGGTCGCGCATCTGCGCCAAGGCCGAGCAGTATCCAGACAGGGCCAACGCGGACTGCCCAAGAAGACCAGCCAAGAGCGTAGCCGGCCCATTGCCCGGCAGGGACCGCACGCGGTCCCCAACGATCGGAGGCAGCCATGACCGAGACCCCGGCGGAGCGCCCAGCGGACCGGTCGCCGACCAGGCCGCCCAGCCGAGCAGACGCCCCGGCCCCGCCGACCGCACGGTCTCGCCGGAACGGCCTGGGAACCGCGGCGCTGGTCGTTGGCGTGGTCGCGCTGGTGCTGGCGGTGCTGCTGCTGTTTGCCCCGCTCGCCGCCGTCCTTGGGGTGCTTGCGGTGGGCTTTGGCATCGTCGGCCTCCTCCGGGCCAACCGGGGAGTCGCCACCAACCGCGGGCAGGCCGTGGCCGGGCTGGTGACCGGCGCGTTGGCGCTGGTGATCGGGCTCGCGATCACGGTCGGTATCGGGACCTTCTACGCCACCCACGTCACCGACTTCGATCGATTCGGGCGGTGCATGGGCAATGCCTCGGGCGCCGCGGCGCGGCAGGCCTGCGTCGAGCAGCTCTCCCGGGACCTCGGTGACTAGGACGCGGGCGGTCATCCGAGGTGAGCCCGGCTCTGGCCGCCGCGCCGCCTGCGCCCGTGCCCCTGCGCTCGTATGCCTGCTCGCCCGCAACGGGCTGCGCGTCAGCGCGACCTGCACCGCACGGGTCGACGGGCGACGCAGTCCGCACAGCCAGCGGCACTCGTTTGTGACCGCTGCCCTGGATGCCGATGTGTCTCTGCGCGACGTGCAGGACGCGGCCAGCCACGCCGCTGCGCGTACCACCCGCCGCTACGACCGGGGGCCCGCCACAGTCTCGACCGGCAGGCCACTACCGGCTGGTCTGGCTCGCCGAGGCAGACTGATCCCGAGCAAGGAGCTGCAGATGGGCTACAAGGTCGCCACCGAAGGCACGCAGTCCTGGCGGTCGAGACGGGTTCCAGCAGGACCGGGGCCGCGGGCAGCGATGATGGTGCCGTCGGGCGTCGCTCATGCGGTTGACCCTGCCACCCGCCGGGTCGCCTGTGGTCGGTCGCTTGCTGGGCTCATCCTGTTCGAGGACCGGGACTGGACGCCGGCCCTCTTTACGTACTGCCGTGCCTGCATGCGGGCAACTGGCTTCGGTCCCCCCGTGCGGTAGCAGCGTGTTACGCGACATGCTGAATAGTGATGAGCAGGCACGATCGTGGTGACGATTCCGGTCCGGTCCTTCACGCCCGCAACCAGCCACCGCCCGATCGGCTGGTCACCGGCTTCGTGTCGCCGCGCGCTGCGGTTGGTCGCCAGCGACGATGCCGCTCACAGACATCGCCAGGAACGTCAGGTCAGTGCCCAGGAGGGGGTGGCCCAGGGCGTGGTGGGGCTGGATGTGGCGGCGGTGGCGGGATCGACTCGAGCCCGGGTGCCACGTCAGGCCAGACCAGCAGGACCGGGCAGGGAGCGTGGTCGACGACAAAGCGGGTCGCCGGGCCCAGGCTCGCCGGCCCGAGCCGGGAGCGGTCACCGTCACGGGCTGCCACCAGCAGGTCGGCGGCCCCGGCGGCCTCGACCACGACGCGCTCGACCCGACCGGTCCGTGCCTGGCGCCCGGCTTGGCGCCCAAGCCGGGCCGCGGCGGCGGTGAGCAGCTCAGCGGCCTCCTGATCGGAGACGACCCTGATCCGCTCGGCCGGGTGCCGGCCCGGGCCCGGCCGGCCCCGGCCCAACAGGCCGGCCAGCGCGCCGGCGGCGGCTTCCGCCACCTCGGTGGGGGCGACGTGCAGCAGGGTGACCTCGGCGTCTGGGGGCAGCAGCGGCCCGGCAGCATCGATGCACCCCTGCCAGGTGCCCTCCACCAGCCAAACCAGCACCCGCACCGTGGCATCCATGGTGGCGGTCATGGTAGTACGCGCAGCACCAGCCACAGCGCCACGGTGGCGGCCAGCAGGGCGGCCGGGACGGTGAGCGCGCCCAGCCGCAGGAACTCGGCGACCGCTGGCTCGGCGTCGCGCTCGCGCAGCACCCGCCGCCACAGCAGGGTGGCCAGCGAACCGACATAGGTCAGGTTCGGCCCGACGTTCACGCCAACCAGACAGGCCAGGACCGTCCCCGGCCCGCCGGCCGCCGCGGCAGCCGGCAGCAGCAGCAGGATCGCGGGCAGGTTGTTGACCAGGTTGGCCAGCACCGCGGCAACCACCGCGACCAAAAGCAGCGACCACAGCGACCCCCCTGCGGGCACCAGCCGCTCAACCAGCGGCCCGAGCCCAGCGACCGAGACCGCCCTGACGACCACCCCGAGCGCGGCCACAAATGCCAGGAACGGCAGCGCCACCGCGCGGCCCAGCTCGGCGGGGCGCACCCGGCGGGCGTGCAGCGCCGGCACCGCCAGCGCCAGCGCGCCGCCCGCCGCGACCACCGCCGGGTCCAGGTGCACCAGCGAGGTCACCCCGAACCCGACCAGCGTCAGCGCGAGCACCGCCACCGCGTAGCGGGGCGCGCCGGCTGGCTTGGGCGCGGCGGCGACCTCACCGCGGCCGACCAGGTCGCTGGCGAAAAAGCGGCGCAGCACCAGCCACTCGACCCCGATCGCGGCCAGCCACGGCAGCGTCATGGTGGCAGCAAACCGGGCGAAGGTCAGGCCGCTGGCGTGGAAGGCGAGCAGGTTGGTGAGGTTCGACACGGGCAGCAGCAGCGACGCGGAGTTGGCCAGGTGCGTGCAGGCGTAGACGTGCGGCTTGGGGCGCAGCCGCAGCCCCAGGGCGGTGGCGAACACCACCGGGGTCAGCAGCACCACGGTCGCGTCCAGGCTCAGCACCGCGGTCACCGACGCGCCGACCCCAAACACCAGCCCCAGCAGCGCCACCGGCCGGCCCCTGGCGGCGGCGGCCATGCGCTGCCCGGCCGCAGTGAACAGCCCTTCACGGTCGCACAGCTCGGCCAGCAGCAGCACCGCCGCCAGGAACCCGATGGTGGGACCGAGGCTGGCCAGCTCGTCAAGGGCGGCGCGGGCGGGCAGAATGCCGAGCGCGACCACCAGCAGCGCGGCCGGGACCGCCACCACCGCCTCGGGCAGGCCGCGGGGCCGGACCACCGCGAAGGCCAGGGTGGCGGCCAGCAGCAACAACGCGACGGTCTCGGCAAGCGCCCTTGGCACGCGCAAGAGCCTACCGCGCCCCTGCCAGCAGCGTCGCTCCACCTTGCCCTGTCCGGGCCGTTCCGGCGAGATCGGCCAGAAGGACCCGCCGCTTCGGTCATCACTGCTTCGGTGGTCGCTTCGCGACGCGGCCGCTACGGCGCGCCAGGCGGCGGATCTCGACCGCCACATAGCTCGCCAGCATGACAAGGCCGCCGAGGAACAGCCCGATGACGAGGCCAGCAGTCACCCGGCCGAGCGTGGCCGGCCGCGTGCTCATGATCACGAGCGGGACGACAGCGCCGACCACGGCGAAGACGACCAGCACGGCCAGGCCGGCCCACAACCCCGGCGGGTTCGACAGGCCCCCCAGGGCCGCGTCGATCTCCTTCCGCTGGAGCTGGAGCGTCCGGCGCGTGCTGCGCAGCGACTGCCGCTCCCGCAGGAGCTGCCGATACGCCTCCTCCTGCTTCAGCGTGAACTGCCCCGCCACAACCCCGCTCGTGGCGGCGGGACGGTCCGCGGCGACCGCCCCGCCGTCTCGCCCCTCGGCGGCGAGGACCTCAACCAGGCGCGCGTACAGCAGCCGGTAGCGGTCGGCCGACAGGTCGAGCACCAGCCGCGGGTCGCCCTGGCGGAAGGCGGCGGCGACCGCGGCGGCTGCCTCCTCCACGGTAGGGCGGAGCTCGTCGGCAGCGCGGTCCCGGGGATCATGCCGCTCCATCAGCACGCCGAGGTCGACCTCTCCTCGGCCCTTGATGATGTCGTCGGCCGCTTCGTGCACGAAATCCACGGCGTCGCGGCGGAGCAGCTCCGCGCTGACGTCTTCGAGTTGCTCGGTGAGCGCGGTGACCTGTGATCCCAGCTCGTCGGATCGCCGCTGCAGGCTGGCCTGGTCACTGCTGAGCGAGATCACCCGGCTGACCAGCAGGGCGCCGACGATGGCGACCAGCGCGGCGGTGCAGGTGGCGACCGTGGCGAGCAGCCAGTTGGGGTCCGAGGCCATGCCCGCTAGTCTGGCACGCACCGTCATCCCGACCCTAGCGCGTGACCGGCTGGACCTGTCAGGCGTTCAGCTCCAGGCCTCGAGGCCGATCAAGTGCAGGTTCGGCCGCGTCGGCGGTGGCCGACCGGGGCGCCACCGCCCTGCCCTATCGGCCGGTTGGGATAGATCCGGATGGCGTAGCGGCCGTAGCGGGCCGTCCAGAACTTGTGGCCCGCGTTCTCTTTGGACTCGTACTGCCGGGATCGTAGCCTGCCAGCGCAGGTCAGTCACGGGGACTCACGCTTGGGGCACACCTGGGGCATGTTCCACCGGACAACAAGGGCCACGAGCGGTCTGTCCTGGACACCCCGGTCCTGCTATTTATCTGGGGAAATGCTCGGTGCCAGCCGCGCCCTGCTGGCTGGTTTTTTCTGACACGGAAGAGGTCATAGCAGCTGCTGATATGCCCGTCGGCGGCCACAAAGAGTAGAGTCAAGCTTTGCAAGCCCCGCTGAGCTCGGTCCGCGCTGGGTCCGTGCCGCAACGGTCGCCTACGGGCACGAGCGGTCACCAGCAGTCACCGATCGTTCGGAGGAACCGCAGGTCGTCGGCCCTCCAGGTCACGCAGCTGGGATGATGCAGGCGGCGCAATCAGATTGTGGTTCCGAAGGTCGGGGGTTCGAGTCCCCTCAGTCACCTCGCTCCGTTCCTCAGCTCACGTGTGGTTCGTCTTGCAGCGTGGGTCGCTCGATCCCCCGCTGGCGCTGTTCGGCCCTATCGCTCTCAATGTCAGGGTGTCCCCTCAGGATGATCGAGGTTCTCCACAATTTCGGTGGTTAGATGACGGCGCGTCGACGCGCGTGGTAACTACGCGCCCGGCGCGGCGTCCTTACCACCTGGACCGTCGGCGTCCAGCGGGCCGAACACCTCTGCCAGCAGCCCCCACCCGCCGTCCCGGGCGACCGCCGCGGTGGCACGCGCGGCCAGGCCCTCCTGTCTGCCCAGCCCGCCCGCCTCGGCTGCCACCCGCTCCGCGTGCTGCCACCACTCGGCCGCGTCCGGGCTGCCGGCCTGCTCGGCGTGCACCGCGGCCAGCGCCCACAGCAACGCGACCCCCCTGGCCGGCACGCCCTGCGCGGTGGCCAGCAGCGCCCACCGCTGCCACACCATCGGCGTCAGGCTCGGATTGTTGAGGGTGTGGGCGAGCCGGGTCGCCT
>JBIOYL010000108.1:0-9823 GCA_044870185.1 Actinomycetes bacterium | reverse complement strand
GGCGCCGGGTCGGGCCCGGGTGCCGGGTCCCCGCCCGCCCTGTCCGAGCTGGGCGAGTTCGGGCTCATCGAACGGCTGGCCGCCGCCGTGGCCGGCGGCCCGACCGCCGGCGTGGAGGTCGGGATCGGCGACGACGCGGCCGTCGTGCTGCCCACCCCGCACCGGCGGCTGGTCGTGACGACCGACGCGGTCGTCGAGGGCCGCCACTTCGCCGCCGGGCTGTCCGCGCCCGAGGACTGGGGCTGGAAGGCGGTCGCCGTCAACGTCTCCGACCTGGCCGCCATGGGGGCCGCCCCGCGCTGGCTGGTGGTCGCCCTGACCGTCCCCGACCACCTGCCGGTCGCCATCCTGGACCGGGTGTACGCCGGCATGGCGCAGGCGTGCCGGCGCCTGGACGTGGCCCTGGTCGGCGGTGACACCTCGGGCGGTCCGGTGCTGTCGCTCGCGGTCACCGCGCTCGGCGAGGCCGAGACGGTCGTCACCCGAGCCGGCGCACGGCCGGGCGACCGGCTGGTCGTCAGCGGGCCGCTCGGCGCCGCGGCCGCCGGGCTCGCCCTGCTGCAGCGGGCCGATGCGGCCGCCCGGGCGCTGCTCGACCGTTTCCCGGCCCTGGCCGCCGCCTACCGCCGACCCTGCCCGGACGTCGCCATGGGGCGGCGGCTCGCCCGCGCCGGCGCATCGGCCATGCTCGACGTGTCCGACGGGCTTGCCGGCGACGCCCTGCACCTGGCCGAGGCCTCCGGCGTGGGGCTGGAGGTCCGCGACGCCGACGTGCCCCTGGCCCCCGGCGTGCCCGAGGCGGCCCGGCTGCTCGGCACCGACCCGGTCGAGCTCGCCCTCGCCGGCGGCGAGGACTTCGTGCTGGCCGCCGCGCTGCCCCCAGCGGCCGTACTGCCTCCGTCGGCCGCGCTGCCTCCGCCGGCCCCGGGCGCCGGCATCGCCGGGGTGGTCGACTGCGGCACCTTCACGGCCACGCCCGGCCGCCGGGTGCGCCGCACCGCACGCGGCGACCGCCCGCTCGCCGGGCTCGCCTACGACCACTTCCGGCCGCGGCCCCCCGGCGGCGCGCGGGCCGGGCCGCCCATCGGTCAGCACCGGCAGACGCTGACGCACGAGGAACGGTAGCCTGGGCGTCACCCACCCAAGGAGGACGGATCCGTGCCAGTACCCGCGCGCGCGCTCACCATCGCCGGGTCCGATTCCGGCGGCGGCGCCGGCATCCAAGCCGACCTGAAGACGTTCCTCGCCCACGGCGTGCACGGCATGTCGGCGGTCACCGCGGTGACCGTGCAGAACTCCGTCGGCGTCCAGGGGTTCTACGAGCTCCGGCCGCGGGCCGTCTTCGAGCAGATCGAGGCGGTCGTCACCGACATCGGCGTCGACGCCGCCAAGACCGGCATGCTTGCGTCCGCACCGATCATCGACGCGGTCGCCGACGCGCTCGAGCGCTTCGAGGTGCCGAACCTCGTCGTCGACCCGGTGGCCGCCTCCAAGCATGGCGACCCCCTGCTCCGCCCGGACGCCCTGGAGGCGCTGCGCGCCCGGATCCTGCCGCTGGCCATGGTCGTCACCCCCAACCTCGGCGAGGTGCGGCTGCTCACCGGCCTGGACGTTGTGGACCGGGACGGCATGGAGCAGGCCGCCCGGGCCATGCGTGCGCTCGGGCCGGGCGTCGTCCTCGTCAAGGGCGGCCACCTGCCCGGCGACGAGGCGGTCGACCTGCTCTGGGACGGCACGCGAGCGGCCTGGCTGCACGCCCCCCGGCTCGCTACGCCGCACACCCACGGCACCGGCTGCACGCTGTCGGCCGCCATCGCCGCCAACCTGGCCGAGGGGATGGAGGTCGAACCGGCCGTGCGGGCCGCCAAGGCCTACCTGACCGGCGCCATCGCCGGCGGCTTCCCGCTCGGCAAGGGCATCGGCCCGACCGACCACGCCTGGCGCCTGCGGGCCTCCGGGCTGCTGCGCCCGGGCGGGCCGAGCCACCCCACCCCGGCCTCCTGGTCGCTGGGCGCCAACCCCTACGAGGGCTGACGCCGTGGCCGTCTGCACCGACACCCTGGTCGCCCGCGTGCTCGTCGTCCACGACGACAAGGTGCTGGCCGCCCACCATCGCCACCCCGACGGCGACGACTTCTGGTGCCTGCCCGGCGGCAAGGCCAAGCCGGGCGAGCGGCTCGAGGACGCCGCCCGGCGCGAGCTTGCCGAGGAGACCGGGCTGCCCATCGGCCTGGCCGGGGTGGTCTGGCTCCAGGATCTGCCCGAGCGGCAGCGCTTCGAGGTGGTCTTCGCCGGCTGGCTCGCGGCCGGCCACGACGGCATGCCGGTCGAGCCGCAGCGAGCCGGCGGCAGGGACAGGCATCTGACCGAGATCGCCTGGCGTGGCGTGGGCGAGCTGCTGGCCGGCGACTTCCGCCCGGCCGCGCTGCTGCGGGCGCTCGGCCGGGGCGCCTTGCCGGAGCTCGCCCGGCCGGCGGCGTGACCGGCCGGGGCGCCGTCGCCGGGGTGGCCACCGGCCGCATGACCGGCCGGCCCCTTTCCCGCCGGGGCGGCTGATGGCGGCCGGCGGCCCGCCGCTGCCCGACGCGCTGCTGGCCGCCGCGAGCGACCGCGAGCACGGGGCGAGCGCCATCGCCCGGCGGGCGATCGACGGCCTGCTCGAGGTCGCCGGCGACCGGCGGTTGCTCGAGGCCGGCGCCGCCGTACTGCTGGCCGGGCAGCCCGCCATGGCCCCGATCTGGCACGTGGCCAGGGCAGCTCGCGGCCCGCAGGCCGCCTCGGCCCTGGCCGAGCTGCGCCGCCGGCTGGATGCGGAGACCGAGGCGTCGGTCGAGGCGGCCGTGGCCTGGCTGCGCGCACGCGACGCCACCGTGCGCACCGTCTCGCGCAGCTCGCTCGTGGACCGCGTGCTCGAGTGCCTGGAGCCTGGCGCCGGACCCCTGCTCGGGGTCGTGGGGGCGGACGCCGTCGGGCCGGCGGCCATCCTCAACGCCACCGGCACGGCCGCGCTCGCCCGGCAGCTTCCGACCCTGGTCGTCACCACGTCCATCAAGCTCGTCCCGGCCGAGGTGTTCGACCGTCTGGGCGCCCCCGGCTTCGAGGTGATCCCCCTGGCCGCCGTGGCGGCGGTCGTCGTCGGAGACCAGACGCTGGCGCCGGCCGAAGCCGGCGCACGGGCCGCCGCGCCCGGCTAGCCCGGGACGGTCAGGCGACGCCGTGGCCGATCGGGCTCTCGCCCTGCTCGAGCCGCCTGCTCAGCTCCTGGATGGCATCCAGGGGGTAGCGCCGATGCCCGCCCAGCGTGCGGGTGTAGGGAAGCCAGCCTTCCTTGGCCCAGCGGGAGATCGTCTTGGGGCTCACGTGCAGCAGCCGGGCGACCTCGGCGGTGCGGAGGTAGACGGGCGTCGGCCCGTCGAGTCGGGGGCTCATGGCTGGGCTCCTCTCCACGCACTGCGGGCACTCGTCCCCCGGCGAGCGCGCCGATGACGAGCCAAGGGTACTGCTTCGACGCTGCGATGCTGCGGGTCGCTCAACCCGGCACCGACCTGCGCAGCAGGTCGGCCAGCGCCGCCCGCACCTCCTCGACCGGCAGGTTGCCGGCCTCGAGCTCGGCCCGGTCGAGGCCGAGCAGGCGCCGGTAGAAGGCGATGCCGGCGTCCACGGCGGTCGGGTCATCCGGATCGGTCTCGATCGCCTCGAACAGCGCGTCCTCGGCGTCGCCGTAGCGTCCGAGCGCCTCGTAGAGCCGGCAGAGCTCCAGCCGCGTCGCCGGCGTCAGCTCGTAGGCGTCCAGGCGCCTGGCCACCTCTGCGGCCAGCTTCGGGTCGGGCAGCGGCGGCGAGTCGTCGGCCAGGCGCAGCAGCAGGCGCAGCGCGCGGCGGTAGCGCACGAACGCGTCCTCCGGGCGGCCGGCCAGCTCGTAGGCCTCGCCCTCCACCTTGAGCACCTGGGTGAGCATGGCCGCCCGGCGGCGGTCGAGGCCGCGCTCGGTGGTGATCAGCCCGACGAGCTGCCGCTCGGGCAGCCCGGCGGCCGTCTTGGCGCCGACGCCGAGCAGCGGCCGGTAGGCCGCGTCGAACAGCCCGAGTGCCTCGCCGGGATTCCCGCCGCCAAGGCGGTGGAGGATGCGGCCGATCGCCTCGGCGGCCAGCTCGATCTGCCGCAGGATGTAGTCCTTCTGGTACAGCGTCGCTCCTCGGGTGCGCTGCTCGGCGGTTGGTTCCGAGGCGGTTGGTTCCGATCCGAGAGCCTACGCCCCGGCGGCGCCGTCAGGCCCGGCGACGCCGTCAGCCGGCCTTGCGCACCTTGTTGGCCTTGATGCAGGACGTGCAGACGTTGCGGCGACGCGGCGTGCGCCCCTCCAGGATCCGGATGCGCTGGATGTTCGGCTTCCAGCGGCGTGGGCTGCGCTTGTGCGAGAAGCTGACCGACATGCCAAAGCCCGGGCGCTTGCCGCAGATGTCACAGACGGCAGCCATGGCAAGGGACCTTTCGATTGCGGGAAGTGCGAGGAGGAACGCCCGGAGACGGTAGCACGGGGCCAGAGGGCCGGCAACGAGCCGGCGCCGGCCAGGGTCACGAAGCCAGGCAACCTGACGCCGGCGATCACCATGCCGGCGGTGGCCGGCAGCTCGCCCGGTACCGGCGGTGGTGCGAGCGGCGGGAAGCTACAGCCCGAGCGAGCGCTTGGCGAGCTCCACTCCGGCGACCATGTGCTGCAGCTTGCGGTAGGCGACCTCCAGGGAGCGGGTGCGCAGGCCGCAGTCGGGGGTCACGTGGATGCGCGCCGGGTCGCCGAAGACCTCGACGGCGTGCAGCACGCGGTCGCGGACCAGCTCGGGCGGCTCGATGAAGTCGGTGTGGATGTCGAGCACGCCAAGGCCCAGCACCGGCTGGGAGGGCAGGTCGCGGAAGCGCTTGATCACCCGGTAGCCGGGACGGGCCTCGGCCGACACCCCCAGCTCGCGGCGGTCGTCGTTGGCGAAGCCGACGGCGAACTGCCGGCAGCCGGTCATCCGCTCGATCGCCGGGAAGAACAGGTCGTAGTCGGAGAAGCACAGGTGGGTCGAGAAGGTGGCGTCCAGTCCCTGGACGGTGTGATTGAAGGCGTCCACGAACAGCTCCAGCTCGCCGGGCTCGGTGGAGCCGCCGGGCTCGTCGATCTGGATCCACTGCGCACCCAGGCCCAGCAGCGACGCGACGTTCGGGCGTACCAGGTCGCGGGCCACGTCCATGACCAGGCGGCGGCGCGCCCGGCGGCGGCGCTCGCGCCGCGCCGCCGCCGGGACGGCCAGGTCGGTATCGGTGAAGTAGTGCTCGTCGAACGACCAGTCGGCGATCGTGTAGGCGCCGGTGGTGGGCACCTTCAAGGCCGCGCGCGCGACCTGACGGGCAAGGGTGAACTCCTCGTCGTGGTAGGACGTCGCCAGCGCCGGCGGACCCACCACCGCCGCCTTGGCGTAGTACTTGTTGTCGAACGCCCGCACCGTGCCGCGCCAGGCGAACCCGCGGGCGTGCGCGACCGCCCAGGCGTACATCTCGCTGCGCTGCTGCTCGCCGTCGTAGACCACGTCAAGGCCGGCCGAGGACAGCAGGCGGATCGCGTAGCGGCTCGACCAGCGCTTGACCTCGGCCTTCTGCTGCGGGTCGAGCGGCGCGCGCCGCAGCAGCTCGACCAGCTCCTGGTAGCCGGGCACGGCCAGGCGCTCGCCCCAGCGCCGCGCCTCCTCCACGTCCTGCTCGGCAAGCGGCGTGCCGGCCACCGCCCGCACCCGCCAGTTCGGCTTGGCCAGCGAGCCCAGCTCGTGGGTGCACAGCGGCGTGTCGAGCGGGTTCATGCCAGCTCCTGCCGCAGGCTGGCGGCGGCCTCGCCGAGCCGCAGCAGCTTGCTGCGGGCCGCCTGGGGGCCGAGCAGCTCCAGCTCACTGGTGGGTGTCAGGTACAGCGCGGGCGGGTCGAGCGTCTCGGCCGCCCGGCGCACGAAGGCGACCGTGGCCTGCAGCGGTTCCAGCACTGTGCGCCGGCCGTCCAGACAGCCCGCCACCAGCCCGACCTGCCAGCGGCACCCGAGGGCGGCCAGGTCGGTGTGGACGAAGTCGATCCCGACCGCGTCCACCGGCAGGCGCCGCAGCCGCTCGGCGTGCCGTGCCACGTCGCCGTAGTAGGTGTGCAGCATCAGGACGGCGTTGCCGGCGGCCTCGCGCAGCAGCCCAAGGCAGCGCGCCAGCGGCTCCCAGGAGCGGTCCGGGATGCCGTGGAACGCCAGCCACGGCTCCTCCAGGTGTACCAGCCGGTAGCCGCGCCGTGCCAGCGCCGCCGTCAGCGGCACCAGCACCAGCCGGGTGAGCTCCAGCATGCGCCGGTCGGGGTCGGCGCCGCCTCTGGCGGCGCGGCTGAACAGGTACGGCGCGGGCAGGGTGGCCACCGCCCGCTCCGGCGGGTCGGCTGCGAGCACCGCGGGCAGGGTGGCAAGCTCCGGCGCCCCGTCCAGCTCGGGCGCACGGTAGAAGGCGTTGTTGTCGAACCAGCGCTCCAGCGTCCTGGCCTGCAGGCCGCGGGTGGCCTCGACCAGCGGCCGGAACAGGTCCTGCCAGCCCAGCAGCCCGTCCGACAGGTAGTCCATGCCGGCCTGGCGCTGCAAGGCGACCAGTGCTTGCCGCTCGCGCCGCTCGAGGCCGTCGACCGCCTGCCGGGTGGTCCGACCCCGGTCCAGGTCTCGGGTGGCCGCCACCAGCGCTTCCGAGCGCGGGTAGCTGCCGTGCAGGTAGGCGGCGAGACGCGGCATCGGCAGATCCTCCCCCTATACTCGGCCCGTGTCGACCGTGAGCCGAACCGCCGATCCGCTGGCCACCCCGCTGGCGGGCGTGCCGGCGGTCGGGCCGAGCCTGGCCCGCGCCGTGGCGGCCGCCTTCGGCCACACCAGCGTGCGCGACCTGCTCGAGCACTACCCGCGCCGCTATCTCACCCGCGGGGAGCTGTCCGACCTGGCCCACGCCAAGAAGGGCGCCCAGGTGACCCTCGTCGGCACGGTCCGCTCGATCGCCCGCAAGCAGCCGCGCCGGAACCTGAAGATCCTCGAGATCCGCATCGCCGACCCGGGCGGGGTGGTCAACTGCACCTGGTTCAACCAGCCATGGCACGCCAGCAAGCTGCCGGTGGGCACGGTGGCCGCCGTCTCCGGCAAGCTCGAGTGGAAGGCGGGCCGGCTGACCATGGCCAACCCCGGCTACGAGGTGCTGCGGGAAGGCGACGACCCCGAAGGCTTCGCCAACGAGGTCATCCCCGTCTACCCGGCCACCAAGGACATCTCCTCCGGCCGCCTGCGCCGAGCGATCACCGGCCTGCTGGAGCGCTACGGCGACGTGCCCGACTTCGTGCCCGAGCCGCTGCGCCGGGCCCACCGGCTGCCGGGGCGGGCCGAGGCGCTGCGCGCCATCCACCGCCCCACCGACCTGGCCGACGCCGACCGGGCCAGGGACCGGCTGGTCTACGACGAGCTGTTCGTGCTCCAGGTCGGGCTCGCGTTGCGCCGCCGGGCGCTGGAACGCGGCGAGGTAGGCCACGCACTCGACACCGACGGGCGCTGGACCAAGGCGCTGCTTGCCAGCCTGCCGTTCACCCCGACCGGCGCCCAGCGCCGGGCCGTGGCCGAGATCGGCGCCGATCTCGCCCGCACAACGCCGATGCACCGCCTGCTGCAGGGGGAGGTCGGTGCGGGCAAGGCCCAACCGATCGAAGCACTGGTGCTGACCCCCAGCGGCTTCAAACGGATGGCCGAGATGCAGGTCGGCGATGAGGTGGCCAACCCCACCGGGGAGGTCACCGTGGTCACGGGCGTGTTTCCGCAAGGTCACCGGGACGTGTGGCGGGTGGTGCTCTCCGACGGCACGGCGGTGGAGTGCGACGACGAGCATCTCTGGGCGGTCAACACCTCGACCGGCTGGCACCGCCGGCAAGCCCCCAAGGTCAAGACGACCCGAGAGATCCGGGACGACCTCACCAAGCGCAACGGAGAATCCAAGTGGTACATCCCAGCAGTAACGGCGTGTGAGCTCGAGTGTGGCGAGGAGCGTCCACTCGACCCCTATTTGCTGGGCCTCCTGCTCGGAGATGGTTCCTTGCGAGCCAAGCTCATGATCTCGACCGCCGATGAGGAGGTCCTGGAGCTCGGCCTTCGTGGAGTCCGCTCTGGTGACAAGCATGTGCCCCGTGCCTACCTTGTCGCGCCGGTCAAGGTGCGGCATGCGGTGCTGCAGGGCCTGCTCGACACGGATGGAACGCTCGACGGGAGGCGGGGCGGCAATGTGACCTTCCTTTCTGCCTCCGAGCAGCTGGCGCGAGATGTGCAGTGGCTTGTCCAGTCGTTGGGAGGCGTCGCCCGGCTGCGTCCCGTCATGAAAGTCGGCAAGACGTATTTCCTGGTCAGCATCCGGCTACCGAACCAGTATCCGCCATTTCGCCTTGCCAGGAAGGCGCGTCTACACCAGCCGCTCACGAAGTACCATTGCTTCCGGCGAGCCATTCGCCGGATCGAATACGTGGGGCGAAAGCCAGTGCAGTGCATTTCGGTGGCGCATGCGAATCAGCTCTACGTCACCGACCACTTCGCCGTTACGCACAACACGCTTGTCGCCCTGTGGACCCTGTTGTGCGCGGTGCAGAGCGGCTTCCAGGGCGCGCTGATGGCGCCGACCGAGGTGCTTGCCGACCAGCACTTCCTCAACCTGCGCGCCCTGCTCGCCCCGCTCGGCGAAGGCGGGGGGCTCCTCGGCCCCCGGGTCGAGGTGCTGACCGCCTCGACCACCGGGGCCGCCCGGGACCGGCTGCTGGACGCGGTCGCCGCCGGGGAGGTCGACGTCCTGGTCGGCACCCACGCGCTGCTGTCGGAGGGGGTCGAGTTCCGCCGGCTCGGCGCCGTGGTCGTCGACGAGCAGCACCGCTTCGGCGTCCACCAGCGCGTGCGCCTGCGCGAGAAGGGCGACCGGCCGCACGTGCTCATCATGACCGCCACGCCGATCCCGCGGACGCTCGCCCTCACGCTGTACGGCGACCTCGACGTGTCCACGCTGGACGAGCTGCCACCCGGGCGCTCGCCGGTGCGCACCTACCTGGCCGGCGACCCGGTCTGGCGGCAGCGTGCCTACCAGCGGGTGCGGGAGGAGGTGCGGCAGGGCCACCAGGCCTACATCGTGTGCGCCCTGAAGGACGAGTCGGACAAGGTCGAGGTCCGCTCGGCCAAGGCCGAGGCCGAGCGCCTGCGCGCCGAGGTCTTCCCCGACCTGCGCGTCGGACTGGTCTACGGCGACATGCCGGCCCGTGAGAAGGAGGCGGCCATGGACGCCTTCCGGGCCGGTGAGACCGACGTGCTGGTGTCGACCACCGTGATCGAGGTCGGCGTCGACGTGCCCAACGCGACCGTCATGCTGATCGAGGATGCCGACCGGTTCGGGCTGTCCCAGCTGCACCAGCTCCGCGGCCGGGTCGGGCGGGGGAGCGCGCCGGGCCTGTGCATCCTGTTCGCCGGCCCGCAGACCGACGAGGGGCGGGCCCGCATGCAGGCGATCACCGCCACCACCGACGGCTTCAAGCTGGCCAACGAGGACCTGCGCATCCGGGGTGAGGGCACCGTGTTCGATGCGCGCCAGTCGGGCCTGTCGGATCTGCGGCTCGCCCGCCTGATCGAGGACTTCGACTGGGTGCGCAAGGCCAGGTCGGATGCGTTCCGGCTGGTCGAGCGCGACCCGGAGCTGGCCGCCGCCTTCGGCGCGCGGACGATCGCCCGGCGCGAGCACGGCGCGCTCGACGAGCTCCAGTGGCTCCTGCT
>JBIOYL010000107.1:0-9183 GCA_044870185.1 Actinomycetes bacterium | reverse complement strand
TCGCGGGTGGAGCGAGGCCTCATGCCGTGTCGGGGTATCGTGGCCACGCGAGCGCGTGGCCGTGTCGCGGCAGGGAGCGTTCGGCCGGGGCGCGGCCTGCGGCCCGGCGGGGAGGCGGGATGAGGATCACGAGCGTCGGCGGCGGCCCGGCCGGCCTGTATGCGGCGATCCTGCTGGCCAAGGCCGATCCGGCCAACCAGGTCACGGTGGTCGAGCGCAACCCGCGCGACCACACCTTCGGCTTCGGGGTGGTCTTCTCCGACCAGACGCTGACCACCCTGCGCGACGCCGACCGGCGCAGCCACGAGCAGATCACCGCGGCGTTCGCCCGCTGGGACGCGATCGACATCCGCTACCGCGGCCAGACGATCCGCTGCGGCGGCAACGGCTTTTCCGGCCTGGCCCGCCGCCAGCTCCTGGACATCCTCCAGCGCCGCGCCGAGGAGCTCGGCGTGCGCCTGTTGTTTGCGACCGAGGCGGACGATCCTGCGGCGCTGGCCGCCGAAGCCGACCTGCTGCTCGGCGCCGACGGGCTCGGCTCACCCACCCGCGCGCGCTTCGCGGCCACCTTCCAGCCCCGGCTCACCAGCCACGACGCCCGCTACATCTGGCTCGGCACGACCAAGGTGTTCGAGGCGTTCACGTTCAGCTTCCGCAGCAACGCCGACGGCCGCTTCCAGGCCCACGCCTACCCGTACGACGACCGCATGAGCACGTTCATCGTCGAGTGCGACGCGGCCTCCTGGCGGCGGGCCGGCCTCGACCAGGCCGGCGAGGCCGACAGCATCGCCTACTGCGCGGACCTGTTCGCCGAAGACCTGGAAGGCCACAAGCTGATCGGCAACGCCTCCCGCTGGATCAGCTTCGTGACCGTGCGCAACCGGAGCTGGCACGCCGGCAACGTGGCGCTGGTCGGCGACGCCGCCCACACCGCCCACTTCTCGATCGGCTCGGGCACCAAGCTCGCCATGGAGGATGCGATCGCGCTGGCCGGCGCGCTCGAGGCCCACGCCGACCTGCCGACCGCGCTGGCCTTCTACGAAAGCGAACGGCGCCCGGTCGTCGAGCGCATGCAGGAGGCGGCCGCCGACAGCTGCGCCTGGTTCGAGTCGACCGACCGCTACCTCGGCTTTCCGCCGCCCCAGTTCGCGTTCAGCCTGCTCGCCCGCTCCCGCCGTGTGACCTACGACAACCTGCGCCGGCGCGACCGGGTGTTCGCGCACGCCCTGGACCGCTGGTTCGCGGCCGGGGCGGCCGGCCCTGGCCCGGCCGGTACCGGCGCGGCCGCTATCGGTGCGGCCGGTGCGGCCCGGGCGGCCGGCCCCGACGCGGCCGCTATCGGTACAGCCGGCGCGACCGGCATGGTCAGCCAGCCGCCCGAGGTCGCCCCGACCCCGGCGTTCACGCCGCTGCGCCTGCGCGGCCGCGTCTTCGCCAACCGCATGGTCGCCGCCCCCTGCCCGGCCGACGACGCCGCCGACGGCCTGCCCTCGGACGCCTGGGCCGGCCGGCTGGCGGCGGCCGGGGCGGGCGGGGCCGGCCTGGCGCTGGCCGAGCTGGTCGCCGTCGCCGCCGAGGCGCGCATCACCTCCGGCTGTGCCGGCCTGTGGAACCGCGCACAGGCCGAGCGCTGGCGGGCGATCGCCGACGCGGTCCACCAGGCCGGCCCGGCGGCCCGGTTCGGGCTGCAGCTGGTGCATGCCGGCGCGCGCGGCGCCACCCGGCCGCGCCGCTGGGGCACCGACTGGCCGCTCGCCGAGGGCGGCTGGCCGCTGGTGGCCGCCTCGCCGCTCGCCTACGGGCCGGGCAGCCCGCTGCCGGCCGAGCTCGACCGGGCCGGCATGGCGGCGGTGGCCGCGGCCTTCGTGGCCGCCGCCGAGCGGGCCGCCACACTCGGCGCCGACCTGCTCGAGCTGCACTTCGGCCACGGCTACCTGCTCGCCGGGTTCCTGTCGCCGCTCACCAACCGGCGCGCCGACGGCTACGGCGGCGCGCTCGCGGGTCGCCTGCGCTTCCCCCTCGAGCTGGTCGCCGCCGTCCGGGCCTGCTGGCCGGCCGACCGGCCGCTGTCGGTGTGCCTGACCGCCGGCGACGCGGCGCCCGGCGGCCTCCGCCCCGACGACGCCGTGGCCGCCGCCCGGGCGCTCGCCGAGGCCGGCTGCGACCTGGTGCACGTCGTCGCCGGGCAGACCACGGCCGCCTCCCGGCCCGCCTACGGGCGGGCGTTCGCGGCCCCGCTCGCCGACCTCGTCCGCAACCGCGGCCGCGTGCCCACCCTGGTGGCCGGCAACATCGCCACCCCCGCCGAGGTGGACACGATCGTGGCGGCCGGCCGGGCCGACCTGTGCGTGCTCGGCCGGCCATCCTTGCCCGACCCGCCCTGGCTGGCGAGCACACCATCGCGGCCCGCCCCCGGTTGGCGGCCTGCCCCCGGTTGACCCGTCCAGGGCGTTGACCCGTCCGGGCCGCCCAGGGCACGCTACGGCACGCGACGCGCCCCGCGCGCGTCCCGCCCGCCCCGACCCAGGAGCTGCCATGCCCGTCACCGAGTCCGTCACCGACGAGCTGCTCGAGCGCAATGCGGCCTATGCGGCCTCGTTCTCCACCGGCAACCTGCCCATGCCGCCGTCGCGGCACGTGGCCGTGCTCGCGTGCATGGACGCCCGGCTGAACGTGTATGCGCTGCTCGGCCTGCGCGAGGGCGAGGCGCACGTCATCCGCAACGCCGGCGGCGTCGCCACCGACGACGCCATCCGGTCGCTGGTCATCTCCCAGCGCCTGCTCGGCACCCGCGAGATCATCCTCATCCACCACACCGACTGCGGCATGCTCACCTTCCGCGACGACGAGCTGAAGGACGCCATCGAGGCCGACACCGGCCTGCGGCCCCACTTCGCCTTGGAGTCGTTCGGCGACGTGGAGCGCGACGTCCGCCAGTCGATCGCTCGCATCCTCGCCAGCCCTTACCTCCCGCACAAGCACAGCGTGCGCGGCTTCGTCTTCGACGTGCGCACCGGCAAGCTGCAGGAGGTGCCGAGCGGAACGCCATAGCCACCGGGCTGGGCCGGGCTGGGCCGCCCGGTCGACGGCCGGCGCCAGCAGGGGTAGCGTCCCCGCAGCCGCGGGAGATGCTGCTGGGACGACCACGTGGAGACCAACCGGCTCGAGGCGTTCAGCGACGGCGTGTTCGCCATCGCCATCACGCTGCTGGTCCTGGACCTGCGCGTGCCGGTGGGGGCCGAGCACGACCTCGCCGCCGCGTTGCTGCGCAGGTGGCCGAACTACGCCAGCTACGTGGTCAGCTTCCTGGTCATCGGTATCATCTGGGTCAACCATCACGCGATGTTCCGCCAGATCGCCCAGGCCGACCGGCCCCTGCTGTTCATGAACCTGCTGTTGCTGCTGTTCGTCGCGGCGATCCCGTTCCCGACCGCGCTGCTGGCCGAGTACATCCGCAGCGGGTCGGCCTCCCATGTGGCCGCCGCCGCCTACAGCGCGGTCATGTTCCTCATGGGCGTGAGCTTCAACACGATGTGGCGCTGGGTGGTCCGGGACGGACGGCTGCTCCACGCCGCCATCGATCCGGCCCAGGCCCGCGCGACCGTGCGCCGCTTCGGCGCCGGCATGGTCGTCTACGCCCTGCTGATCGGCGTGGCCTTCGTCAGCGCCCTGCTCACCCTGGCCCTGCACTTCCTGGTCGCCGTCTACTACGTGGTCGACCAGCTCACGGTGGCCAAGGCCTGACCGACGGCGGCGACCTCCCAGGCGGCCGGCTCGGCCCCGCGCCGGTCCCGTAGGATCGGCCGCGAGGAGGCGATGTGGGGATCAACGTGGGCGTGGGGTCGCCGGCGGGGCTGGCCGGCGCGTCCGCCGAGCTGGTGCTCGGCTGGGCCCGGCGGGCCGACGCCGGGTCGTTCTCGAGCCTGGCGGTCATCGACCGGCTCGCCTACGGCAACCTCGAGCCGCTGGCCACCCTGGCGGCGGCGGCCGCCGTCACCGGCCGCATCCGGCTGGCCACCACGATCCTGATCGCCCCGCTGCGCCCGCTGCGCCTGCTGGCCAAGCAGGCGGCCTCGGTCGACGCGCTGTCGGGCGGCCGGCTGACGCTCGGGCTCGCGGTCGGCGCCCGCGGCGACGACTACGCGGCGGCCGGGGTGGACCATCCCGCCCGCGGCCGGCTGCTCACCGAGCACCTGGTCAGCTTGCGGGAGCTCGCCGACGGCGCCCGCTTCGCCCCCCGCCCTGCCCGGCCGGGCGGGCTGGAGGTGCTGGTCGGCGGGACGACCGGGTCGGCGCTGGTGCGCATGGCCCGCTACGCGGCCGGCTACGTGCACAGCGGCGGCCCGCCGCGCGCGTTCGCCGCCGCCGCCGAGCGGGCCCGCACCGCCTGGGCCGACGCGGGCCGGCCGGGCGAGCCGCGGCTGTGGGGGATGGGCTATGTCGCGCTCGGCCGGGCTGCCGAGCCGGGCCGCGCCTACCTGCGCGACTACTACGCGTTCACGGGCGCGTTCGCCGAGCGCATCGCCCAGGAGGCGCTCACCAGCCCGCGGGCGGTCACCGAGTTCGTCGCCGGCTATGCCGACGCCGGCTGCCACGAGCTGGTGCTGTTTCCCACCGTCGCCGACCCCGAGCAGCTCGACCGGCTGGCCGACGCCATCGGCTGACGGCAGGTCCGCGCCCGCCGTGTGCATGACGGGATGGTGGAAGGCGCGCCTGCGGGTAGGGTAGATTCGAACGTGATCGTGCGGCTTCCCCCACCCGGCCGCCGGCTTCGGTTAGGCTACCGGCGTCGGCAGAACGAGTGTTCGCTCCGAGTGTTCGCTCATCGAGGGGAGGCCGGACTGCTCGTCGAGGACTACGCCGACCGTGTGCGGGCGGCCGCCGGCTACCTGGCCCGGCTGCTCGCCGACGACGGCACCCGCGTCGACAACCCGGTCGACGAGCCCGTCAGCCCCGACGGCGCCGTCGAGCTGCCAGCGGACGCGGCCATCGTCGAGATCGGCGTCGACCCGGCCCCGGGCGTGATGGCGGCCGCCGTCGACGGCGGGTCGGCCTGCCTGGCCGGCGGGCGGGCGTTCTGGGTGGTCGCCTTCCGCGCCGGCACCGTCTGGCACCGCGACCGGCACAGCGTCGCCGAGGAGGTCGACCGCCTGGCGGTGCGCACGCTCGGCCTGCAGGACGCGCGCGGCGAGTACGCGGCCGCGCTGGCCCGGGCCGGGATCGTGCGGGAACGCGAGCTCGGCGACGTCGGCGGGGTGGTCGACGTGCTGCGCGAGCTGGCCGAGTGGCAGCGGGTACGCGCGGCGATCTGCGCCGCCCGGCCGGGCGACGTCGTGCTCGTCGACGGCAGCCTGCACCCTGGCCCGTTCCTGCCCGGCCGCTTCATCGCCCCCATCCACGAGCTCGCCGTGGACCGCCAGGTCGACCTGGTCGGCGTGACCAAGGCGTCCAAGCTGCGCTGGGGCCGCTACGCGCCGCTGGTGCTGCGGGTGCGGCGCCTGGCCGAGCGCCGGGTCGGCCCGGACGCGCGCTGGTACGTGCACGTCGCCGGCGACCAGGGGCTGGGGGGATGGCGCTCGCAGGTCTATGTCGCCCGGCTGGCCTGCCGGGGCGCCTGGGCCTTCCGGGTCGACCTGGTGTGCGGTGCGCGCACCCCCGACGACTGCTTTGCCGTGCTGGCCGGCCTGTCCGACGACCCCGCCTTCCTCGGCTACCCCTACCCGCTCGCCCGCGCCCACCAGCTCGTCGCCCTGCCCGGCCACCTGCTCGCCGACCTGCGCTGCGACCTGCGCGAGGCGTGCCTGCGCGAGGGGCTGTCCGAGGACGACGTCGACCTGGTGCTGCGCGACTTCCACCAGACCCTGAACGCCTGACCCGAGGACCCCATGCCCGACTACAAAGGACGCATCTTCGGCCGGTCGGTGCTCGACGTGCGCTTCCGCGCCTTCTACGGCGAGGACCTGTTCCTGGGCGAGCTGCTGGTCGGCGCCGACCCCGAGCGGGGACGCCGCTACCTGTTCCGCGTCACCGACGTCGCCTACGGCTCGGAGTCGTCCGACGACGGCTGGGCCGAGCGTACCGCCGGTGGCCTGATGGCCATGGACGACGCCGGCGAGCCGACCGGCATGCGGGATGTCGCCCGCCGCCTGTACAAGGTGGCCAAGGTCGCCTCGCTCGGCTACGTCGACGAGAACGGCCGCTTCCACAAGCCCAAGAGCCTGCCCGCCCAGTTCGGCGAGGTCACCGCCCCCTGCGAGGCGGACCTTGCGTTCCTGCGCCGGCGCATGGGCGACGTCGAGGTCGGCCGGCTGCGCTCCGGCGAGGACTGCATCGACCTGCCGGTCGGCGTGCGGGGCGAGACCCTGCCGAGCCACGTCGGCGTGTTCGCCACCACCGGCATGGGCAAGTCCAACCTCATGAAGGTGCTCGCCGGCCAGCTGCTGGCCGCCGGCGGCCGCTACGCCCTGCTGCTGTTCGACCCGCACGGCGAGTACCTGACCGGCGGCGCCCCGGGCCGGCGCGGGCTGGCCCACCACCCCCACGCCGCCGAGCGGCTGCGCGTGTACTCCCCGAGCCCCCAGGCCGGCCAGGCCAACCTGCTGCGCCTGTCGCTGGCCGAGCTGTCCGCCGACGACCTGCGCACCGCCTGGAAGTTCACCACCCCCCAGTCGGAGGCGCTGGAGACGGCCGCCGCCCAGCTCGGCGACAAGGGCGCCTGGCTCACCCGCCTGGCCGCCGACGCCCCCGAGGACCTGAAGGACGCCGAGCTCGGCCGCTACCAGCTCGCCACCATCCAGGTGCTGTGCCGCCGGGCCAGGCGCATCGTCGGGCTGCCGCTGATGACCGCCGACCCGAGCCAGTCGCTGACCGGCAAGGTGCTGGACGACCTGGCCGCCGGCAAGGTGGTGCTGGTCGACACCTCCGGGCTGGAGGCGGTCGAGGAGACCCTGGTCGCCTCGATCCTGGCCCGCAGCCTGCTCGCCGAGCGGGCCGAGGCCTACCGCACCGACCGCGAGCGCTTCGCCCGCCTGCCCCGCACCCTGGTCGCCCTGGAGGAGGCCCAGCGGGTGCTCACCCGGCTCGACGACGCCGAGTTCAACGTGTTCCCGCGGCTGGCCCGCGAGGGCCGCAAGTTCAACGTGGGCCTGTGCGCCGTCAGCCAGCAGCCCAAGCTGATCGACGCCGAGCTGCTCAGCCAGTTCAACACCTATTTCGTGCTCGGCCTGGCCGACGAGCGCGACCGGGCGATCCTGCGCTCCTCTTCCAAGCAGGACCTGTCCGACCTCGGCCCGGAGATCCAGACGCTCATGCCGGGCGAGGCGCTGGTCACCAACCCGGAGGCGCCGTTCGCGCTGCCGGCCAAGGTCCACCTGTACGAGCACTGGCTCGACCACGTCCCCCGCCCCGAGCCGGCCCGGACCCGCCCGGCCGGCGCGTTGGAAGGCTTCTACGACTGATGCCCACCCTGGTCGCCATCGCCGACGCCCATCTCGGCCGCAGCCACTACCACACGGTCGACGAGCGCGGGCTGAACCAGCGGGAGGCCGACTTCGCGGCCGCCTGGCACCGGGCGGTCGAGGCCGCCCTGGCGCTCGACCCGGACGCGGTGCTGGTTCTCGGGGACCTGTTCGATGCGCCCCGGCCCACCTACCGGGCGTTCCGGGAGGGCGCCAGCGGGCTGCGCCGCCTGGCCGAGGCGGGCGTGCCCACCCTGGCCATCTCCGGCAACCACGACACGCCGCGGCTGCGCGAGTCCGGCTCACCGTATGCCGTCCTGGCCGACGCCTTCCCGCAGCTCCGCTTCGTGTACCAGGGTGCCTGGAAGCCGGTCGACCTGGTGGCCGGCGTGCGCGTCCACGCCGTGCCGCAGTGCGCCGGCGTCGCCGAGCTCAAGGCCGAGATCGACGCCGCGGCCGCCGCCCGCTCCGCCGACCACTGCAACCTGCTGGTCACCCACGCGGCGGTCACCGTGCTGTCGCGCCGCTACACCTACGGTGACGTCAACGAGCTGGAGGTCGACCTGGCCAGTCTGGACGCCGGCTTCGACTACATCCTGCTCGGCCACTTCCACAACTTCGCCCGGGTCGCCGCCAACGCCTGGTATCCGGGGTCGACCGACACGTTCAGCTTCGCCGACCTGCCGTCGGCCGACGAGCCGGCCGTCAAGGGCGTGCTCAGCCTGGACACCGGCTCCGGCGCGGTCCGCCACCATCCGGTGCCGGGCGGGCGGGCGCTGCACACCGTCACGGTGGACGCCTTCGGGCGCGATGTCGCCGAGGTCTACGACGCGCTGGCCGGCGGCGCCCCGCCCGGCGGGGTCGACGGGGCGGTGGTGCGCGTGTTCGTCAACCGGGCCCGGCCGGAGCTGCGCCGGCTGCTGGACCGCCGCGTGGTCGCCGAGGCCTTCCCCGGCGCCCTGGTGGTCACCGTGCACGTCGAGGCGGCCGAGGCCTCCTCGGCCGCCCAGCTCGCCGCCGCGCCGCTGGCCAGCCTGGCCGACGAGTGGGACCGCTACCTGGCCGGCGTCCCGATCGAGGGCTACGACCGTGCCCGGCTGGCCGCGCTCGGCCGCGGCCTGCTCGGCCGGGCCGAGGAGGAGGCCCGCTAGCCATGCACCTGCGCTCGCTGTCGCTGCGCAACTACCGCGTCTACCGCAGCCTGGACCTGGAGTTCCCCGACGGGCTGATCGGCATCTACGGCCCGAACGGTTCGGGCAAGACGACCCTGGTCGAGGCCATCCGCTACAGCCTGTACGGCGAGTCGCGCACCGACAAGGCCGAGCTGCGCTCGGCCGACGTGCGCGAGGACCTGCGGGTGGAGCTCGTCTTCGGGCACGAGGGCAACTCCTACGAGGTGCGCCGCCGGCTCAAGGGCGCCAGCCTCACCCCCGAGGTCGAGGTGTACCGCAACAACCGGCTCGCCGTGCAGTCGGTGCGGGAGGCCAACGCGTTCCTGACGCGGGTCGTCGGCATGGACGCGCGCGCGTTCCTGGCGTCGGTGTGCGCCCAGCAGAAGGAGCTGGCCGCGTTCGCCGGCATGGCGCCGGCCGAGCGCCGCCGGCTCGTGCTCGACCTGCTCGGGGTGAGCCCGATCGAGCGGGCGCTGGCCCGCGCGACCTGACCGTGGTGCAGGAGGTCAACGCCGAGGGCGTCGGGTTCGCAGACTCGGTCGTGCGGGTGACCG
>JBIOYL010000106.1:0-2588 GCA_044870185.1 Actinomycetes bacterium | reverse complement strand
GCCCGGCCAAGCTCGGCGGCCAGCGCGGCGGCGAGCAGGGTCGCGTCGGAGCCGATGGCCACGAAGGCCCAGCCCTCCGCCCGTTTCGCGGCGGCGGCCGCCCCGTCGGGGACCAGCAGCCCGCACGCCTTGCCGTGCGCGCCGGCGGCGGCGCGCACCCGCTGCAGGGCGGCGAGGTAGGCGGGTGCCATGAGGTCACCGGGCACGCCGAGGTCGTGGCTGAGGTCGCGGGGCCCGACGAACAGCACGTCCACCCCGTCGAGGGCGGCGATCTGCTCGACCTGCGCCACGGCGCGGGCCGACTCGATCTGGACCACGCCCAGGATCTCGTCGTCGGCCCGGTCCAGGGCGCCCGGGTCGAGCCCGAAGCGGCAGGCCCGGTTGTAGGTGGCCACGCCCCGGTCGCCGGCGGGCGGGTAGCGCAGGTGCCTGAGCGCCTCGCCCACCTCGGCAACGGACTCCATGCGGGGCAGCATGACCCCGGCGGCGCCCAGGTCCAGGACCCGGCCGAGCCGGATGCGGGCGGCCGACTCCACCCGGACCACGGTCGGGACGCCGTAGGCGCCGGCGGCGGGGACGACGCCGCGGACCTGCTCCTCGCCGCCCGCGCCGTGCTCCAGGTCCAGCAGCACCCAGTCGACCCCTGCGGCGGCGCAGACCTCGGCCGCGACCGGCGAGGCGGTGCCGATGAAGATGCCGACGGTCGGCTCGCCGGCGGCCAGGCGGGCCCGCAGCCGGCCGCGGTCGAGTGGGGACGGCGCGGCCCGGGCCGCGCCGGCGGGGCTGGTCACCGCGCTCATCCGTGCCACCGCTGGGCGGCCAGGCCGTCGGAGTACTCGGCCCGGAGCCGGGCGACCGCCTCCTGCTCGGCCACCTGCGCCGGGGCGACGTCCCACCACACGCCCGCCCCGGGCAGGTCGGCGTGGGGGATCGCGGGGATGACGATCACCACCGGGCCGTCGTGGCCGCGCGTCTCCGCCAGCGCGGCCCGCACCTGGTCGGCGGTGGTCGCCCGCACGGCGCGGGCGCCCAGCCCCTCGGCCACCTTGATCAGGTCGACGCGCAGGTAGTCGCCGTCCAGGCGGGGGGGCTTGGCCGCGGGCTGCTCGCCGGTCAGGTCCAGGCGGCCGTCGCGGTAGCGGAACTCATTGCCGAACTCGCGGCCGCTGCGCAGCATCTGCAGCCGGTGGATGACCTGGTAGCCGTGGTTCTCGGGGATCACGATCGTGATCGGCAGGCCCTCCTGGGCGGCGGTGACCAGCTCGGTCGGGGCCATCAGGAAGGTGCCGTCGCCCAGGAACGAGACGACCCGCCTGGCGCGGTCCGGCTCGGCCAGGCGCACCCCGATCGCGGCCGGCAGCTCGTAGCCCATGCAGGAGAAGCCGAACTCCAGGTGGGCCAAGCGGCCCTCGGTGGCGTCCCACACCTTCAGCAGGTCGCCGGGCGGGCCGCCCGCGGCGGCGATGACGGTGTCGCCCGCCCGGGCGTGCTCCTGCAGCAGCCCGATGATCTGGCCCTGGGTGAGCACCGCGCCGGTGTCGGCCACCACGTCGGAGCCAGGCTCCAGCGCCGAGAAGTCGAACGGCGTGTCGGGGTCGAGGGCGGCGGCACGCTCGGCCTGCCACACCTCGTTGCGGGCCCGGACCCGCTCCTGCCATACGGCCGGGCTGGTGGCGCCGGCGCGCTGCACCGCCTCGGCCAGCGCGGCCAGGGCCCGCTTGGCGTCGGCCACGATGCCGGTGGCGCCCAGCCGACCCGCGTCGTAGGCGTTGACGTTGATGCTGGCAAAGCGCACCCCGGGGTGCTGGAACAGCGACTGCGACGCGGTCGCGAAGTCGGTCAGCCGCGAGCCGACGGTCAGGACCAGGTCGGCCTCGCGGGCCAGGTCGTTGGTGGCCGGGGTGCCCTCCAGGCCGATGCCGCCGAGCTGCCACCAGGCGCGCCGCTGGACCGCGCCCTTGCCGGCGAACGTCTCGGCCACCGGGATCCCGGCCGAGGCGGCCAGGGCCTCCAGCTCGGCGGTGGCACCCGAGTAGATGACCCCGCCACCGGCGATGATGAGCGGCCGGCGGGCCTGGGCGAGCAGCCGCGCGACCGCCTCGACCTCGTCAGGGTCGGGGGGCGGGCGGCGGATGGTCCAGTCCCGCTCGGCGAACAGCGCGGCCGGGAAGTCATGGGCGTGCGACTGGATGTCCTGCGGTAGCGACAGAACCACCGCGCCGACCTCGACCGGGTCGGTCAGCACCCGCATGGCCGCCGGCAGCGCGGTCAGCAGCTGCTCGGGCCGGGTGATGCGGTCGAAGAAGCGGGCCACGGGCCGAAACGCGTCGTTGACAGTGGTGTCGGCCTCGATCGGGTGCTGGAGCTGCTGCAGCACCGGGCCCTGCCGGCGGGTCGCGTAGGCGTCCCCGGGCAGGAGCAGGACCGGCAGGCGGTTGACAGTCGCCACACCCGCGCCGGTGACCATGTTGAGCGCGCCCGGGCCGATCGAGCTGGTGACCGCCAGGGTCGCGTGCCGCCGCGACGCCTTGGCGAAGGCGGTGGCCACGTGCACCAGGGCCTGCTCGTGGCGGCCCTGGATGAACGGC
>JBIOYL010000105.1:0-7074 GCA_044870185.1 Actinomycetes bacterium | reverse complement strand
CCGTCCGCCACGGCGGGCGTCCACGCCCGCCGTGGCTGCTCGTGGTTGCGCCTGGAGTGCGAGCTGGGGGACCGGCTCATCAGCCCTTCCGCTTGGTGACCTCTTCGGTCAGTCGGGGGATGATCTTGAACAGGTCGCCGACCACGCCGAAGTCGGCGATCGAGAAGATGGGGGCGTCGGCGTCCTTGTTCACGGCCACGATGGTCTTGGAGGTCTGCATCCCGGCCCGATGCTGGATCGCGCCCGAGATGCCCACGGCCACGTACAGCTGGGGCGACACCGTCTTGCCGGTCTGCCCGACCTGGTGCTGATGCGGGTACCAGCCGGCGTCCACGGCGGCCCGGCTGGCGCCCACGGCCGCACCGAGCGCGTCGGCCAGCACCTCGACCAGCGCGAAGTTGGCCGGGTCCTGCAGGCCCCGGCCGCCGGAGACCACGATCTCGGCTTCGGCCACGTCCGGGCGGCCGCCCGAGGGCTGCACGACACGGTCGACGATGCGCGCGTCGGCCGCGCCGGCCTGGTGCGTGATGCCGAGCTCGATCACCTCCGGTTCGGCCGGTGCCTCGATGGCCGGGAAGGAGTTGGGCTTGACCGTGAGCACCGGCGTGCCCACCCGCACGCGCGACCGGACCGTGGTCGCCCCGCCGAAGACGTTCTGGATGCACACGAGGTCACCGCCGACGTCGACGACGTCGGCCAGCACGCCCCAGCCCTTGCGGGCGGCGAGCCGCGCGGCGACGTCCTTGCCGTCGGGAGTGGCCGCGAGCAGCACGGCGGCCGGCGTGGCACGCTCGGCGGCGGCGGCGAGCGCCTCGACGGCCGGCAGGGTGAGCACGCCGGCCAGGCCGTCGCCGCCGGCCACGAAGATGACCGCCGCCCCGTGGCGGGCCAGCCCCTCCCGCGCCCGGTCGAGCCCCTCGCCGACGAACACGGCGGCCGGGTCGCCCAGCTCGCGGGCTTTGCCGAGCATCTCGTAGGTGACCTTTTTGGGCGTGCCCCGCTCGTGCTCGACCAGGACCAGGACGGTTCCCATACGGTGCTGCCTTTCTCGAGTCGTCAGCGGCGGACCCACGCAAGGTGGAGCCGCTAGATGAACTTGTTCGCGGCGAGGAAGTCGGCCAGCTCCACGGCCGCCGAGCCGTCGCCCGGGTCCTTGACGACCTGGCCGGCCTGGCGGGGTGGGCGCGGGGCGAAGTCGACGACCTCGGTGGTGGCGCCGGCCAGCCCCACGGTGGACGGGTCGATGCCCAGATCGGCCAGCGAGTAGTCGGTCACCGGCCTCGACTTGGCGGCCATGATGCCCTTGAACGACGGGTAGCGGGGCTCGTTGATGCCCTTGACGACGCTGACCACGGCCGGTCCCGGCGCCTCGACCACGTCGTGGCCGCTCTCGGTCTCCCGCTGGATGCGGATCGTGGTCCCGTCCACCTCCAGCTTCTTGGCCGCGGTGAGGCCGGGCCAGCCGAGGTACTCGGCGAGGGCGCTCGGGACCAGCGAGGTACGCGCGTCGGTCGACTCCGAGCCGGTGATGACGATGTCCGGTGAGACCTTGCGGATGGCCGCGGCCAGGACCCTGGCCGTGTTGAACACGCACGAGCCGTGCAGCGCGTCGTCGTGGACGTGGACGGCCGAGTCGGCCCCCATCGACAGCGCCTTGCGCACCGTGGGCAGCGCGCTCGGCGGCCCCATGCACAGGATGACCACCTCGCCGCCCTGCGCCTCCTTGAGGCGCAGGGCCTCCTCGATGGCGTACTCGTCCACCGGGTTCAGGATGGTCTCGACCGACTCGCGGTCCAGGGTCTTGTCGGCCGGGTCGAGTCGCTTCTCGGCGGCCGTGTCCGGCACCCGCTTGACCGTCACGAGGATCTTCACGCCGTCGCCCTCCAAGTGTTCGTCGCAGCCAGGCGGGCCTCGTCGCCCGGCCGGCCGTCGGCGGGCCGCGGTGGCCCGGCGGGTTGCAGTGGCCCGGCGGGCCGCGGTGGCCCGGCGGGCCGCGGTGGCCCGGCCGATGCCTCATTGTGCCCCATGGGCCGGGGTGGGCGTGGTTCCTGGTGCGGGCGGATCCGCTGCTTCGCCGGCCGGCACGCTCACCGCTCGGCTCGTCGCGCCCGTTCGCGGCGGGGCGCGAACAGCCGCTGGAGCTGCTTCCGGTAGGGCTCGGCGAACTCCGGCGAGCCGGCATCGACACCGTAGATCCCGCGCACCATCTGAGGAAGCGACACCGGTGCGGCGGCGGCGGCCATCAGCACCAGCAGCATAAACTCCGGGTCGAACTCGTCGCTGAGCTCGCCCGAGGCCTGGCGGCGCCGCAGGTCCTCGAGGTCCTTGCGGGTGCGGGCGCCGGCTTCCTCAAGGTCCGCCCCGACGTGCTGCGCGTCTGCCAGCCCTTGCCACAGGAGCAGGCGGACCAGGTCAGGCTGGGTGATGGCCGCATCCAGGTAGGCGCCGATCATCTCCTCGGCCGGAACGTCCGGGCCGGCGAACTCCGCCTCCATGGCCAGCCAGCGCCGCGTGAGCGCGCGGTACAGCCCCTCCTTGCCGCCGAAGTAATAGGAGATGAGCTGCTTGTTCACGCCGGCGGCGGCGGCGATGTCGTGCACCCGGGCCCCGGCGAACCCCTTGGCGGCGAACTCCTCCAGGGCGGCCTGGAGGATCCGCTCCCGTGTCCGCTCGGGATCCCGCCGGCGCTCGGAGGCAGGGGGTGCCCGGCGGGGCCGGCCTGCCTTCGCCGTTCGTCTCGCACCTGCCGTTGCCATGGCTCGATCCTAGCATGTCATCCGCCTAGATGGAAGAATCATCTAGATGGTTGACAGTATCCATCGGAAGGGTGATACTGGCCGTGGACGCACCACCGAGAGGAGGCTCCAGTGACGCCCATCATCGAAGCCAGCGGCCTCGTCAAGCGCTTCGGCAAGACCGTCGCCCTGGACGGGCTGGACCTGGTCGCCGAGCCAGGCCAGGTCCTGGCCGTGCTCGGCCCCAACGGCGCCGGCAAGACCACCTTCGTCCGCACGCTGGCCACCCTGCTGCGCCCCGACGCCGGCACACTGCGCGTCGCCGGCCACGACCTGCGCCGCCACCCCCAGGCGGTGCGGCGGGCCATCGGCCTGGCCGGCCAGGCCGCCGCGGTGGAGCCGGCCATGACCGGGCGGGAGAACCTGGAGCTGGTCGCCCACCTGTACGGCCAGGACAGGCGCTCGGCCCGGGCCAGCGCCGCCAGGGTGCTTGACCAGCTCGGCCTGGCCAGCGCGGCCGACCGGCTGGCCCGCACCTACTCGGGCGGCATGCGCCGCAAGCTCGACCTGGCCGCCAGCCTGGTGGGCGCGCCGCGGCTGCTGCTGCTGGACGAGCCCACCACCGGGCTGGACCCGCGCAGCCGCATCGAGCTGTGGGACGCCATCGGCGCCCTGGTCGAGCGGGGCACCGACGTGCTGCTGACCACCCAGTACCTGGACGAGGCCGACCACCTGGCCGGCCGCATCGTGCTCATCGACCACGGCCGCGCCATCGCCGCGGGCACCCCCGCCGAGCTCAAGCAGCGGGTGGGCCGCCACGTGCTCGAGGTCCACGTGCGCGAGCGGGCCGAGCTGGCCACGGTGGCCGCCGCCCTGGCCCGGCTGGATCACGGCCGGCCGCGGGTCGAGCAGGCCACCCGCCGGGTCCGCGTCGCGGTCCAGCCCGGCAGCGCCCCGCTCATCGCCGGTCTGCGCTCCCTCGACGAGCTGGGCATCACGCCCGACGACATCGCCCTGCGCCCCCCCACCCTCGACGAGGTGTTCCTCGCCCTGACCGGCCAGGCACCAGACGACACGAGCACCGCCCCCTTCGGGCGCAACGCCGCCTGACCGCCACCGACAAGGAGGACAGCCAGTCATGGCCACGATCGCCGCCACCACCCGCCCACCCGACCGCCCAACCACCCTGTCGGCGAGCACGCTGGCCGTCGCCCGCCGCAGCATCCTGAAGTTCCTGCGCACGCCCCAGCTGGTGGTGCTGGGCACCATCCAGGCCGCCATGTTCCTGCTGATCTTCCGCTACGTGTTCGGCGGCGCGATCGGGGCGGGCGGGCTTGCCTACGTCGACTTCCTCGTGCCCGGCTTCGTCACCACCGCGGTGCTGTTCAGCGGCACGGGTGCCGCCGCCGGGATGGCCGAGGACCTCGAGCAGGGCTTCGTCGACCGGCTGCGCTCCCTGCCCATCCCGCGCGGCGCGGTGCTGGCCGGACGGGCGCTGGCCGACACCGCCGTGCTGGCATGGAGCCTGGCGATCACGACCGCCGTCGGCTTCGCCGTCGGCTTCCGCCTGCACGGGTCCCTGACCGACGCGCTGGCCGCCTTCGGGTTGTGCATGGTGTTCGGCTTCGCCTTCGAATGGGTCTTCATCGCCCTCGGCCTGTTCGCCGGCACCGCCCAGGCCGCCCAGGGGATGTCGCTCCTGGTCTTTCCCCTGACCTTCGTCTCGAGCGCGTACGTGCCGGTGGAGACGATGCCGGGCTGGCTCCGTACCGTCGCCGAGCACCAGCCCATCACGTACATGGTCGACGCGGTCCGGGCGCTCACCCAGGGCCACGCGGTCGAGTTCCTGCTCGGCCACCCCGCCGGCTTCTACGTCGCCCGCTCACTGCTGTGGGCGGCCGGGATCGTCGTCGTCTTCGCCCCCCTGGCCGTCGCCCGCTACCGGCGCGGCTGACGCGGAGCCCGGCCCGATCTTCGTCTCCGACGCACGTCGTCCCGCTGACGAAGATCGGGCCGGATTCGAGCGCCCCGGGCCGCCCGCACCCGTCGATGTGCGTAGCGAGGTCAGCGGAGCGCCCGGCGCGACCGGAGCATCGCAGCGGAGCTACAGTTCCGGGGAGCCGTTCCTCACCGACGAGAAGGCACCGTGTCAGCCCACCCCCTGCTCCCGGCCATCGAGCATCGGACCTCCGGCCTGGCGCCCACGCCCGCGCCGCCGACCGCCCCGGGCGAGCTGCGCCGGGATCCCCTGACCGGCCGCTGGGCCGCCATCGCGGCCGGGCGGGCGGCCCGCCCACAGGCGTTCCTGCACGACGAGGTCCCGCCTCGAGGGCCGTTCGGCTGTCCCTTCTGCCCGGGCCACGAGCACATGACGCCGCCCGAGCTGTGGGCCGACCGCGCCCCGGACAGCGCGGCCGACGGGCCGGGCTGGCGGGTGCGGGTCGTGCCCAACAAGTTCCCCGCCTTCGCCGGAGCGGGCGGCCTGCCCACCGGCAACGGCCTGTACCTGGCCGGCCCGACCGCGGGCGGCCACGAGGTGGTGATCCACAGCCCCGACCATTCCGCCAGCCTGGCCGACATGGACGACGGGCACGTCGCCCGGGTGCTCGCCGCCTACCGGGCCCGCCTGGCCGCCCACGCCGGGCCGCAGGTCGGCTCGGTGGTGATCGTCGTCAACCAGGGCCGCATCTCCGGGGCCTCCCTGGAGCACCCGCACAGCCAGATCTTCGCCACCGCGGCGCGCCCGCCGCTGCTCCGCACCGAGCTGAAGCGGCTGTCGGGGCCGGGCTGCGCGGCCTGCCGGATGCTCCAGGCCGAGTCGGGCGGCCCCCGGGTGGTCGAGGCGGCCGCCGAGCTGGTGGCGCTGTGCCCGTGGGCGTCGACGGCGCCGTTCGAGGGCCTGCTGCTGCCCGCCCAGCACGGGGGTGGTCTGGAGCAGCTCGGCGAGGACGCCGAGCTGACCCTGGCCGGCGCGGTGCGGCGCCTGGTCGCCCGCCTGGCCGCGGCCGTCGGCGGGTCGCCGCCCTACAACCTCGTGCTGCACACCGCCCCGCCCGGGACCGCCGACTTCCACTGGCACCTGCACCTGTACCCCAGGCTGACCAGCTTCGGCGGCTTCGAGCTCGGCACCGGCGTGGTCATCAACGTGGTCGACCCGGACGCCGCCGCCGGGCTGCTGCGCGCCGCCGCGGTCGGCTGAGGCGTCGTCGCGGCCGTCGAGCCCGGGCACCCCGTCAGCGGCCCTTGAACGCGGCCTTGCCGGGGCCCTGCCGCACGAACGAGGCCATGCCCTCGGCGGCGTCCTCGGTGGCGAACAGCGACTGGAAGGCGTGCCGCTCCAGCAGCAGGCCGGCGTCGATGCCGACGTCCAGGCCGCCGTCGATCGCCTGCTTGGCCGCCCGCAGGGCCAGCGCCGGGCCGCGGGCGTAGCGGGCAGCCGCCTCGTAGGCCTTGGCGTACACCTCGCCGGCCGGGTGGACCTCGTCGACCAGGCCGATGGCCCGGCCCTCGGCGGCCGACACGAACCGGCCCGAGTAGATGAGCTCCTTGGCCCTGGCCGGGCCGACCAGCCGGGGCAGGCGCTGCGTGCCGCCGGCACCCGGGATGATGCCGAGCAGGATCTCGGGCTGGCCGAACGTGGCGTCCTCCGCGGCGAAGCGGAAGTCGGCGGTCATGGCCAGCTCGCAGCCGCCGCCGAGCGCGTAGCCGGTGACCGCCGCGATCACGACCTTGGGGATGCGGGCGAGCTCGCCGAAGGCGGCCTGGAGCGCCCCGGCCCGGGCGGCGACCTGCGCGAAGGTCCTGCCCTGCAGCTCCTTGATGTCGGCGCCGGCGGCGAACACCTTGGCGCCGCCCCACAGCACGACCGCGCCGATCCGGTCGTCGGTGCCCACGGCCAGGGCCGCCGCGCGCAGCTCGTCCTGGACCTGCGCGTTGAGCGCGTTCACCGGAGGCCGGTCGAGCCGGATCGTCCCGACCCGGGTGCCCTCGTCGACTTCGATCCGTACGAACTCCGCCACCGGGCCCTCCTTGCTCGCCGTCCTCGGCCGGCCGGCAGTCTACCGGCACGACCGCCGCAGGGCCCGCTGCCGCCGACCGCCGTGGTGCTCGGCTTGCTTGCGTGCTCTGGTTCAATAGTCGGCACCGGTCCTGTGACCGGCGCACCGCAGGCACCCGAGCACGTTCAGGAGCCCTCCCGTGATCAAGCAGACGCCCGTCAAAGGCAAGAACGCCGTCAAGGTCTCGTTCGTCCTGCCCAAGGAGTCGGTCGACGGCAAGGTGTCCGTCGTCGGCGACTTCAACGACTGGGACCCCGCCGCCCACCCACTGCGACCCCGCA
>JBIOYL010000104.1:0-7506 GCA_044870185.1 Actinomycetes bacterium | reverse complement strand
GCACGCCCGAGCGCCGCGACGGGTAGGCGGGCGCAGGCCGGTCACCGCGCGGTCGGCGGGCGGCGGCGGGTGCCGGCCGGCGGGCGGCCGACCGGCGCGCGGCGGGCGCTGCGCCGGCGGGCGCGGGCGGTGCGCCGGCGGGCGCGGGCCGGCCCGCGGCCGACCAGCACGGCCAGCCCGCAGACGAGCAGGACCCCGACCGCCGTCAGGACGGGGGCGCCGGCCAGGTGGCGGCGCAGCCGGGACGGGATCGGGCCGGCGAAGGCCTGCCCGCCGGCGCCAAGCCGCGGCTCCCCCGCGGACGGCCCCCCGGGTGGACGCCCGAGGAGCTCGGCCGCCGGGCCCGGGTGCACGGCGAAGCCGTAGGCGAGCAGCGCCCGCACGTCCTCGTACAGCGCCGACCGGGTGGGCGCGCCGAGGACGACGGCGATGAGCACCCGGCTGCCGCGCCGCTGGGCGACGACGATCGTCTGGCGGGCGGCGATGGTGTAGCCGGTCTTGATGCCCAGGGCACCCGGCTCGTGGTAGCGGCCGACGAAGAAGTTGTGGTTGTCGAGGATCTGCACGTGGCCGTCGGGCCAGCGCAGGGCGGCCTTGGGCTGCCGGACGATCGCGGCCAGCACCGGGCGGCCCAGCAGGGCCCGGCCGAGGATGGCCAGGTCGGCTGCGCTGGCCCGGTGGCCGGGCGCGTCCAGGCCGCTCGGGTCGCGGAAGCTCGAGTCGGTGCAGCCGAGCGCGCGCGCCTCGGCGTTCATGGCCTGCACGAACCCGTCGCGGCCGCCGCGGGGGTAGGCGGCGGCCAGCGTCTCGGCGGCGTCGTTGGCCGAGACCACGAGCAGCGCGGTCAGAAGCTGTGGCAGGCCGAGCCGCATGCCGCTGGTGAAGCCCAGCCGGGTGCCGTCCACCTCCTCGGCCGCCTCCGGCACCGTGAGCACCTGGGCCGGCTGGTAGGTGTCGACCGCGACCAGGGCGGTCAGGATCTTGGTGGTCGAGGCGATCAGCACCGGCCGGTGCGGGTCCTTGCCCCACAAGACGGCGCCGCTTCCCGCGTCCACGACCACGGCGGTGCGCGCGTCGACGCGGGGTGGGCGCGACGCGGCGACGGCCGGCGCAGGGATGCCGGCGGCCAGGATGCCGAGCGCGGCCACGGCCAGGGCGAGCGGGAGCAGGCGGCGGGCGGTCACGGCGGTAGGCTGCCCGACAAGCGGCATCGGTGGCAAGACGTGCAACCGTGATCCGGCGGCACAACCCTGCCCCCGCACCGGCGCTCGGGCGCCGTGCGGGGTGGTCGCCGCGAGACGCCCCGCTGGCCCTTCGACCAGCGCGGGCCGCTCGCAGGGACCGCGGCGCCCGGCCCTTCGACCGGGCAGCGGTCCCGTTGGCGAGACGCTCAGGGCTGGAGGCGATTGTACGCTTGCCCGGGCGCGGCCGCGGTGAGCCAGACCGCCTGATAGGGGGCCAGGACCAGGGCGTCGCCGTCGACCGGCGGCGGGCCGCCGGCCAGCCGGTCGACCGCGTGGCCGAGCCCGAAGTGGTCGAGCACGCCGCGGTCGAGGCGGACCGTGCGCTCGGTGAGGTTGTGGACGGCGAGCAGCGGGCCGAGCGCGTGGCGGCGGACGAAGGCGAGCAGGCTGGCCTGCCCGAGGTCCACGATCGCCAGCGGGGTGCCGGCGTGCAGGTGGGGCGTGGCCCGCCGCGCCCTGGCCAGCGCGACCAGGCCGGCGAAGATGCGGCCGGGAACCGAGCCCGGGTCGTGGCGGCGGGCGGCCAGCTCCCAGTCCATGCGCGGGCGGTGCAGCCAGCGGTTGTCGGCGGCGTGGTCGGGGTCGTCGAGGTAGCTCCAGTCGTTCAGCATGCCGAGCTCGTCGCCCATGTAGACGAGCGGGATGCCGTCGTAGCCGAAGATCAGCGCGTGCCCGAGCAGGATGCGCCGGATCGACAGGTCGACCAGCAGCGGGTCCGCGCGCTCCAGGCCGAGCTCCAGCCCGGCCAGGCTGGCCGTCGTCCCGCTCGTGCGCCGGTCCCCGGTCGCACGGTTGGCCTGGAAGTCGACGCCCCGGGCCGAGCTGCCGGGGAACGTCCCGGCGTAGTAGTCGGCCAGGAACGCCCGGTGGGCCGGGCCGTCCCAGCCGACCGCGGCCGCGTCCGCCTCGGTGATCGCCCAGCCGATGTCGTCGTGGCAGCGCACGTAGGTGGCCCAGGCCGTGCTCGGCGGCTTGGCCGGGAACTCGGCCAGCACCTTGGTGGCCAGGCGCGCGTCGCGCGTGGCCAGCGCCGACCACAGCTGCACCATCAGGCTGTTGTGGTAGGCGAGGTCGGACACCTTGCCGTGATGCCGGCCGACGCCCAGGTAGAAGGCGAGGTCGTCGGGCGAGACGATCGCCTCGGCCTTGAAGGCCACGGCCGGCGCGACGATCCGGGCGCAGGCGCGCAGCGCCTGCATGAGGTCGTGCACCTCCGGCTGGTTCTGGCAGTTGGTGCCCAGCCGCTTCCAGATGAACGCGACCGCGTCGAGCCGGACCACCTCCACGCCGCGGTTGGCCAGGTACAGCAGCACGTCGGCCAGCTCCAGGAACACGCGCGGGTTGGACCAGTTGAGGTCCCACTGGAACTGGTTGAACGTGGTCCACACCCAGCCGAGCCCGTCCACGAAGGTGAAGTTGCCCGGCGCGAAGTCCGGGAAGATCTCCGGCAGGGTGGCCTCGTAGGCGTCGGGCATGGCGGCGAGCAGGGCCATGAGGTGCACGTAGCGGACCCCCAGCTCGGCCAGGTAGTCGAGGTGGTCGGCGGCGACCCCGGCGAGCTTGCCGTCGTGGGCGAACCGGCCGACGTAGAACACGTAGCCGATCATCGAGGGGTCCTGGAACCAGTCCGGCGCGATCGACCGTGCCAGGTCGAGCCGCTTCAGCTCCTCGGGCCGCTCGCGGTAGCGGGCCGCCAGCACGCCGACCAGGCGCTCCAGGAACGCTGGGTAGGCCGCGTGCTCCCCGTAGGGCAGGCGGAGGCCGTGCTCCAGGTCCCGCCAGTACCGGCCCATCCGGACGTCGAACAGGTCGACGTCGCGGTCGGGCATCCCGGCCAGGGCGGCGCGCCCCGCCGCCCTGGCCGCCCGGGCATGCTCGTCGGTGTGTGAACTCATCCGCTCCTCGTTTGCATCGAGACGCCGAAGCCTGCAAGCTGGTAGCCCCCATCATCACGTGCCGCCGCACCCGTCGCCCGCCCCCGTCCAGCTCGGCACTCGGCGCCTGCCTGGTCCGGCCTTTGCCGCCGGGCCGGGACCGTCCCAGGCTCCGGGCCAGAAAACCCCGAGGGTCGTGCCGACCCGGGCGGGCCACGGGCCGAGGCGCCCGGCGCTGACGGGCGGCCGGGAGCCATCCCAGGTTGGCCGCGGGCCGGCCGACGGGCCGCCGCCGCGGGCCGCTTCCGGGTCGGCCGGCCAGCAGCCGGGAGCCGCCCCGGCGGCCTGCCCGGGCTCCCGGGGTCGGCGGCGGGTGCGGCGGCGCGTGATGATGGGGGCACTGCGACGCGGGAGGTGAGGATGGCCGACGGACGGCATGTGCGCAACACCTCCACGCGAAGCTGGCGCGCGCTCGCGTTCGGGTTGGTGGCCGTCGTCGCCGTGGTCGCCGTGGTCGCGGCCGGGATCGGGCTCGTCCGCACGAACGGTGTGGGCAGGCCGGACCCCTGCCGCGCCGGGCGGACCGGCGTCACGGTGGTCGCCTCGCCCGACATCCAGCCGCTCCTGGCCGACGAGGCCAGGCGCTACCAGGCTACCCGGCCCAGGGTGGACGACCGCTGCGTCGGCCTCACCGTCGCCGCCATGGAGTCCTCGGCCGCCGCGCAGGGGCTGGCCGCCGGCTGGAGCGCGCAGGCGGGGCCGCGACCCGACGTCTGGGTGCCCGCCTCGACGGTGTGGACGCGCGTGGTGGCCGCCCGCGCCGCGACCGCGGCCCGGGCGCTCCTGCCCAACGACGCGCCCAAGCTCGCCCGCTCCCCGCTCGTGCTCGCCATGCCCCGCCCCATGGCCCAGGCGCTCGGCTGGCCGCGGGCGCAGCCGACCTGGCAGGACCTGTTCAAGGCGCTCGGCAACCAGAAGGGCTGGGCCATGTTCGGCCATCCGGAGTGGGGCATCGTCAAGGTCGGCAAGACCGACCCGACCGTCTCCACCCCCGGCCTCAACGCGAGCGTGGCGACCTTCGCCGCCGTGGCCGGGGGGCCGGACAAGCTCACCCCGCAGATGATCGGCTCCGGTCCCGTGCGGGAGCAGGCCGTGGCCATCCAGCGCTCGCCCGGCGAGGTCGCCGCCACGCCGGGCGCCTTCCTCTCCAACCTCCTGCGGGCCGACGACCGCGGCCAGGCGCTCGCCTACACCTCGGCGGTGGCCTTGGACGAGAAGTCGGTGCTCGACTACAACTCGGGCAACCCGACCGGCAACCCGGCCAGCGCCGGCCGGCACGCCAAGCCGAAGGTCCCCCTGGCCGCGGTCTACCCGCAGCCGGGGACGCTCGAGTCCGATCATCCGTACCTCGTCCTCCAGGCGGCCTGGGTGGACGACGCCAAGCGTCGGGCGGCGACCGGCTTCCTCGCCTGGCTCCAGGATGCGCCGGCGCAGCAGCGGTTGATGGACGCCGGCTTCCGCAACGCGGCCAACGCCGCCGGCCCGCGCGCCGTCGAGGCCAACGGGCTCCTGCCCGACCGGGTCGGCGCGGTCCTGCCCCCACCCGAGCCGAAGGTCGTGGCCCCGATGGCGGGCATCTGGCAGACGATCAGCAAGCGCGGCAACGTGCTGGCCGTCATCGACGTGTCCGGGTCGATGCGCCTTCCGGTGCCCGGCCTGGCCGCCACCAAGCTCGACCTCGTCAAGCGCGCCGCCGGCTCCGCCGTCGGCCTGTTCGCCCCCGACGACCGGGTCGGCCTGTGGGTGTTCGCGGCCGGGCTGGACGGCCCGAAGGACTACCGTGTGCTCGTGCCTCTCGGCGGGATCGAGGATCTGGTCGGCGGGGTGCAGCGGCGGGCGCTGCTGGTCGGCCGGATGGCCACGATGACGCCCACCGACCACGCCACCGGCCTGTACGACACGACCCTGGCGGCCGTCGGCTACGTCAAGGACCACTACACCGACGGCCGCATCAACACGGTGGTGCTGCTGACCGACGGGCGCAACGAGAAGCGCGGCGGGCTGACCCTCGCCGAGCTGCTGGCCAGGCTGAAGGCGGCCAACGCGACCCGTCCGGTCCGGGTGATCACGCTCGGCTACGGCGCCGACGCCGACTTGGACGCCCTGCGCCAGATCTCCCAGGCCACCGGCGGTGTGCTCTACGCCTCGGCCAGCCTGGCCGACATCCAGCGCCTGTTCGTCCTCGCGATCGAGAACTTCTGAGCGGATGCGTGCCCAGATGGCGACCCGGATATCCGGATAGCGAAGACCAGGTAGTACGTCGTGTCTGGTCGTTTTTTGCAAACCTCCTCGGACACGGGGCACTGTCGTGGCGTGACCGCGTTCGAGTCCCTGGCGCAACCGCCGGGTCCGACGTGGGCGGCATGCCGTGCCGATCGGTGTGCGGTGGGTGTTCCTGGTTCCTGCACGACAGGGGGCACGCCATGCTGAAAGCGCTGCGAGCCGAAGTCACGAGCCGCACGGGCCTGGTGTTCTGCGCGGTCGCGACGCTGGTGGCCCGGCTGCTCGGCGTGCCCCTGCCGGGCTCGCTGGCCATCGGTGTGATCGCGCTCGCCGTCAAGGGCGTGGTGGGCGCCTTCGAGCAGCGCCACGCGGACCGGTCCGAGGCCGAGCTCTTCGCCCCCGGCCCGCCCGACGCCGGGGCGCCCGACGCCGGGGCGCCCGACCCCGGACGGCTCGCCCCCAGGCGCAGGGCGCTCGGCGCACGACCGCTCGACCTCAGGCCCGGCCCGCAGGCGGCCGCCCGGGCCGGTCGCGAGGTCCGGGCGGCCGGGCCGGACAGCGCCGACCAGGGCCCGACGCTCGACGGCCTGCTCGCCTCCCTCCGCGACCCGTCCACCTGGCGCCCGCCGGCGGACGCCGGGAGCCCGCCGCCGGCGGAGGCCGGCGGGCCGCCCGGTGACCCGCCTGCGGCGCGGGGACCGGAACCGGGCTCGTCGTTCCTGGTGGGCGACCTGCTCCAGGACGAGACGATCTACGCACCGTTCCCGCCCCTGGGAGGGACCTTCCCGCCGTTCGAGGAGCCGCTTGCGACCGGCGACCGGGCAAGCGGCGAGGTGATCGCCGAGCCGCCCCCGACACCGGCGACGCCGCCCCTCAACGCCTGGTTCACGCCGACCACGCCGGCAGACCAGCACACCGCGCCGACCGAGCGCCGGGACCGGCCGACCGACCAGGAGGTCGGAACGCCCGCCGAGACGGCCGCAACCTGGGACTGGCCCGCCGAAGCAGCCGGCGCCGGGCAGACGGACCGCCCCAGGCCGCCGGACGGTCCCGGGTGGCCGGACGGCCCCAGGCAGACGGACGGTCCCAGGCCGGCGGACGACCGCGGGTGGGTGGACGGCCCCGGGCAGACGGAGCGGCCTTGGCGGGTGGACGGCTGGGCGCCGGCGCTGGCCGGCGCGTTCCGGCGGGCGATCCCGGCTGCGCACACCCGGCGCCAGGCGACCCTCGACGCGACGAGCGCCGCCGGCCGCCCTCGCGCCCGGCTGTGGGACGTCGGTCCGAGGACGGCCGGCACGCGCATCCGCACGGCCGGCTCGCGCGGCTACACGGCCGTCCGCGCGGCCGTCGGCCGTCTGCTCGCCGCCCGGCGCGATGACGGCGTGCGCCGCAGCCTGCTCGAGGAGGCCAGGGAGCCGTGGGGCCTTGCCGCGCTCGGGCTGCTGCTCGCGGTCGCCGTCGGCGCGGGTCTGCGCCCCGTGCTCGCCGCGGTCGCCGCGCTGCTGGCCTGGTCGATCAAGGTCATGCTCAGGTCGGCCGTGCGGGAGCGGCGCAGGGTGCTGCCGATCGAGCACGGGTCCCCGGAGGCCTGGTGGGTCGCCAGGGCACGCCGGGCGCTGGCGTCGCTGCCCGACGCTGACACCCTGGACAGCCGCTTCACAGTGACCCGCCGGGAGGTCGACGAGACGCTGGCCGGCTTCCGGCGGCTCGCCGAGCAGGCCACCATGGCCGCCCGGGCGGTCGACCGGCCGGACGACCGGCGCCTGGCCCGGCAGGCCCGACGGCTGCAGGCCAGGCGCAGCCGGGTCGGCGGCGAGGGGGAGGTCGACGGGCTCCTGGTCAGGTGGCTCGGCTCGGTGCAGGCCGAGCGGGAGGTCGTCGCCCGGCTGCGTGCGCTGCGCAGCCAGGCGCTCGAGCGGCTCGAGGCGGCCGCACGCGCCGTCGAGGCCACGGTCGGCGCCGTGGGCTCCCCGCCCGGCCGGGGCGAGGCGGGCGGTCACCTCACCGACGACCTGCGGGCGATCCGGGAACGGCTGACCGACCCCGGAGCCGACCCATCCGCCCCAGGGACCGGACCGTCCGCCCCTGGAGCCGGCCCGCCGGCA
>JBIOYL010000103.1:0-9003 GCA_044870185.1 Actinomycetes bacterium | reverse complement strand
CGAGCTGGTCGTCGGCCAGCCCTCCACGGATGGCCATGGCGCCCGGTTCGAGTTCCGGCTCCCTCTGGTCGTCGATGAGGAGCCCCTGGGGGAGCAGGCCGACAAGGGCGCCGAGCATCTGGACACGGGCGCCGAGCGCCTGGACAAGGGCGCCGAGCATCTCGCCGCCGAGGGCTGACCGGCCGGGCCGGCCCTGGATCTTTCACAGTCCCCAGGCCCCGACTCGACCTGACCGGCTGGTTGCGGTAGAATCGAACACAAGTTCGAGTCGCCGGGAGGTGTGCCCGTGGTCGAGGTTGGCGTCCTCGCCGTGCTCCCGGAGCCGCCGGTGGCGTCCGACGACCACGGCCCGGCGGCCATCTCCACCGTCGGCCAGCTCGTGCGGGTGCTCCAGCGCTTCCCGCCCGACACCCCGGTCGAGGCGGGCCTCGGGTATGCGTGCGAGGCCGAGAGCTACCCGGCGGTCACGGTCGGCGCCGTCATCGCCCTGGAACCCGCGGGCGAGTCGGTGGCGACGGTCGTGGTCCTCGGTGAGACGGAGCGGGCGTATGCCCTCTGACCACGCCTTCCGGCGCCCGCGCGACGTCACCCGCGGACGGCGTGCCGCGAGGCGGCCGGCGGGACCGGGTAACTCCACGCTGGACGCGCGGGTCAAGCCAAGCACGCACATGAGGAGCCAGGAGGTCTTGAGGTCATGGAGGTTCAGACGATCGACAAGGGAGCGCAGGTCAAGGTGCGCGACCCGGGCAGCGGCGAGCGTGGCACCTGGACCGTGACGGGTCGGGTCGCCGGTTCCACCCCTGACGACCCGTCCTACGACGTCACCCACACCGTGAGCGGCCGGCGCCGCATCTTCCGCAGCTCACGCCTGAGTGTCGTACGCCCGGCCAGGGTCTCCTGACCGGGGCGGGCGCACCGCTGGCCGCCGACGCGGGCCGGCCTTCCGTCGGCCCGCGTACGGCGTCGCTCACGTGCCCGCCCCGCTGGTCCCCTGTCGGCCCGGTCAGCTCCTCAGCAGCAGGCGCATGGCGACGGCGACCCCGAAGGCGATCACCAGCCAGCGCAGCACCTGGTCGTGGAGGCGGCGGGCCAGCACGACGCCGAGCTGCCCACCGACCAGGCTGGCGACCGCCATGACGGGCACCGCCAGCCAGGCGACCTGGGCGAAGACGACGAAATAGACGACGGCGACGGCGGTGATCAGCAGCGACATGAACCCCTTGAGGGCGTTGAGCCGCTGCAGACGGTCATGGAGGAAGATCCCGAGAATTGCGAGCATCATGATGCCGACGCCGGCACCGAAGTAGGCGCCGTAGGCGGCGGCAAGGAACTGGGCGCCATACAGGGCCGGCGGGCGGTGCTCCTTCACCGGGTCGTCGCTGGGAGCCTCGGTGCGGCCCTTCACCAGGCGGGACAGGGGTGCCTGCACGGCGAGCAGGGCGCAGGCGAGCAGGATCAGGAACGGCACGATGCGCTCGAACACCGCCGCCGAGCTGACAACGAGCAGGAAGGCGCCGAGGAGCGCGCCGGCGGCGCTGGTCAGCCCCAGGGCGCGCACGCGTGGCGCCTGCCCTTCCAGCTCCCGCCGGTAGCCGAGCACGCCGCCCAGATACCCCGGGAACAGGGCGACCGAGTTGGTGATGTTGGCGGTGATGCCGGGGTAGCCGACGGCCAGCAGGGCCGGGAACGAGATCAGCGAGCCGCCGCCCGCCACGGCGTTGACCGCCCCGGCGATCAGGGCGGCGCCTGCCAGGAACGCGAACTGGGCGGGCTGAAGGTGGACCACGACCGTACCTTACTCGTCCCCCTGAACCCACGGCGCACCACACCACCTGGGCGGCCGAAGCAGCCCGGGCTGCGCCGCGAGCACCTGCGGTGTCGGGCCGCCTGGCCGGCCGGGCCGGGGCGCTGCTTGCAGGCAGGTGGTGCCGCCCTGGGCGGAACCGCAGCAACCGTGCAACAAATGAAGGCGACAGCACCCCCGGCCCGCGGCAGGAGACCCACATGACCGACGCCCAGGATTCCCGGAGCCCGTTCGACGAGCTGATCGGACTGCGCCTCAAGGAGGCCGGGCCCGACCGGGTGGTCGCCGTCCTGTCCGTCACCCCGTCGCATCACCAGCCGTACGGGATCGTGCACGGCGGCGTGTATGCGACCGCCGTGGAGACGACGGCGAGCTGGGGGGCCGCCGCGTGGCTGGGCGACGCCGGCCGGGCCGTGGGGATCGGCAACTCCACCCAGTTCCTGCGCGCCGTCCGCCAGGGCGAGCTGCGGGTCGAGGCCACCCCGCTCAGCCGTGGCCGCACGACCCAGCTCTGGCAGGTCGACATCACCGACGAGCGCGGCCGGCTGGTCGCCCGCGGCGAGGTCCGCCTGCTGAACCTGCGCCCCGGCGACCGGGCGGAGCCGACCGGCTGAGCGAGCGGTCGCCGGCCGGCTCAGCGATCGGGGAGCAGGCTGACCATCGCGACCGCCGTGAACGGGCAGAACCGGCGGCTGCGTACCGCGCGCTCGCGGCGCGCCTCGCCCGGGTCGTGCTCGGCGAGCTCCAGGTAGTCGCTGCCGACGACCTCCACCGTCCCGCCGACCAGGCTGCCGTCGACGAGCCGGACGAGGACCGGCTCGCGGCGCCGGGCGAGCTCGCGCAGCGCGAGCGCGAAGCCGAACACTCGGGCGGTCGGGGCCGGCTGCAGCCGGCCCGGCTGCCCGGTCGGGATCGCGACCGTCGCCGCGGCGTGGCGGACCAGGTGGGTCGCGCCGTCGGCTGTCTGGACGGCAAAGAAGTCCTGGTAGCCGGCGAGCAGGCTGCCGTGGCAGACGGCCGCGCCGACCCGCACCACCACCGCGAAGCCGGCCCGGCGGGCAAGCTGCTCCCACAGGGGGATCTCGGCCGCCTCGGCCCGGACGGCCTGCACCGCCTCCTGCTCCGCCTCGGCCCGCAGCTCGGCCTCGAACTCGGCCTCGAGGTCCAGGAAGACGCGGTGCAGGCGCGGGTCTGGCACGTCGCCGCTCATGCTGGCGGAGCTTATCGCCTCGCCGATCGCCCGCGCGCCGGTTCGGTGGGCAACGCCGCGCCCATCCCGTTTCCCCGGCTTGCTACGTTCTTGCGCCGTCGGCCCAATCCCGCAATCGGAACGATGTCCGGGATGAGCTTGCCTCTGACGAGTCAGACGAAAACGAAAGCAAGCGTGGCCTGTGGAAAGCGATAGAGCGTCATGGCTGGCATCTGGTACAGTCCGCAGCGTTTTGCACGGTACGTCTTGAGGGCTGTCGAGGAACGGGGAAGGCAACCATGCTGCTGGAGCTGGCGGCCGCCGTCCGGGGCGCGCTGCACCGTCTGCCTGGGCGCCTGGACGACGACGGGGACGTCCCAGGCTGGGTGCTCGTGACTGCCATGACCGTCGCGCTGATCTTGGGGATCTGGGCGTTCGCGGGCCCGAAGATCACGCAGATCATTCAGCAGGCCTTGAACAGGGTGAACTTCTGAGCGCCGGGTGAGCGGATGCGTGTGGCTGGAACCCCCGATCCCCGCCTTAGCCGCGGATGCGCCGCCCCTGGCCGTCGGCGCGCCGGGCTTGGCTGCGGGCGCGCCGGGCTTGGCTGCGGGCGCGCCGGCGGTGGGGCCGGCAGGGCTGTTGGGGGCGGGTGGGGCGTCAGGGCCGGCCGGGCCGGCGAGGCTAGCGAGGCTAGCGAGGCTGGCGCTTCGGTGGTCGAGTTCGCCCTCGTGTCGGTCGTCGCCCTGGCCGTGTTCCTCGGGGTGCTCTCGGTCGCGCTGGTGCTGTGGGAACGGAACATGGTGATGGCGTCGCTGTCCGAGGGCGCCCGGGTCGCGGCGACCCGGGGCAGGACCGTCGCCGATGGTCGGCGCAGTGCCGCCACGCTGCTCGAGCAGGCGACGCTTGGCCACGTCACGCCGCGCTCGGTCGCGATCTCGGGAGCCGAGTCGGGCGGGGTGGTGGTCCTGCGGGCGCGGGGCCGTCTGCGCATGGTGCTGCCCGGCTTCCCGACCTTCCCCGTGTCGATGACGGCGAGCATGCACAAGGAGGAGTCCCTGTGAGATCACAGCGGACCGGTCCCGGAGAGCCCGCAGGGGCGTCCCGGACGATCGCAGCCGCCCCGGAGCCGCAGCCGTCGCCTGGCCCGCGCCCGGCGCCCGCCGTGCGACTGGGCACGGCATCCTGGCGCAACGGCCGGCTGGTCCTCGGGGTGCTGCTCGTGCTGGTCGCGGTGCTCGGCGGCGCGTTGGTCCTGCAACGCGCCCAGCACCTCACGCCGGTCTATGTCGCCACCCGTGACCTGCCGTCGGGCACCCGCCTCGCGCCCGGTGACCTGGCCGTCAGGGGGGTGCGGTTCGCCGACGAGCAGCTGCGCGCCTACCTGCACCCGGCCGCCGGGCAGCCCTACGTCGGCCAGGTGCTGGTCGGCCCGGTGCGCAAGGGGCTGTACGTGCCGGCGGCCGCCGTCAGCGGCCGGCACGGCGCGGCCAGGCTCGTCAAGCTGGCCATCAAGGTGGAGCAGGGCGATCTCGCCCAGGGGCTGCGGCCCGGCGATCACGTGGCCGTCATCGCCGCGTACACCGACGGCGTCCAGAAGGGCACGGCGCGCGTGCTGCTGCCCGTGGCCGAGGTCGATCAGGTGGTCAAGGACACGGCCGCCCTGGGCGGCGACGGGCGCGAGACCGGCGTGCAGGTGTGGGCGCCCGGCGACCGGGCGGTGGCGGTCGCGGCCGCCGAGACGACCGCCCGCATCCTGGTGCTCGCGGTCCCGGCCGGCGGCCTCGCGGTCCCGGCCGGTGGCCTCGCCGACCGGCCCGACGGCAGCGTGGTCCCAGCCGGGCCGGCGGCCGTGCCGCCGACGGCGACGACGCTGCCCGCGCCGGCCGGCCGCGCCGACGGCGCCCGGACGCCGGCCGCCGCACCCACGCCGGCCAGCGTGCCCAGGCTGCCCACGCCGGCGACGCCATGAGCCTGCGGCTGCTCACCGCCGGCGGGGGAGCCGCCTGGGAGAGCGCGCTCGCCCTCGCCTGCCAGGAAAGCGACGTGGCGGCCCAGGTCGTCCAGCGCTGCTACGACCTCGGCGACCTGCTCGCCGTGGCCAGCGGCGGGCGGGCCGACGCGGCGCTGGTCGCCGCGACGATGCGCTGGCTCGACCGCGAGGCGGTCGCGCGCCTGCACGCCGAGCAGGTCACGGTCGTCGGCGTGGTGGCCGTCGGCGACGAGGAGGCCGAGCGGCGCCTGCGCCAGGTCGGCATCGACCAGGTCGCCCTGGCCGACGCGAGCCCGGCCGGCCTGGTCGAGCTGGCCGCCCGCGCCCGCGACGCGCTGCTGGCCGGTTCCGAGCCCGGCCCCGTCCCGACCACCGGGCCCACCCCGACCACCGGGGCCGTCCCGACCACCGGGGCCGCCCGGACCGCCGGGCCCGCCCCGCGTGCCACAGCCGACCTGCGTGCTGGGGCCGGCCGGCATGCCGGGGCCGATCCGGTCGCTGAGGAGGCCGACGGCGGCCGGCGCGTCGTGGTCGTGTGGGGGCCGATGGGCGCCCCGGGCGCCACCACCGTGGCCATGAACCTGGCGTTCGAGGCGGCCGCCCTCGGCATCGACACGCTGCTGGTCGACGCCAACACCTACAGCGCCCGGATCGCCCAGCGGCTCGCCTTCATGGAGGACTACCCGGGGCTCGCCTGGGCGGCCCGGCTCGCGAGCCGGGGTGAGCTCGACGCACCCCGCCTGTGGCGGGAGGTACGCCCGGCCGCTGCCGGCCCGGCGCCCCGCGTGCTCGTCGGCCTGTCCCGCCCGCAGCTTTGGACCGAGCTGCGGCCGGCGACCTGGGAGGCGCTGCTCGAGCTGTTCCGGACCGCCTTCCCGCTCACCGTCGTGGACGTCGCCTTCTGCCTGGAGGAGGACGAGGAGCTCTCCTACGACCAGGTCCGCCACCGGCGCAACGCCGTCACCCGCCTGGCCCTGCAGCAGGCCGACCTGGTCGTGGCCGTGACCAAGCTCGACCCGGACGGGCTGCGCGAGCTCATCCAGGCCTACCACGACCTGCGTGAGCTCGGCGTCGGCCTGGACCGCCTGCGGGTCGTGGTCAACCAGGTCCGGGGCGGGCTGTTCGCCGGCGACCCGGTCGAGTCGGTCCGGTCGGTGCTGGTCCGCTACCTCGGCGTCGAGCCGGTGGCCTGGATCCCCTACGACCGCGCCGCGTTCGACGCCGCCGGGCGCGCCGGGCAGGCGCTCCGCGAGGCGACGCCCCGCTCGGGGGCGCAGAAGGCGCTGGGCAGGCTCGCCGTCGACCTGCTCGGCACGGGCCAGCCGGCGGCCTTGGCCGCCCCGGCGCGCCGCCGCCGTCGCCTCATCCCAAGGCAGGCGTGAGCGCCGTGGCCACCCCCACCAGCGGCATGGCCACCCCCGACAGCGCCGGCCAGATCGTCGCACGCGAGGTCCGCGAGCTGGTCCGCAGGCGCCAGCTCGACCCGAGCGGCGGCGACGCGACCGCTGTCCACGCGATGATCCAGGAGGTGGTCGGCGACTACGAGGAGCGCAGCCTCACCGCGACCATGCCGCCGGTCACCGACCGCGACGCGCTCGTCAAGGCGGTCGCCGACCAGGTCATCGGCTACGGCCCGCTGCAGCCCTACTTCGACGACCCGGCCGTCGAGGAGATCTGGATCAACGACCCGGGCAAGGTGTTCGTGGCCAGGGGCGGCCGCCCGACCCTGACCACCACGGTCCTGTCCGAGCAGCAGGTGACGGACCTGGTCGAGCGCATGCTGCGCTCCAGCGGGCGGCGCATCGACCTGTCCAGCCCCTTCGTGGACGCAACCCTGGACGACGGTAGCCGCCTGCACGTGGTGATCCCCGACATCACCCGCCGCCATTGGGCGGTCAACGTCCGAAAGTTCGTGGTCCGGGCGCATTCGCTCGACGAGCTGGTCCGGCTGGGCACCATGACCGTCCAGTGCGCCCGGCTGCTGGAGGCCAGCGTCGTGGCCGGGCTCAACCTGGTCGTGGCCGGCGCCACCCAGGCGGGCAAGACCACCACCGTGATATTCTCCCAAGAACCCACCAGGGAGAGGCCATGCGCGCGGCGATCTACACCCGCATCAGCTCCGACGACGGCACCGCCCTCGGCGTCCGCCGCCAGGAAGAGGACTGCCGCGAGCTGGCCGCCCGCCAGGGCTGGGCCGTGGTCGGCGTCTACACCGACAACGACATCTCCGCCAGCACCGGCAAGCCCCGCCCGGCCTACCGGCGGCTGCTTGCCGACCTGGCGGCCGGGGTGGCCAACGCCGTCATCGTGTGGGACCTCGACCGGCTGCACCGCCGCCCCATCGAACTCGAGGAGTTCCTGGAGCTGGCCGACCAGCACCACCTCGCGCTGGCCAGCGTCGGCGGCGACGTCGACCTGGCCACGCCGCAGGGCCGCATGGTCGCCCGCATCAAGGGCGCCGTCGCCCGCCAGGAAGCCGACCAAATCAGCCGGCGCGTGCGGCGCAAGTTCGACCAGCTCGCCGCCACCGGGCGCGTGAGCAACGGCGGCAAGCGCCCCTTCGGCTACCACCGCGACCGCATGAGCGTCATCCCCGAGGAGGCCACGATCGTGCAGGAGCTGGCCGCGCGCGTGCTGGCCGGCGAATCCCTGCACGAGATCGTCCGCGACCTCAACGCGCGCAAGGTGCCAACCGTCTCCGGCGTCCCCTGGTCGCGGGTCAGCGTCCGCACGCTGCTGTGTGGGCCGCGGCTGGCCGGGCTGCGCCAGCATCGCGGCGCCATCATCGGCCCGGCTGCCTGGCCGGCCATCCTGGACCGCGCCACCTGGGAGGCGGTCCGTGCCCGCCTCACCGACCCAGCCCGCCGGCCACCCGGCCAGAGCAACGCCCGCCGGCACCTGCTGTCCGGCATCGCCCGATGCGCCGTCTGTGACGGCCCCTTGACCATCCACCATCCTGGCCACGGCTCTCCTGGCTATGCCTGCCGCCGGCGGGGCTGCGGCAAGGTCCACGTCAACGTCGCTGCCCTCGACGAGTTCGTCACCAAGCTCACCCTCGGCCGGCTGGCCAAGGAAGGCATCCGGCCGGCCGCCGGCGACCAGGACCAGGCGCTCGATAGCCAGATCGCCGCCGTCGAGGCGCGGCTGCGGCAGGTAGCGGTCGAGTTCGCTGACGACCCGGACGTGACGCCCGACCAGCTCCGCGAGATGACCCGGCGGCTTCGCGCCAAGCTCGATACGCTGCGGAGCCGTCAGGCCGACCGGCTGGAGTCCGACGTCCTCAAGGGCCTCGACGGCCCCAACCTGGCGGCGCTGTGGCCGTCGCTGCCGCTGTCGCGCAAGCGAGCCATCATCGGCATCGCCGTCGGCGCCATCATCGTCGCGCCGTCTTCTCGGCCTGGGAGCCCCGCCTTCGATCCCGAGCGGGTGGTGGTGCCGCAGTGGGAGGGCACCGGGGTGAGGAGCTGACGCAGCCGCGCTCGCTCCTGGTCAGTGAGCGGTGGCGCCTTTGCCACCAGCTCGGCCACCCGCTCGTCGATCGTCATCGAGGCCGGCCGTCCTCTCGGGTTGTTCGCCCCCGGCCGTCCCCGTTCGGGTGGCCGGCGCGGGTCGGCTCGGCGGTGAATTCGGCGAGCAGCCGTTGCCCGTACCGCTCGCTCACCCCGGCGGCCCTGGCCAGGCCCGCGCCGGTCGGGGTCTGGCCGGCCGCCACCTGCGCCTGGTAGGCCGCCCGCACCCGGGCGCGCGCGCCGGCCGGCACGGTCCGGTCCGGGCCGGCCGGCGGCGATGCGGGCTGGTCGCCCGGCCGGTGCGGCTGTTCGGGCCCGAGTGCGGCCGGGCGGTCGGGGGTGGGCGGCCGCCAGCTCACCTGCTGCATCAGCAGATGGGTGGTGAGCACCAGGGCGACCGGGGCCATGGCGAACACCAGCCGGGCGACCGGCCGGTCGGGTGCGTGCGCGATGTTGAACGCCACCGACGCGAGGGAGAACAGTCCGGCCAGCGCCCACGGGTAGCCGG
>JBIOYL010000102.1:0-2737 GCA_044870185.1 Actinomycetes bacterium | reverse complement strand
ACCATGGCGGCCGGGGTCCTGGTCACCGTCCCGGCGCTGGTGCTGGTGCTGGTGCTGCAGCGCCGCGTGGCCGTCAGCCTGGCCGGGGCCCGGGCCGCCACCGCGGTGCGCACCGGCGCGCAGCGCCGAACCGCCCGGCAGACGGCGCGCGTGGCCGGCCAACCGGGACGCGCGGCCGGCCAACCGGGAGGCGTGGCCGGCCGGCCGGCACGCGCGCCGAGCCGGCGCACGTGGCGGTGGGCGGGCCAGCTCCTGGCCGCCGTGCTCGCCGTGCCGGTGCTGGCCCTGGCCGTCGGATCGTCCGGGCCGCCGGCGCCGGTCCCGGTCGTGCGGGCCGACGACGGCGCCCGCATCGTCACGGTCGACCCGCTCGACCGGCGCACGCTCGACCTGACCGTCGCCTCCCCGGCGCTCGGCCGCACCGCCAAGGTGCGCCTGCTGCTGCCGCGCCGCTTCCGGGCCGAGCCGGCCCGCCGCTGGCCCGTGCTCTACCTGCTGCACGGCTGCTGCGACAGCTACGTCAGCTGGACCCGGTCCACCGACGTGGAGCACCTGACCGCGACCGCCGACCTGCTGGTCGTCATGCCCGAGGCCGGGCCGGTGGGGTTCTACTCGGACTGGGACAACGGCGGCCGTGGCGGGCCGCCACGCTGGGAGACGTTCCATCTCGTGGAGCTGCGCCAGCTCCTGGAGCGCGCCTATCGGGCTGGTGACCGCCGCGCGGTGGCCGGCCTGTCGATGGGCGGGCTCGGCGCGATGGCGTACGCCGCCCGGCACCCGGGGCTGTTCCGGGCCGCCGCGTCGTTCAGCGGCATCCTCGACACCCGCCCGGACGGACCGGCCGGCGGCGGCGCGTTCGTCCTCGACCTGCTGCGGTCGTTCGGCCAGGACCCGCGTGCCCTGTGGGGCGATGCGGCCGGCCGCGCCGCCGCCTGGCACGCCCACGACCCCTACGAGCTGGCGCCCCGCCTGCGCGGGACCGAGCTGTTCGTCGCCTTCGGCGACGGCCGTCCCGGCCCCCTGGACCGGCCAGGCGCCGACGTGGCCCGGGCGAGCACGATCGAGCGGCGCATCCACGCCCAGAACGTGGCGTTCGTCGGGCGCCTGCGCCAGCTCGGCATCCCGGCCCGGGTCGACGCCTACGGCGCCGGCACCCACGACTGGCCGTACTGGCAGCGGGAGCTGCACCGGGCCTTCCCGCTGCTGAGCCGTCCCTGACGACCTGATGCTGGGCCCTCGATCGCCGCTGGACGTGCGCGGCCTGGCCCCGTCGCCGTCAGGAGGCCGGCAGGGGACGGCGCCAGGCGGCCCGGCCGAGGCAGGCGAACGCGCCCAGCAGCCGGCCGGCCGCCTCGCCCAAGCCGTGCTCGCCCAACACGGCGTGGACCGTGGGGGCCTCCAGGCGGCGGCTGATCGCATCCAGGTCCAAGGGCACGTCGGTACGGATGGTCATGAGCTCCCGGTTCCGCCGCCAGGTGCCCTGCTGGGTGACCAGCGCCTGGGCGACCCAGGCGCCGAGCAGGCGGGCCACCCCGGCGGGGTCGGCCAGGGCGGCGTCCACCGACGGGTAGGCGGCCAGCAGGCGGGCGGCGGTGACCGTGCCGATCCCCCTGATGCCGGGCAGGCAGTCGCTGGCGTCACCGCGCAGGGCGGCGAAGTCGAGGTAGGCGGCCGGTCCCACCCCATAGCGGGCCCGCAGCCAGCTCGGCGACACCGCCTCGATGTGGCCGCCGGCGACCAGGAACATGACTCGGACGGTCGGGGTCACGAGTGCGAACGCGTCCTGGTCGCCGGTGGCGAGCGCGGCGGGCACGGCACGGCGGGTGGCCGCGGCCGCCGCCGAGCCGAGCACGTCGTCGGCCTCCAGTCCATCCGGGACGACGACGGCGAGCCCGACGCCCTCGAGCAGGCCGGGCAGGAAGTCCAGCAGCTCGACCAGCGCGGCCGCCTTGGGCGGCCGCGCCGCCTTGTAGCCAGCGTGGCGCTCCCGGCGCAGCGACCGTTCCGGGTCGTCGAAGGCGACCACGCAGGCGGTCGGGCGGACCACCGCGGCGATGCGGGCCACCAGGCCGAGGAAGCGCCCGGCCGCCTCGCCGGCGCCCGCCGCCTCGCCGCCGACCGCGTGGAAGGCCCGGTGGGCGATGCCGTTGCCGTCCAGCGCGAGCAGTGTGGATGCAGGCCGGCGGGGGGCGCGGCCGACCCGCGGAGGCGCGGCCGCCTCGGCGGCGGGCGCCGGTCCGGGCGGGTCGAACAGCCGGAGGTCGTCATCCAAGGCGGCGGCGAGCATGGCGACACGATCGTCGGTTGGCGGGCGGTGCGCAAGACCGCGGCGCTGAAGCGGCGCCCATGCCGCGCTCCAGGCGCCCGGGCCGCGCTCAGGCGCCCGGGCCGCGCTCCAGGCGGCCGGGCCGCGCTCCAGGCGGCCGGGCCGCGCTCAGGCGCCCGGGCCGGCATGGTGATGTCAAGGCTGCTGGAGCTTGCATCGGCCGACGACCCGGCGGTAGTCGGCCAGCGCCACGTCGAACTGGGCCGACTGGCTGGCGCCCTGGACGATCGAGGGCATCCCCTTGGTGAGCGCGTCGCGTGGCGTGATCTTGCCTTCCAACAGGAGGTTCATGTACTCGGTGTGCTCGGCGAGCGCCTTTTGGACCTGGACCGCCTTGGCCAGGCTGGCGTCGGCTCGCCGCACGGCCGCCACGCACTCCGGCGACGCGGCCGGCCGGGTCGTGGTCGCACC
>JBIOYL010000101.1:0-13586 GCA_044870185.1 Actinomycetes bacterium | reverse complement strand
CTGGTGCGCGGCTACGACCTGCTCGTCCATGAGGCGCTGCAGATCGGCAACCTGACCCGGTCGGCGTCCGGTACGGTCCAGGCACCGGGTAGCAAGGTGGCGCAGAAGGCGGGGGTGAACCGGGCGATCCTGGATGCGGGGTGGGGGGTGTTGCTGGCGGTCCTGGCCGACCAGGCTGCAAGCGCTGGTCGCACGCTGGTCGCGGTGGACCCCCGCACCACCTCGCGCACCTGCCCTGCGTGTGGGCAGGTGGCGGCCGAGAGCCGTGTCAGTCAGGCCGCGTTCTGCGGTGTCGCCTGTGGGCATGCCGCCCATGCGGATGGGAACGCGGCGGGCAACATTCTCCGGGCAGGGCTTGCCCGTCAGGCTGCTCGCGCGGCCTGAGAAGCTGTCGCCTTCAGGCGACAGAGGAGTCACGAGCACCAACAGCAGCAGCTCCGGCTCACCCATGCGATCACCTCACCGGCGCCAGCGTAAACGAGCACGCACCTCCCTGACGCGCTCGGCGCCGCACGGAGCGAGCACTTGGCCGGTCCCCGGGTCACGACTACGGCCACGGCCGGCTCCGTGGCTTGCGCCTCATGCGGCTTCCCGTGCGGGTGGCCACCGCAAGAAGCTACGCCGGTGCCGCCCGGCGCACGGCTGACCGGCACAAACCACCAGCACGGAGGTGAGCACCATGTCGATGCACCATGGGACCCGCTGTGCAGGGCCGGGAGTGGTCATCGTCGAGGCCGCGCACGCCTCCGGTGCACTATGGACATCAGCGCGCGGACTCAAGTCATAGCCGGCCGCGCGCAGGAGGTTTGGATATGACCGACACGAGTGTCGACCATCGTGTGACGCCGCTGCCGCCCGGGACCAAGGCGCCTGACTTCGAACCCAAGGGTGAGGTGGCTCGGGCGTGTCACGTCTATCGGGCCGAGGAGGGCACCAGCGAGCGGGCCCTGTACGTGATCGATGCCGACGGCATCGTGCGCTGGAGCTACGTCTCGCCGGTGGGGGTGAACCCCGGCGCCGACGGGATCCTCCGCGCTCTGGAGAACCTGGGGACGGGGGGGCCTTCATGAGCGCAACCGGGTGGGAGGCCGTCCTGACCATGCCGGTCACCGAAGACCGGGATCACATCCAGGGGCCGGCGGATGCGGCGGTGACGCTGGTCCAGTACGGCGACTACGAGTGTCCATACTGCGGCGCGGCGTATCCCATCATCAAGCAGGTGCAGGCTCGGATGGGTGAGCGGCTCCGCTTCGTGTTCCGCAATTTCCCGATCACGGCCTCGCACCCCCACGCCGAGCAGGCCGCGGAGGCCGCCGAGGCAGCGGCGACCCAGGGCAGCTTCTGGCCGATGCACGACCTTCTGTACGAGAACCAACGGCGCCTGCGCGACCAGGACCTCCGCGCCTATGCCGCGAAGCTCGGGCTCGACCTGAAGCTGTTTGACCACGAGCTGGGCGAGCACGTCCACGCCGAGCGGGTCCACGAGGACTTCATGAGCGGCGTGCGCAGCGGTGTGAACGGCACGCCGACCTTCTACATCAACGGGCTGAGGCACGACGACTCGTACGAGGCCGAGATCCTGCTCGCCGCCCTGGAACGCGCGGCGGCCTCGGAACCAGGGGCAGGATGAAAGGATCGCCTCGGCTGGCGCGGGAGAACACGACCTCGGGCTACCGCAGGGTCCACGGCGAGCTGTGCCCAGTCTCGCGTCCCCGGTCGCCCAAGCGACACCGATGAGTCTCCCCGGCGGGGCACGTCCCAATAAAATGACCGCAGCGGAGCGAAGGCTTCTGCCAACCACGATGCGAGAGGAGGGCGCATGCCCGGACAGGTGGTCCACGTGGAGATCCCGGCGGACGACCCCGCGAAGGGACGCGAGTTCTGGGGTTCGCTGTTTGGGTGGCAGTTCGAGGCCTTCCCCGGCCCGTTCGAGTACCACATGACCCGGATCAGCGACCAGACGGGCGGGGCGATCACCAACATGGAGCCCGGCAAGCGAGGGATCCGCACCTACTTCGAGGTGGACGACATCAACGCCGGGGCCGCGCGCGTGAAGGAGCTGGGCGGTCAGGCGGATGAGCCGATGCCGGTCCCGAGTATGGGCTGGTTCGCGACCTGCCAGGACCCGCAGGGCAACGAGTTCGGCCTGTGGCAGAACGACCCGTCCGCCCCAGCCCCGACAGGGTAGGACTGGAGTAGGAGCCTTCGGAATCAGGGCTTCAAGCTGCTGGCTCGACCCACCTGGCCCGCCAGGCCGGCGCCTCGAAGGGGGCCGCGTAATAGGACGTCTCGCGCGCCACCAGCCCATCGCGCCACTGGTGGATGACGATGACGTGGAACCGGTCGCCGTCGTAGTCGAAGACCATCTCGATGGCCCACAGGTCACCCGAACCGACGATGCGGCGCAGGGTGGCCGTGGGCGGGGTCGGGTAGGCCAGGCGCAGCTCCCGGATATTCTGCTTGCCCCGGATCACCTCACCCGACTGGGGCCACTCGACGACCACGTCGTCGTGGTAGATGGCGTCGAACACCGCCATGTCGCGGGCGTTGATCGCCTCCACGAACTGCCGGATCCTGGCCCGCCGTGCCTGGTCGTCCATCTCCGCTCCTCCCTTGTGGTGCTGGCACGTCGAGGGGAGCGTGCGACGAGCCGGACGCCCGGCACATCGGGGGAACTACTCGGGGCGGTACTCAGTTCTCCGCCGGGGTCGACAAGCCCTCGGCGACGGCCCAGGCGGCGATCTGGGCTCGGGAGCCGAAGCCGAGCTTGGCCAGGATGTGCTGGACGTGGTTCTCGGCGGTCCGCTCGGACAGGAACAGCGTCCGGGCGATCTCCCGATTGGTCAGCCCTCGGGCGACCAGCGCCGCCACCTCCCGTTCCCGCCTCGACAGCACGACCGGCCCCTTCGCGGCGGTGAGGTCGTCGATGACGGCTTCGGCGCGGGCCCGGAGCACCTTCATCCCGAGGGCCGTTGCGGTGCGGGCCGCCCGGCGAGCCAGGTCGAGGGCTTGGCCGCGGGCACGCCCCTGGCGGCCGAGCAGCTCTGCCATCGCCAGCTCGGCCCTGGCCGTCCAGGGCCTGGCCCCGACCGCGGTGTTCCGCTGGATGGCCCGGCGGAGATGGCCCTCGCCGTCATCGAGGTGCCCGAGGGTCATGGCCGCCATGCCCAGGAACAACGCGACCGATCCCAGGCAGGCCACCGTCCCCCCGCCGCTCGCCACGAACCGATCCTGGAACGGCAGGAGCTCCCGATAGCAGATCTCGGCGGTCTCGCGGTCTTCGAACTGGGACGACACGTCGGCCAGGAGCACCATCGTGATCATCCAGCGGGCGTCGCGCGGCACGCGCCGCAGGCGCCCCCGCGCGTGCTCGTAGTACGCCAGCGCCTCGTCGCGCCGCCCCACCGACAACAGGAACCACGACAGCGAGGACCACCAGATCAGCGTCGACGGCATCTCCTCGATCTTCCACCGGTGGGAGCCCGTCCACGTGAACTCGCCTCGATCCGCGTCGATGGCGGACATGAACCAGAGGTGGAGGATCTGCGCCACGAAGTTCTCCCGGGGGAACCCGGCGGTCGCCTCCTCCGACAGCGCGGCGGCCTGCTCGTACCGGCCCGCCATCAGGGCCCGCGCTGCCTGGAAGCGCTGCAGGTGCCACTTGGCGAGAGGGTTGTGGAGCGCATGCGCGAGGCTGACCAGTCGGTCGATCTCGGCGTCGACCGAGGCGATGTCGCCCAGTTCCCAGAACGCGTTGGTTCGCCAGACCCGGGCCCACAGCTCCTGGATCGGCGCGGCCGCCGAGCGGGCCAGCCCGAGCGCCTGGTCGGCCAGGTCGAGCCGCTCCAGGGTCCAGTCCGGCCCGGCCAGCGTGCGGTGGCGGGCCGGCAGCACCGCGGCCAGTAGCTCGGGGTCGCCGGCGCGCCCGGCGAGCGCCATGGCGCGCTGGCTGTCGGGCAGCGCCTCGTCCAGGCGGTTCGACTCGCATAGGGCCACGGCCCGCTGGGCGAGCAGGCGCGCCCGAACCGCATCGTCGAGCCCGTCGCCGCCGGCCAGGACCGCCTCGCAGGCTCGCAGCACGCTCGCGTTCACCTGGGGGTCCCCGATGTCCTGGACGATCAGCGGCGCGCCGGCCAGCAGGCTCGGCCTGCCGGAACGGCGGGCCAGCTCCGCGACCTGGACGAAGGCCTCCATGGCCCGCCGGACGTTGCCGCACCGGTACTCGGCGGTGGCCAGCTCCAGCAGCACTGCACAGCGACCGCCGAGGTCGAGTCCGCCGGTGGCGGCCTGCCCCAGGGCCAGCCGGTACAGGCGGGCCGCTTCCTCATAGGCGAGCTGCTTGTTCGCCTCACTGGCCGCCATCCTCGCGTAGCGGATCGCCCGAGGCCCATCGCCGGCCTGCTGCCAGTGCGACGCCAGCCTGGCCAGCAGGCTCGCACCCTCCACGGGGCTCTGCCCCCAATCGCGCTCGAGCGTCTCGGCGATCCGGCGATGATCCCGCAGCCGGTCGACGGCCCCAAGTCTCTCGACGAGCGTCTCCCGCACCAGGGCGTGCGGGAAGCGGAACCACCCCGGCCGCTCGGGCAACCGGTCGAGGAGCTGCGCCCCCACCGCCTCGTCCAGCAGCCCGAGGATCCGTTCCGGCTCGCCGCCGCCGGCCCGGGCCAGGAACTCGACGGCGACGCTGGTGCCCACCAGGGACGCCAGCTCCAGCGACCGGCGCGATGCCACGCTCAGGCGGTCAAGACGCCGCTGCAGCACCTCGCGGACGCCTCGGGGCAGACCGAGCGGCTGGTCGGAGGCAAGCGCCACGTGACTCGCCAGACGTCCCTCCGCCTGGAGCATCCGTGCCAGCTCGGCGGCGAAGAACGGGTTTCCTCCGGTGGCGTCGTGGATCCGAGCGGCCAGGGCTGCACCCGTCGGCTGCTCGACGACGGCGCCAGGTGCTGGGCGAGCTCCGTCCGGTCCAGCCCTTGCAGGCGGATCCATCGGGCCTCGGGCCCGCCGGCCAGCTCGGCGAGCGCGGCGGCGACGGGCCCGTCCGCTGCCATCTCCTCCTCGCGGAAGGACACCACGAACAGCGCCGGGTCACGCCCGAGCTCCCGCACGAGGTGGCGAAGCAGCAGCAGCGTGGGTGCGTCGGCCCAGTGCGCATCATCCAGCGCGATCACCAGGCCACGCTCGCCCGCGGCGGCTCGCAGGAACGACGAGGTCGCGTCGAAGAGCCGGAAGCGGGCCTCGCCGCTGTCATCGCTGCTCCCGCCGGTTGGCGCAGGGGCGGTCCGCAGGTGTTGGTCCGGTCGCTTGAGCTGCGGCATCAATCGGTACAGCGGTGCCGCGTGGCGCTCCAGTCGCTTCCGATCGGCAGGATCGGACCGAAGGAGCTGATCCCTGACGATCTGGATCCAGGGCCAGAAGGCGGGTGCCCCCTCACGTTCGGATCCCCGGCCCCAGCTCACCGGTACGCCGAGGGCTTCCGCCTCCCCGGCCAGCCGAGCGACCAGCGCCGTCTTGCCGATCCCCGGTTCCCCGCTAACCAGGACGGCCCGACTCGACCCGCCAAGCGCTTCGGTCAGGGCGGCCCGCAACTCCCCGAGCTCCGCCGACCGCCCGACGAAGACACCACTCGGCCAAGCGACACCCTCGATGCTCATCCGGATGACTGTAGCCTTCCTCTGAGGAGCGTGGTGCCGATCGCCAGGGCGTTGCCAACGACCGCCGCATCCTCCAGGAACTTGGCAGCAGCTACGGTAACTACCCGGACAGCATCCCGCTGACCAGCGCCTGCCAGGTGACCGGCCCGACGATGCCGTCCACGGCCACCGACGGGATGTCCTGGTGGAGGGCCTGCTGGAAGCCGCGCACCGCCGCGTTGGTCTTGGGTCCGAAGATCCCGTCGACCTGGAGGCCCTTGCTGGGGTCGCCGGACAGGTTGCGGAACTGGAACTCCTCCTGCACCCCGCGCACCGCGTCGCCGGTGTCGCCCTGCCGGACCGTGATGATCAGTGCCGACCAGGTGTCGGGGCCGACGATGCCGTCAACGGCCAGACCCTTTTGCTGCTGGAAGCCGCGCACCGTGGCGTCGGTCTGGGGGCCGAAGATGCCGTCCACGGTGATGCTGTGGCCGCGTGCCCGCAGCAGGTACTGCAGGGTCGGGACGGGATGGTGCTGGTCACCCTGGCGGACAAGTGGCCACGGGCTGATCGTGCCGGTCGGCATCGGCTGCTCCTTGTTCGAGGTGGATCACCGTCGGGTGGCAAGCGCGCGCTTCGTGGCGACGTCGGCTTGCCAGCTCTGGATCATGCTGCCTGGTGGTTCTGTCAGGTTGGTCGCGCGACCGTCAAGCCGAGCCGGTTGGCCGCCGCGGCCAACCGGTCGTCGTAGGTGACGATGCGGGCCAGGTCGGCGCCGAGCTGCTGGGCGGTCGCGAGGTGGATGGCGTCCAGGGACCTGAGCTCGACCGGCAGGATCGCGCCGGCGGCGTCCAGCACGCGGTCGTTGATCCTGACCAGATCGACGCGGGCGAGGACGTCATGGCCGCGTCGGACCGCGTCCGGCCCAAGCACCAACAGTGCCCGCGCCACCTCGGTCCGGGCGAGGGCGCTGGCGATGAGCGGCTGTCGGCGCCGAAGGTAGCGGCGCAGGGCCGCGGACTCCGGTTCGCGCACCGCGAGCTTCACGAGCGCGGAGGAGTCGAGGTAGGTCGCCTTGTCAGCGCTCATCGCGCCGGAGGCGTGCGAGCGTGCTCGACGGCGGTTCCTGGTCTGGTCCCAGGGGCAACGGGTCGGGCAGATCGTCCAGGTCGTGCTGGCTGGGGACGAGGTCGCCGGCGGCGCGGAGGCGCTCGATCGGGCTGCGGTCTGGCAGTGGGGCAAGGATGGCGACCGGGCGGCCTCGGTCGGTGACCTCGATCGTCTCGCCGGCCTCGACGCGCCGCAGCAGCTCGCTCGCCCGCTGCCTGAGCTCACGCACTCCGACCGTTGCCATGTGCTAGTTGTAGCACATGGCAACAGGCGCTGTCAAGATGGCGGGTGGTTGCGTCCCGCAGGTGGTGCAGGAGTCGCTCCGCCCGGCTACCCGGGTGTCGACGCCTAGTCGTCGGCGCCTGCTGGTTGCTGCGCTGCTGTCCGTAACGATCCCGTGACGAGGGCTGCAGACACTGGTACCTGGTCCACGATAGGTGGACGGGTTGGACGCCGGCCAGGCGGAGCGGAGATGAGCTTGATGCGCCAACCATCATGGGGACTGACCGTTGCGGCGCGACTCGCCCGGCCGCGCCGGTGGTCGGGCATGCTGGCGTGGGCGCTGTGGGCGCTGGCGATGCTCGGCCTCGCCGTGATCGCCTGGCTGGATCACCTGCTGCGCCAGGCCGGCCGGCCCGACCTGGTCCAGTTCACCTCCGGGGCCGCCCCCGCCGTGCTGGCAGGCGTCAGCGCGGCCACGGTCGGGGCGGTGCTGGCCAGCCGCCGGCCCCGCCACCCGGTGGGCTGGCTGCTGCTGACCTTCAGCGACCTCGCGAACGCAAGCGGAACGGCCGAGGCGTATGCGAACTACGGGCTGCTGGCCCGTCCCGGCACGCTACCAGCCGCCAGCTCCGTGGCCCGGTACCTTCCCGCCACCGCCGTCACCGCGCTGACCTTGCTCGGCTTTGTCCTGCTGCTCACGCCCACCGGGTCGCTGCCCTCGCCCCGCTGGCGCTGGTGGGCCAGGGTCGCGGCGGCCGCGCCGGTCGTCAGCCTGGTGGCGATCACGCTTGCGTCCCGACCATTCGACCAGCCCTACCAGGCAGCCGAGAACCCGCTCGATCTCCGCGGCCTCGGGGATGCCCTGCTGGTCATCTATCAGGTGGCCTTCGCCGTCACCAACCTCGCCGTCGTGGTCGCCGCCGGGTCGCTGGTGGTGCGCTTTCGCCGCGCTCGCGGCATCGAACGCCAGCAGCTTCGGTGGGTGGCGCTGGCCGCGGCCCTGGTGGCGCTGGCGGCCGTGGTCGTCCTCGCGGCTTTGGCCATGGGAGCCCCGGTCCTGCTCGGCTGGGTGGCCGGTATCGGCTTTGCGATCCTGCCGGTGGCGCTCGGCGCGGCGGTCCTGCGCTACCGGCTGTATGACCTGGACCGCATCATCAGCCGCACGCTGGCCTACGGGCTGCTCACGCTGCTGCTGGGTGGTGGCTACGCGGTGGTGGTCCTGGGCCTTGGCCAGCTGCTGGGCCGGCGGTCGAGCCTGGTGGTGGCCGGGGCGACCCTGGCGGTCAGAGCAGCGTTCCAGCCGGCCCGCCGTCGCATCCAGCAGGCGGTCGACCGGCGCTTCAACCGGCGCCGCTACGACGCCGCCCAGACGATCGCGGCGTTCAACGCCCGGCTGCGCCAGCACATCGACCTGGACACCCTGAGCGTCGAGCTGCTGGCGGTGGTCGACCAGACCATGCAGCCGACCCAGGTGTCGCTGTGGCTGCGGCCCCCCACCGCGCCGCAGGGCGTCTCGACCATATCCAGCGGGCAGGGGCGTCAAGGAACCCTAGCGACGCGAGTCGTGAGCGCCCGCGGTCGCCGGCCGGTCCCGACCGGGTCGATGCGCGACGCCGCCAGGTCGGGCTGGAACCGCACGGGGCCGAGCGGTCGTGACAGCCGTGGCCGCGCCGGCGGGAGCCTTCATGCTGACAGCCGGGCCAGGACCGGCGGGTCAGTCGCCGATGGCGATCCCGGCGCGGCGGCTGCCGGGAGGCATGTCGCAGTCGATGTCGGCAAGCTGATCCTTGCCGGCGGGTTCGGCAGTGATGGTGGCGTGGCGGATGCGGTCCAGCCGGAAGGCGCGCGGGCCGTTCCGCAGGCGGCACCAGCCGTGCAGGTAGGTGTGCTGCTCGCCGAGCACGAACCCGAGCGGCTCGACCAGGCGGCCGCAGGTGACGCTGCCGTGCTTGTCCTGGTAGTCCAACCGCACCACGCGGTGGTCCAGCAGCGCCCGCTCGACCACCCGGAGGGCGGGTGTGGCCGCCAGCCCGTCACGTTGCAGCAGGCGGATCCGGTCCAGCAGGGCGTGGGCGCCCTCGCGGCCGGCGGCCGACATCGCCGCCATCACCTTGCGCAGCGCGGCCCGGGCGGCGTCGCCGAAGGGGATCGGCCCGCTGACGGCCAGCGCCAGCGCGATCGCGGCCGCCTCACTGGGGCTGAAGTTGAGCGGCGGGAGCGTCGTCTGCGGGTCGAGGCTGTAGCCGCCGCCGGGGCCGGGCGTCGCCCAGATCGGCACACCCGCCTGCAGCAGCGCGGCAAGGTCACGCTCGATCGTGCGGATGCTCACCTCGAACTGCTCGGCCAGGCGGCGGGCGCTGCGGGCGCGGGGCGCGACGGCGCGAAGCTCCTCGACGAGGGCGTAGAGGCGGTCGGTACGGTTCATCACCCTGTAGCATCACACCCCCCCGCGACAACGCCCGCCGCCCGGCCGACCGATCGCCACACCGCCTCGGCCGTCAGGCCTGCGGCCTGGCCTGCTGGATGAGACCGATGCGGTGGCCCTCGGGGTCGTTGACCATGGCCACGCGGCCGCCGTCCGCCAGCGGCGTCGGCGGCTGCGCCACCTTGGCGCCAAGCGTCTCTGCCTGCCCCAGCGACCGCTCCAGGTCGTCGACGGCGACATAGAACGAGACGTAGCTTCCCACCGGCTCGCCCGGCGCGTAGACGCCGCCGGGGATGCCGCCCTCGGCGCCGGTGTCCACCAGGCCGTAGGGCATCGGCGCGGCCGGATCGAGCTCGATCCGCCAGCCGAACAGGCTGCTGTAGAACTGCCTGAGCGTGTCGAGATCGCGGCCGGCGATCTCGAACCACACCACTGGAGCGCCCATCTGGTCGCCTCCCGTGCTCGCGGTGCTCTCCTGACACGGCGAGCATGCACGGCGTCGGCGACACCCCCCTGTCGGGATCTCCGGACCGGCTTCCGTGGCGAGTTCCGCGTCAGGCGCCGGTGGGGGTCCGCCGGGCGGTGCGGTACATCTCCAGCACCTCCTCGATGGTGGTGGCGTCGGTGGGGGCCTTGTCGTCGCGCCAGCGGCCGGTGAACCGCGGGAAGCGCAACGCCAGCCCCGCGTCGGGCTTGAGCAGGCCCCAGCCGGCGGTGTGGTGCGGCGACACGGTCAGCTCGGCGGCCAGCACCTCCACCACCACCGTGGGCTCGAACCACACGTCCGCGGCCCAGCGCGAGTCCACCCGGGCGGGCCGCTCCGCCCGGACCAGCGGCGCCAGCCGGGCCGGGAGCGCCGCCAGCTCGGCGTCGGAGAAGCCGGTGCCGCACTTGCAGATCGTCTGGAACTGATCGGCGCCCGGGTCGTAGACGGCCAGCAGCAGCGCCCCGTACATGCCGGCACGGCGGCCCCGCCCGGCCAGCCCGCCCACCACCACCAGGTCCAGGGTGTCGGACAGCTCGCTGCGGTAGTCCCGCTTGAGCTTGATCCACGACCAGCCGCGCGCCCCGGCCTGGTAGCCGACGGTCGGGCTCAGCGACTTGCAGATCACCCCCTCGCAGCCCTCGGCCACCGCCTGCTCGAACACCGCCTCCAGCGCCGCCTCGTCTGCGACCTGGGTGGCGGTGGTCAGCCGCAGCCGCGCCGATCCGGTGATGGCCTGGGCCAGCCGCGCGCGCCGCTCCAGGTAGGGCAGGCGGGTCAGATCAGCCCCGTCGGCGTACAGCAGCTCGAAGCAGAACAGGCTCACGGGCACGTCGCTGACCGCCTCGGTGATGCCGTACTTGCGGCGGCGGAACATCACGTCCTGGAACGGGCGCAGCTCGCCGGAGGCCGGGTCGAAGGCGACCACCTCGCCCTCCAGGATCGCCTCCCGTGGCCCCAAGCTCTGGCCGAGCAGCGCCACCACCTCGGGAAACTGGGTGGAGACGCGGTCCAGCCGGCGGGTGTACAGCTCCAGGCGGCCGTCGGCGGTGCGGTGGGCCTGCACCCGGATGCCGTCGTACTTGTACTCGGCCGCGCACGACCCCCCGAGCTTGGCCAGGATCTCGGCGGGGCTGGACAGCCGCTGGGCGAGCATCGGCCGGACCGGGTTGCCGGCCCGGACCTGCATCGCCTCGACCGCGGCCAGCCCACCGTCGACCAGGGTGGCGGCGACCAGGCCCAGGTCGGAGCAGATGTTGTAGGCCCGCTCCAGCACCGGCCGGGCGGCGCGGCCGCCGGCGTGGACCTGGGCGAGCGCGTCCAGGATGGTGGCGGTGCCGATCCCCAGGCGCAGCGTGCCGGTCACGGTGCGCACCAGGTAGCGGGCCTCCAGCGGGGTCGCCCGCTGCAACAGCCCGACCAGCGGGGCCAGCTTGCGGGCCTGGGAGCCTTCCCCTTGCGCCTGGGCGATCTGGTGCAGGGTGTCGAACACCATCCCGACCTCCAGGGTCGCCGGCCGTGACCCGGCGGCCTCGGCGGCGAGCAGCCGCTCGGCGGCCAGGCCCAGGTCGCCCGTCTCCCGCGCGGTGGCCAGTACCTGCTCGACGGGCACCCCGGCGGCCTGGGCCGCGGCCCGGGCGGCCATGCGCTCGGCCAGGCCGAGCTCCACCCCGGCGAAGTCGGGGGCGATCTGGCCCTGGCACAGCAACGCCACCGTGGGCAGCAGCTCGCTCGGAGTCTGCCGAACCAGCTCGGCCAGCCGGTCGATCAGCGCCAGGCGGGCGGTCGCGGCCTCCAGGTCCCGGTACGCCTCGGCGAGGATCTCGTAGCGCATCCGCGCTCCTTCCATCTGGCAGGTCGGCCACCGGCCCGTACGGCGCCGACGGCCGTGCAGGCAGGATAGCGGCAGGTGGACGGTCAGGTCGCCGTGGTCGCCAGGACCTCGGCGAGGTCGAAGCTGACGGTTTCCTCGAGCTGGGCGTAGGTGCACGAGCGGGGGTCGCGGTCGGGACGCCAGCGCACGAACTGGGCGGTGTGGCGGAAGCGGCGCCCCTCCAGGTGGTCGTAGCGGACCTCCACCACGCGTTCGGGCCGCAGCGGCTGGCGGCCGGGTGGATGCGCAGCAGCAGCGCGTCGAAGTCCAGCCGTCTGCCGGCCGGGTCGGGGACCACGATCTCGGCGTCGATCACGCAGCGGGCGGGCAGCTGCGCGGTGACCGCGGCGATCAGCAGCCCGGCGCCACTGCCACGCCACCGGGCCCGCATTCGATGCGGAATCGAACCCGGATGTGATGACGGCGTTTGCCATGCGGCGGCCGGGGGACGACGATGGTCCCGGCTATCCGGGAACTGAGGGGCGATCAGCGAGGGCGGTTTGGTGATGCTCGCCATCGACGACGTTCGGGCCGCCCCGAAGGTGCTGCTGCACGACCATCTGGATGGGGGGCTGCGCCCGGCCACGGTCGTGGAGCTCGCCCGCCAGACGGGCTACCGTGCTCTCCCGACCGAGGACGTGGCCGAGCTCACCGGATGGTTTCACCGTGCCAGCGAGTCCGGCTCGCTCGTGCACTACCTGGGCAGGTTCGCGCACACGGTCGCGGTGATGCAGACCCGGGAGGCGCTCGTGCGGGTGGCCGCGGAGTGCGCCGAGGACCTGGCCGCCGACGGGGTCGTGTACGCCGAGGTCCGCTTCGCCCCCGAGCTGCACGTCCAGGCCGGGCTCGACCTGCCCGAGGTGGTGGAGGCGGTGCTGGAGGGCTTCCGGCTGGGCAGCGCCGGCCGGTCGATCCGGGTGGGGGCGCTGCTCACCGCGATGCGGCACGCCGCCCGCTCGATGGAGATCGCCGCGCTGGTGGTGCGGTACCGCGACGCCGGCGTGGTGGGCTTCGACATCGCCGGGGCGGAGGCCGGCAACCCGCCGACCCGGCACCTGGACGCGTTCCAGTACCTGCAGCGCGAAAACGCGCACTTCACCATCCACGCCGGCGAGGCGTTCGGGCTGCCGTCGATCTGGGAGGCGCTGCAGTGGTGCGGGGCGGACCGGCTGGGCCACGGGGTGCGCCTCGTCGACGACATCCTCGTCGGTCCCGACCGGAAGGTGGTGCTCGGCCGGCTGGCGGCATACGTGCGCGACCGCCGCGTGCCGCTGGAGCTGTGCCCGTCGTCCAACGTGCACACCGGCAGCGCGCCGTCCATCGCCGAGCACCCGATCGGGCTGCTGCGCCGGCTGCTGTTCCGGGTCACCGTCAACACCGACAACCGGCTGATGAGCGACACGACGCTGTCGAAGGAGCTCGCGCTGGTGTCCGCGGCGTTCGGCTACGGCTGGGCGGACCTGCAATGGCTGACCGTGAACGCGATGAAGTCGGCGTTCGTCCCGTTCGACGAGCGGCTAGAGCTCATCGACCACGTCATCAAGCCGTGGTACACGGCGCGCCAGAGGTGAGCTGCATGGAGCACCGCACCGCCGCATCCGCCGTCGACGCCCGGCACGCCCAGCGGATGGCCGCGGAGGCCGCCGGGCAGCTCGCCGAGCAGACCGGCGCCGCACGCCACGACATCGCCCTGGTCATGGGGTCGGGGTGGCTGCCGGCGGCGGACGTGCTCGGCGAGACGCTGGCCGAGCTGCCCGTCGCGAACCTGGCCGGGTTCCCGCCGCCGGCGGTCGCCGGGCACAGCGGGCGGCTGCGGTCGGTCCGGGCCGACCGCCGGCG
>JBIOYL010000100.1:0-3973 GCA_044870185.1 Actinomycetes bacterium | reverse complement strand
CATGCAGCACCTTCGTAATCGCCGCCGTCAACGTCGTCTTCCCATGATCAATATGCCCCATCGTCCCAATATTCAAATGCGGCTTCGACCGCACAAACCGCTTCTTCGCCATCACCCAACACCCCTTGTCCTATTCGCCGCGCAGCTTGGCGACGATGTCGTGGCCGATGCTCTCGGGCACTTCCGCGTAGTGGCTGAAGTGCATGGTCGCGGTCGCCCGGCCCTGCGTCATCGAGCGCAGGTCGGTGGTGTAGCCGAACATGGTGGCCAGCGGCACGGCCGCCCGGATCACCGTCGCGTTGCCGCGCGGCTCCATCCGCTCGATGCGTCCGCGGCGGCCCGACAGGTTGCCCATCACGTCGCCGGCGAACTCCTCCGGCGTGACCACCTCGACCTCCATGATCGGCTCGAGCAGCACCGGGTCGCCCCGGCGGCTGGCCTCCTTGAAGGCGATCGAGCCGGCGATCCTGAAGGCCATCTCCGACGAGTCGACCTCGTGGTAGGAGCCGTCGTGCAGGATCACCCGGCAGTCGACCACCGGGTAGCCGGCCAGCACCCCGGCGTGCATGGCGTCCTGGATGCCGGCGTCCACGGCCGGGATGAACTCGCGCGGGATCTTGCCGCCGACGATCTTGTTGACGAACTCGTAGCCGCCACCGTCGCCCGCGGTGGGCTCCAGGTCGATGACCACGTGCGCGTACTGGCCGCGGCCGCCGGTCTGCTTGACGTAGCGCAGCTCGTGGTCGCGCACCGGCTTGCGGATCGTCTCGCGGTAGGCGACCTGCGGCTTGCCGATGTTGGCGTCCACCCGGAACTCGCGCAGCATGCGGTCGACCAGCACCTCCAGGTGCAGCTCGCCCATGCCCGCCATGATCGTCTGGCCGGTGTCGGCGTCGGTGTGGACCCGGAAGGTCGGGTCCTCCTCGGCCAGGCGGGCGAGCGCGCCCGCCAGCTTGTCCTGGTCGGACTTGGACTTCGGCTCGATCGCGAGCTCGATCACCGGGTCGGGGAAGTTCATCGACTCGAGCACGATCGGATGGTCGGGGTCGCAGAGCGTGTCGCCGGTGGTGGTGAACTTGAGCCCCACCGCGGCCACGATGTCGCCCGCGAACACCGCCTCCTTGTCCTCGCGGTGGTTGGCGTGCATCTGCAGCAGCCGGCCGATGCGCTCCTTGCGGTCCTTGGTGGCGTTGTAGACGTGGCTGCCCGCCTTCATCGTCCCCGAGTAGACCCGGAAGTAGGTGAGCTTGCCCACGTAGGGGTCGCTCATGATCTTGAAGGCGAGCGCGGCGAAGGGCTCGGCGTCGTCGGCGCGGCGCTCGATGATCGCCTCCTCGTCGCCCGGCTTGGCGCCCTTGATGGGGGGCACGTCCAGCGGCGAGGGCAGGTAGTGCACGACCGCGTCGAGCAGCGGCTGCACGCCCTTGTTCCGGAAGGCGGAGCCGCACAGCACCGGCGTGACCTTGCTGGCGATGGTCGCCTTGCGCAGCGCCGCGCGCAGCTCCTCGGCGGTCGGCTCCTGCTCGAGCACGTAGCGCTCCATCAGGGCCTCGTCGTGGTCGGCCAGCACCTCGACCAGGCGGCGGCGCCAGGTGGCGGCGATCTCCTCGTACTCGGCGGGGATCGGGCGGTCCTCCCACGCCTCGCCCATGCCGTCGCTCGGCCAGTAGCGGCCGCGCAGCTCGACCAGGTCGATCACACCGTGGAAGTTGCTCTCCACGCCCCAGGGGAGCTGGACGACGGCCGGGGTGGCCCCGAGCCGGTCGACGATCATGTCGACGGTGCGGTGGAACTCGGCCCCCACCCGGTCCATCTTGTTGACGAACGAGACCCGGGGGACGTGGTACTTGTCGGCCTGCCGCCAGACCGTCTCGGACTGGGGCTCGACCCCGCTGACCGCGTCGAACACGGCGATGGCGCCGTCGAGCACCCGCAGGGAGCGCTCGACCTCGACGGTGAAGTCGACGTGGCCGGGCGTGTCGATCAGGTTGATCCAGTGGTCCTTCCACTTGCAGGTGGTGGCGGCCGAGGTGATCGTGATGCCGCGCTCCTGCTCCTGCTGCATCCAGTCCATGACGGCGGCGCCCTCGTGGACCTCGCCGATCTTGTAGGTGCGGCCGGTGTAGTACAGGATCCGCTCGGTGGTCGTGGTCTTGCCGGCGTCGATGTGCGCCATGATGCCGATGTTGCGCGTGCGGCTGAGCGGGAACTCGCGGATCGCGAGCCCGCCTCTGCCGGCCCGGCCGGCCTTCCGATCGACTACGGTGTTGCTCATCTATCTCTTTCGTGCTGCTACCAGCGGTAGTGGGCGAAGGCCCTGTTGGCCTCGGCCATCTTGTGGGTGTCTTCCCTGCGCTTGACGGCCGCGCCGGCGCCGTTGGAGGCGTCCAGCAGCTCGCCGGCCAGCCGGTCGGCCATCGTCTTCTCCCGCCGGTTGCGGGCGAAGTTGACGATCCAGCGCAGCGCCAGCGTGGTGGACCGCCCCTGCCGCACCTCGACCGGCACCTGGTAGGTGGCCCCGCCGACGCGCCGGCTGCGGGTCTCGAGCACCGGCTTGGCGTTCTCGACCGCGCGCTTAAGGGTTGTCACCGGGTCGTTGCCCGTCCTGCGCCGGCACTGCTCGAGCGCCGCGTACACGATGTGCTCGGCGAGCGAGCGCTTGCCCCTGAGCAGGATCTTGTTGACCAGCTGGGTGACCAGCTGCGACTGGTAGATGGGGTCCGGCGTGAGCGGCCGGCGGCTGGCGGGTCCCTTGCGCGGCAACGTTCCTCCTGTTCAATGCGGCCGCCGCACGGTTTGTTCCGTGCGCGTCCTAGCCTTGCTTGCTCTTGGCGCCGTAGCGGGAGCGGGCCTTGCGGCGGTCGCGGACGCCCTGGGTGTCGAGCGTGCCGCGGATCACCTTGTAGCGGACCCCCGGCAGGTCCCTGACCCGGCCGCCGCGCACCAGCACGATCGAGTGCTCCTGCAGGTTGTGGCCGATGCCCGGGATGTAGGCGGTGACCTCGATGCCGCTGGTCAGGCGGACGCGGCAGACCTTGCGGAGCGCCGAGTTGGGCTTCTTCGGGGTGGTGGTGTACACGCGCGTGCAGACCCCACGGCGCTGGGGCGAGCCCTTCAGCGCGGGCGTCTTGGTCTTGCCCGCCTTGCTCTCGCGGCCCTTGCGGACCAGCTGCGCGATCGTTGGCATCCAGTCTCCTTGCCGCTTGCCGCCTTGCCCTGCCGCTGTGTCGCTGCGCTTGCCTGTTCCCGCTGTGCTGCCCGGCCTCTTGCTGCGCTGCCCGCCTCTTCCCGCTGCTCACGCAACTCCACGGTGTCGGGCGTTCAGCCCGGCCGAGGCCGTTGGGGGTCGTCTTTCGGATGGTGCACTCGTCTGGTCGCCCTGCCTCGCCGTCCAGGCACTCCGGCGACCGGGGCACCCCCTCGGGGTTCCCCGGACCCCGACCCGGCGACCGGGGCACCCCCTCGGGGTTCCCCGGACCCCTCCGGCGGACCGGCCCGGGCACGCCTGCACACGCCAAACCACGGCGGCTGGGCGCAAGGGGAAATGGTAGCGAGCGATGGCAAGTCGCGTCAAACGCCAGGCCGGCGGGACGCCCGGCCGCTCACGCTTAGGCGGCCCCGCTTGGTAACTTTGTCAGGGATGCGCCGTTGAGCTAGGTTCGCGATGTTGGACCGGCGGGTCCGCGCGGAACTGGACCGTGGCCGCTACCTGCGGCAAGGTAGTCGAGCACAACCCTGGAGATCTGGATGTGACGTGCTTGCGGCAGCGGCTGCGGCGGGTTCCCGCGCCGGTGGTCGACGCGGGTCTGGCCGTGGCGCTGGGGCCGGGCGCCCGATCGGATGCGTTCGCCTACGCGTGCGGGTTGACCATCGCCGCATTGACGCTGGCCCGGCGGCGCTGGCCCCTGGCGGTGCTGCTGGCGTCGTCGGCGACCTTGGGGCTCTACGTATCCAACTACACCAGCACCTATCG
>JBIOYL010000099.1:0-2073 GCA_044870185.1 Actinomycetes bacterium | reverse complement strand
ACGCGGTAGGGCCGATCTCGCTCATCGTGATCCGCGCGCGCTCGCTTGAGCGCGGCGCTGTCTCGCGCTCCTTCCAGTCCCGGCGTCGCTCCTGAGCCTGGTTCACAATCACCTCCGTCCCAATTCCCATGGGCCTGCGGCCCACCCTGCAGAATGAAAGTGGGCTATGCTGAGCGCACACCGGCAGCCCGGCCGACGCCGCGGAGAGAATGGTACCGCAGTCCGGTCCCAATTTGGCGTGGGAGGTTTTCGGGACCCCGCATTGTTGCCCTGAGCACGCCGAGCAAACTCGTGCGCACGAGCCTCCTCCGGGCCGCCGGTGACGCCGACGAAGGAGGCGCCCCATGGACCAGGTGCTGAAGCGAGTCTGCGGACTGGACGTCCACAAGAAGACGGTGACCGCCTGCGTGCGGGTGCCTGGGCCGCACGGCGACCGCACCCAGGTCGTCCAGACCTTCGGCACGGTGGCCGTCGAGTTGCTCGCGCTGCGGGACTGGCTGGCGGCCCACGGCGTCACCCACGTGGCGATGGAAAGCACGGGGGTCTACTGGAAGCCGGTCTACGCCGTGCTCGAAGCGGACTTCACCAGCCTGCTGGTCAACGCCGCCCACATCACGCAGGTGCCGGGGCGCAAGACCGACGTGCGGGATTGCGAGTGGATCGCGCAGTTGCTGGAGCACGGGCTGTTGCGGGGCAGCTTCGTGCCGCCGCCGCCGATTCGCGACCTGCGGGACCTCACCCGGTATCGCCGGGCCCTGCTGCAAGATCGCACGCGGGAGGCCAATCGGCTGCACAAGCTGCTCGAGGAGGCGGGCATCAAGCTGGCGTCGGTGGCCAGTGACATCCTCGGCGCGTCGGGCCGGGCGATGCTGGGGGCCTTGATCGCCGGGACCACCGATCCCCAGGTGTTGGCGGAGCTGGCCCGTGGGACCCTGCGCAAGAAGCTGCCGGCCCTGCGCCAGGCATTGGCCGGCCGGTTTCGGCCGCACCACGCCTTCTTGGCCAGCCAGTTGCTGGCGCATCTGGAGTACCTCGACGAGACGATCGGCTCGCTGAGCGTGGAGATCGAGGCCGCGCTGGCCCCTTTCGCGGAGGCGTGGGCTCGGCTGCAGACAATCCCGGGGGTCGGCCCCCGGACGGCGGACGTGCTGATCGCGGAGCTGGGGGTGAACATGGCCCAGTTCCCGACGGCCCGGCACCTGGCGAGCTGGGCGGGGCTCTGTCCGGGCAACCATGAGAGCGCGGGCAAGCACCAGTCGGGCCGGACGCGCAAGGGCAACCGCGCGCTGCGGGGGGCGCTGATTCAAGCGGCGCTGGCGGCGACGCACAGCGCGCACACGAGCCTGGCGGCGCGCTACCGGCGGGTCCTGCGGCACCGCGGCCACAAGAAAGCGGTGGTGGCGGTCGCGCACACCCTTCTCACGACGGCCTACTATCTGCTCGACCGTCGGACCACCTACCAGGAGCTGGGGGCCGACTACTTCGACGGCCGCCAGACCGAGCGCGTCAAGCACCGGGCGATCCAAGCCCTGGAGCGGCAGGGCTATCGGGTGACGCTGCAAGTGGCCGCTTGAGCCCGCGGTAACGCTGGGAGCGGGACTTTCTGAGCAAACCTCCCCCAGGAGCTTGCGCGGGCAAAGCCCGCGCTCGGAGCGGAACAGCCGACGGTCGGCGGCCTGCTGGGGCGCGAGTCAGCGGCTGCCGTTGCCGGCGCGGCGCTCGAGATAGGTGAGGGCGGCGACCCCGGCCAGCACCGCGAGCCCCAGGATCCCCGTCACCGTGAGTGCCGCCTGCTTGGGGAGTCGCGCCAGGACGACCGCCACCACGCCGAAGACCGCGCTGGCGGCGAGCAGCAGGCTGACCGCCCGCTGCGGCGAGAGCCCGAGCCGGAGGAGCCGGTGGTGGAGGTGCCCCATGTCGCGCCGGAGCGGATTGCGACCGCGGGCGGTGCGGCGGACCACGGCGAAGACCGTGTCGACCACCGGCAGCCCGAGCGCGACGAGCGGCAGCAGGAGCGTCATCGCGGCCGTCGTCTTCCGGTTCTCGAGCACCGCCACCGTGGCGAGGACGAGC